>CAZZBI010000065.1:0-18819 GCA_964652385.1 uncultured Pirellulaceae bacterium | reverse complement strand
CGATCGAGGCGGTCGGACCTTCGGCGGTCGCGCTCGGTGCTTCGGCGGATGATCCGGTAACGATCGAACTCGCTCCCTACGCGCTGGCGGCCTGGAGCTGTTCCGCTCCCGAGACGCGCGTGGCAGCCGTCCGCACCGAACTCCCCGCGGCGGCGACCGCCGGGTTGCAGCAGGAACTCGATCGCCTGCTGGCGAACGTCAACGGGCTGGGCGAAGGCTCGGCGCGGCGGGTGCCGGTCGACAACGGCGACTTCGAGCAACTGTCGGCGCGGAACGAGTTGCCCGGATGGCTCGTCTCGTCGACCGCCGCGGTCCGCACCGAATCCTCCGACTCGGCTCAGGAAGGGACCGGCGTGCTGCGGATGGAGAGTCGCGGCGAGGTGCTCTGGGCGCGGAGTCGCCCGTTGCCGCTTCCCCGCTCCGGCCGACTCTCCCTGAAGATCCAAGTCCGCTCGCGCGATCCGCAGCGCCCCGCTCCGTTGCGATTGTCGCTCGAAGCCAAGACGCCCGACGGCGGTTACTACCAGTTCGCGCCGATCGGCCTCGGGCATGGCGAGGGGATCGGCGGGGCGATCGGTCCCGAATGGACGCCGTTCGCCGTCCACTTCGACGATCTTCCGTGCGACGGCGTGCAGGAACTGCGAGTCGGATTCGATCTGATGGGGGCCGGTGATCTCGAGATCGACGGCCTCGAAGTGCTCGACGGCTGGTTCGACGACTCGGACCGCAAGGTTCTCTTCCAGCGCATCTCGGTCGCGCGGCTTCAGCTGCAGCAAGGGAATCTCGTCGGTCCGTACCGACTGCTCGAAGGCTACTGGCCGCGCGTCATCCTGGATGCCGAACGCCAGACGCGCCTCGCCTCGGAATCGACAGCGGGGGATGCCGCCGAGCCGACTCGTTCGTCGCGGAACGTCTTCGACCGCGTCCGGGACATCGTGCCGACGCCGCGTCGCTGAGCGGCTTCGTCGCGGACATCGCTGATCACCGCGGAGAACGAGCGAGAACCATGACGACGATTCGACCGGCTCGCATCGAAGACGCCGAACGGATCGCGGCGGCCGAGCGAGCCACGGTCTCGGCCGACGAAGGGCTGCTCGCCGCGCGACCGCATGAAGTGTCGGTCGAAGGCCACCGGCGGCGGATCGAGCGCGCCGCGACCGAGGGGCTGTATGTCGTCGCCGAATCGGATGGCGAATTGCGCGGGCACCTGATGCTCGAACCGATCGGCTACGAATCGCTCGGACATGTCGTTCAGCTGACGATCGTCGTCCATCCCGGTTTTCGCGGTCAGGGGCTCGGCCGAAGGCTGATGGAGCACGCGATCTCCTGGGGGCGACGCTCCGCGCGGATCGAACGGATCGAACTCCGTGTCCGCTCGACCAATCCGCACGCCCTGCGACTGTACGAGTCGCTCGGGTTCGAGCACGAGGGACGACTGAGGAATCGGATCCGATTGAGCGACGGCTATGCGGACGACCTCTGCATGGCCCTGTGGGTCGGACCTGAGCCGGACGAACGCCGACCGGAACCGCGCTGAAGGACGCCGCGCGAGGAGACTCGCTGTCGTGCCCCGCCCCGATGCCCGCTAGCAGTTCGCTCGACCGCCGAAAACGAAGTCAAGCTGAGGTTCAGCGATCGGGCATCGGCGACTAGGATCCCGACCGAGCGTGGCGGATGACGCCGACGATCCAGCGCGCCGTTCCGATCCCGTTCGATCGACGGCCGACAAGGCACAGGGAGGTGCCCGATGAACTCCGTGAAGACCGCTTTCGTCAGCCTCATGCTGCTGGGCGTGCTGTACGGCATGTACCAGGTCCTGAATACGCCGCCGGCTCGGTTCAACGAGGATGGCTACGCGATCGCCGAGGCGCCGGCGATCGAATCGGACGACGAGGAGCTCGACCCCGATCAGATGTTGGCCGAATACGGCCGCAGCCGGGATGAGGGCTCGGATCAGGCGATGAGCGGGGCCGACGAATCGACCGATTCGTCGAGCGACCGGCTCGGCCCGCCGCCGATCACGCCGTCGAACGGCTCCGCGACCGGACCACCCCCTTCGCTCGCGCCGTCGACTCCGCCGGCCTCTGGCAACGCGCCGCCGGCCCGCAATCCGCTCGTCGGCTCGCTGGCTCCGTCGGGGACCGTACCGCCGCCGACGACTCCGCCGACGACTCCGCCCCCCACGTCGCTTCCTCCTGCCTCGTCGTCCCCGACGACTCCGGGGGGTGGTTCGTTCGCACCGCGAGCCGCGGATCCGATTCGTGACGGCAACGTCGCGGGAGTCGGCGGGACCGCTCCGCTCTCGGGCGGATTCGTCCGCAATCCGGCGTCCGGATCTCCCGCCTCGACGACGCCGCCGCCGACCGCCGCGGTGCTGGGGAACGGTGCGACCGTCTCGCCCGGCGATCGACGGGACCTCCCCTCGAGCGCCGCATCGATCGCCGACGCTCAGTTCGCCGTCCGACTGGACGCCGCCTGGACTCGCGTGGACGAGCTGGTCGAGAAGGAGGAGTTCGGCGAAGCGCTCCAGGAGCTCACGTTCTTCTACGGCGACCGCCGGCTGAACTCGCAGCAGGAGACGACCCTGCATCAGTGGCTCGATGCCCTGGCCGCCAAGGTGATCTATTCGACCGAGCCGTATCTGGAAGAGATCTACATCGTCCGGACGAGCGACACGCTCGCGGGGATCGCCAACGCCTTCGGCATCACGCCCGAGCTGCTCTACAACATCAACCAGGAAAAGATCCCGGGGCCGATGGCCGACCCGACTCCCGGCACCGAGCTCAAGGTGGTGACCGGCCCGTTCCGGCTGCGGATCGAGAAGCAGCGCGGCCGAGCGACGCTGTTCGTCGGCGGTCGCTACGCGGGGCGGTTCGAGACGCGAGAGCTGGTCGGCGTCGAGCCCGGAACCGAGTTGCTGGTCGTCGAGCGATCGGGCGAAGGGATGGCATTCGACGCGCCGAGCGGCCCGATCGCCGCGCTCGAGGGGAACAATCCGCTCGGTCGCCACGTCCTGCAGCTCAGCGACGGAACCTACCTGCACGAAGCCGGTCTCGGCAGCGACAAGCCGACGCGTTCGATCGGCCTGTCCGGCCCGCATGCCCTCGATCTCTACTCGATCCTCGGCGTCGGTTGCCGCATCGACGTCATCGACTGACGTTCCTGTCTGGGACGAGCCTCGGGCGCTCCCTCGCTTCTCGACTCGTCCGCAACGTCAATCGCTCTCGGCGAGTCCGTCGCGCTCCCCGGCACGACGGACTCGTTCGCTTCTTGCGGCAATCGTTCGGCCGAGACCGACCGAGATCGCTCGGATCCGCCGCTCCGCCGTCGCGTACGTCTCTCCCGCTCCCCCTCGATCGACCTCCCGTCCCCCGGCCGTCCGAAAGTCGCCATACTGACGACTCCACCACCACGCAGATCACGGACGGATCGCCTCCCGAGCGAGCGATCCTCGCCGCAGCGGCGATCCGCGAATCGATGGTCCTCGGGTGACGAAAGAGGTCGGACGTGAATTCGGGCGAGCAGCTTCGGGGAGCGGCATCGCTCCCGGTTTCGACGGAAGAGTCGTTCGGCGAACGGGTCGCTCGCACCCTGGGAATCGAGGTGGGGCGACGCCCCGATCCGGCCGAGACGGCGGAGCTCCGCCGCCAGCAGCGCGAGCGGATCCGATTGTTGCTCGCCGCCGGCGGTTATCCGGCTCCGGCCGATCCGGATGACGACCCGATTCGCGGCGAGGCGATTGTGCTGCTGCAGCGGATGGCGCGGCGACGCCGTTCGGCATCGGCGGTTCGCGCTCCGGTCGATGCCCGCATCGAAGCGTATCTGGCCGATACCTACGGCGACATGGCCGATCCCGATTCGTTCCGCCTTCCCGAGCGGACGTTGATTCTCGATCACCCCGGAGTCGCACGGGAACTGTCGCTGCCCTTCGATCGGGACGAGTATCGGAACGATCTGGTCGAGTCGTATCGCGTTCTCAACGGCGTGCTTCACAATCCGAAGCACGATCGCCGCACGACGGTCGGGACGTTCCATGTCGCGGAAGGAGGGCTGCCGATCTCGGACGACAAGCGGACCGTCCCGCGACTGACCTTCGTCCGACTGCTGCAGCGCGCCTTGGCGGGAGACCCGCAGCTCGACACCCTCCCCTACACCAGCACGACAGCGCATCCGGTCCGCGGATTCGTCAGTCTGCTCGTCCGTCCGATCGTCTCGCCCGAGGTCCCCGGTTTCTCGGCCGAGCGGACGATGGAGATCCGGTTCTTCGCACCCGGCGGCCTGGTGTCGAACCTGGACTTCGTCGAGTCGATCTTCGGCAACGGCGGCAATCCGTTCGATCCGGCGGCCGATGCCGGGCTGGATGTCGAACACTGGTCGGGGCATACCGGCTGCGTCATTCTGGCGCCCCATCTGATCCGGCTGACGAAGCGCGAGCTCGGTCTGCCGCATGTCGATCAGGCGACCGAGCGGCAGAAGGCCGACCGGATGTGCTGGAGCGATCCCGACGAGAAGTACAACGACGGCCAGGCATTCAAGGTGACCAGTCGCGACGCGTCGGGAGTCGTCGTGACGCTGATCGCCGACAACTACTTCGGCTACTGCAAGAAGGAGGTCAAGACGCAGCTCTCGTACGCGGCCAACCTGATGGGGAACGTCGAAGAGGAGCATGCGGGAGGTGCGATCGCCTTTCAGAGCTACTCGCTGGGAGACGAGTTCGCCTTCGACAGTCGCCGCTACAACGATCGGACCTTCGACGACGTCGTCCGCGACTACGGCGATCAGCTGGAAGTCGATGCGCAGCTCGGTTGTGCTCGACATCGCCGCTGGACCCAGCTGCGCCTGGTGCCCGAGAACGCCGTCGTCTCGATCAAGGAACAGTCGGTCCGCTGGAAGCATCAGGGCGAAGAGGTCTCGATTCCGCTGTTGCCCGGCGAGATCTACATGGGCCCCAGCGGCTATCGGGTCCGGCTGGAACGGCATCCGGCCGCGCCGAGTTGGCGGCTGATCGGAACGATGGGAGCCGGCACGTTCTGCCACAAGCCGTGCACCGTCAGCGGCGGCGGGAAGAGCGAGATCGGCAAGTCGCTCAAGGACTTCATGCTCTACGGTCCGATCTTCGTCGCCGATCTCGAGAGCGATCTGAAGCAGGTCGAAGAGATCTTCGGGCGGGACTATTCGGATCGCTGGCGAGCCGATCTGCCGAATCGGCCGAGCTACGCGTCGACCCCCAGTCGCGGCGTGCTCGATCCGGAGCGGTCGCTGGGCAGCGTCATCAAGCTGCTCACGCCGAGCGACGATTACGATCCGGCCTACAACGAATGGCTCCGGTCGATTCCGAACCACATCTACGCCATCGTCTTCATCATCAAGCGATTCCAACGCCCCGGTTGGGATCAGGAGTGGCGTCGGCACTTCTACGTCGACGTCGTCAACGGCCACCCGGGGCACGAGCTGAAGTTCGACGGCCGGACCCTGGTCGGTCAGTACCTGCGAGTCGGGTTGCTGCGCGATCAGGCGTGGCGGACCTTCAAGCTGCGACAGGATTTCGCGCCGTCCGAAAAGCTGCAGCTCGAGGACGACATCACCGCGTCGGTCGTTCTGCCCGGCGAAGAACTCCGGGCGCTCGGACTGGATCCGACGCTCAGCCACAAGTTCGTGGTCAACTGCGAGTACCGACTGTTTCAGCGGCCTGACGAAGCGATCCATCGCGGCATGGACAAGCAGGCCGAGGCGGACATGGCGGAGCCGAACAACTTCCTGTCGAACTTCCAGCCGCTGGAAGGAGATGCCGTCGCGAAGATGATCGACCACGCCGTCGATCTCGATCGCTTCACGCCGCCGATGCAGGAGCTGCTCCGCTCGATGCGCAGCAGCTCGGCGCGTTATGTCGTCAGCTCGTCCGATCCGCGCGTCATCGACGGTCGCGTCTCGAAGAATCCCCGTTACCTCCAGACCCGACCCGATCTGGTCCGCCCGGCCGAGTTCGGCGTGGCCGAAATGGGGATCCGACTGTTTCGCGCGCTCCCGCCCGACGTCCCCGTGACGATGCCGGTCGACGCGGTGCTGTTCGGACGACGCAACAACCCGCCCGAGCCCGAGGCGGGGATCAAGGGGCTCTGCGTCTACAACCCGATCCACTACCAGCCGCTCCCCGAGCTGATGATCGAGTTCGCGGCGTCGCTGTCGGGCAAGAGCCCGTCGACGACCGGCTTCGGCAGCGAAGGAGCGATGACCAAGGGACCGTTCAACTCTCTGCCGCTGACGATCGATCTGAACGCCGCACTCGTCTCGTACGCCCTGACAGGACTGAGCGGTTTCTCGACGTCGGCCGGGCACATCGGCCCCGAGTTCCGCGTCGATCACGACATCAGCCTGTTGGTGCCGGAGATCTGGAGTCGGATCAGACCCGAGGAACGCGAGCCGCAGCGGCTGATCGACGAAGGACTGCTCGAACGACTGAGCGACTACGAGTTTCAGGGCCGAGCGATCCTGCAAGGGCGGCTGGGGTATCGGATCACCCGCGAGTTCGTTCGCCGCTTCCTGGGGCGGATTTTCGACAACCCGGGGAAGGTGTTCGACGACCGGTTGCTCGAGCCGGAGCTGCAGGACCCCGAGGCGTATGCCGCGGGCATCGACTATCTGACCGACGCGCAGCGCACCATCGCTCAGGCCTATTTCCGCGACGGCACGATCGAGCTCGCCTGTCCCCCGCTCCGTCGACTGCTGGAACTGGTCGCCGAGGGAGCGCCGAGCGCGGCGTTCGACGAGCCCGGGTTCCGCGAAGCATTCACGAGACAAGCGATTCTCGACAGCGAGTGGTACCGCCGTCGCGTCGAAGCGGCGGCCGATCTCGAGGCGACGCTGGCGCGGCGCAAGGTCGAGTATGTCCGCAGGACGCTCGAGGCGCAGCGCTCGTCCGGCGAAGCGATCGGCATCGATCTGGAAGGTCGACTCGCTGCGGCGACCGAACTGCTGCGACGAGCCGAATCGCCCGAGACGCGACGGCGACTGAGCGGGCGGATCGGGACGACGCCGCTGACTCGCTGATCGCCACACGGTCGGACGCGCCAGGAGCGGCTCGATCCGGTGCCGATCGATCGAGACGCCGTCGGGCCGACGAGTCACCGGATGAACCGCACAACGAACCCGAGTCGCCGAAAGGCGACCTGAGAGGATGGTCGATGGGGCCGCAAGAGACCGCCGAACAGCGACGCCTGACCGAGGATGCGTTCCGCGATCGGAACTGGAAGCGCTGGGGAGCCTATCTGTCGGAACGACAGTGGGGGACGGTCCGCGAGGACTACTCGGCCGACGGAGAACCGTGGAACTTCCTGACGCACGACCAGTCGCGCAGCCGCGCCTATCGCTGGGGCGAGGATGGTCTGCTCGGCATCTGCGATCGGCAATGCCGCGTCTGCTTCGCGCTGGCGCTCTGGAACGGCAACGATCCGATCCTCAAGGAACGGCTCTTCGGACTGACCGGCCCCGAAGGGAATCACGGCGAGGACGTGAAGGAGGTCTATCACTATCAGGATGCGGTGCCGACGCACAGCTACCTGAAGGGGCTCTACAAGTACCCGCAAGCCGAGTTCCCCTACGCGCGATTGGTCGACGAGAACCGCAAACGCTCGCGGACCGAACCGGAGTTCGAACTCGAGGATGCCGGAGTTTTCGATCAGTCCCGTTACTTCGACGTGCAGGTCGAATACGCCAAGGAAGAGCCCGATCATCTGCTGATCCGGATCGATGTCCGGAACCGAGGGCCCGAACCGGCGACGATCGACGTCCTGCCGACCGTCTGGTTCCGCAACACCTGGTCATGGCGGAGCGAGCGCGAAGGGAGTTGGCCGAGACCGATCGCATCGCTGGCGGCGGCGAACGGACCGGTCGAGCTGGAACATGCGACGCTCGATCCGATGGTCCTGCATGCCGATACGGCGTCGGACGGCACCGTTCCCGAGTGGCTGTTCACCGAGAACGAAACCGATCGCTCGCGTCTGTTCGGACAGCCGAACCCTCAGCCGTACGTCAAGGATGCCTTCCACCGGTACGTCGTCGACGGTCAGGCCGATGCGGTCAATCCGAAGCGAGTCGGGACCAAGGCGGCGGCGCGCTACCGACTGAAGATCGCCGCCGGCGCCGGCGTCTCGATCCGACTGAGACTGGCCAATCCGGGCGACATTCCCGTGCCGGCCTTCGGCGACGGTTTCGATCGGACCTTCGCCGAGCGGATCGCCGAGGCGGATGAGTTCCATGCGGCGTT
The DNA here is from genome assembly GCA_964652385.1 of uncultured Pirellulaceae bacterium. Lineage (GTDB taxonomy): Bacteria > Planctomycetota > Planctomycetia > Pirellulales > Pirellulaceae > UBA11682. The sequence continues at coordinate 10,556 of CAZZBI010000065.1, read as the reverse complement.
GGCCGCGGACGAGACCGATCCGCAGCGACGCGCGCTGATGCGGCAGGCCTACGCAGGCCTCGTCTGGACCGAGCAGTTCTACTACTACGTCGTTCGCGAATGGCTCGATGGCGACCCGAACGGTCCGCCGATTCCCGAGTCGCGACGGAGCGGCCGGAACCGGGATTGGTCCCACCTGTTCAATCGGGACGTCATCTCGATGCCGGACAAGTGGGAGTATCCGTGGTACGCCGCGTGGGATCTGGCGTTCCACATGGTCCCTTTCGCGCGACTGGATCCCGCCTTCGCCAAGAACCAGTTGCAGCTCTTCCTGCGCGAATGGTATCAGCATCCCAACGGACAGATTCCGGCGTACGAGTGGGCGCTCTCCGACGTCAATCCGCCGGTCCATGCCTGGAGCGCGCTGCGCGTCCACCAGCTGCTGGCGAAACGAGGGGATCACGATACCGAGTTCCTGGAACGCTGCTTCCAGAAGCTGCTGCTGAACTTCACCTGGTGGGTCAATCGGAAGGACGTTCGCGACGATCACGTCTTTGCCGGCGGCTTTCTGGGACTCGACAACATCGGCGTCTTCGATCGCTCCAAGCCGCTGCCGACCGGCGGGCATCTGGAACAGGCGGACGGGACCGCGTGGATGGCGTTCTACTGCTCGTCGATGCTGCAGATCGCGATGGAGCTGGCGCGGACTCGGCCGCCGTACGACGACATGGCCTCGAAGTTCTTCGAGCATTTCTTCGCGATCGCCGGCACGATGAACGCCGACAACGGGCGCGGCTTGTGGGACGAGGTCGACGGCTTCTACTACGACCATCTGAACATCGGCGGCGAGCCGATCCCGCTGCGGGTCCGCTCGCTCGTCGGACTGATCCCGCTGCTGACCGCCACCGTGCTGCACGACGACGTCGTGTCCGAACTGCACGGCTTCCGCCGCCGGACGCAGTGGTTCCTGGAGCACAACGCGCAGCACGTCCGCTCGATGACCTATCTCGAGCATGACTGTCCCGAAGGCGTTCAGGGGCGCCGGCTGCTGGCGGTGCCGAGCGTCGATCGTCTGGAACGCCTGCTGAAGTACATGCTGGACGAGGAAGAGTTCCTGTCGCCGTTCGGCATCCGCTCGCTGTCGAAGTACCACGAGAAGCATCCGTTCGTCTTCCATGCGAACGGTCAGGAGTATCGAGTCGCCTATCTGCCGGGCGAGTCGGACTCGTTCATGTTCGGAGGCAACTCGAACTGGCGCGGGCCGATCTGGTTTCCGCTCAACTACCTGATCGTCGAGTCGCTGGGGCGCTATCACGAGTTCTACGGCGAACGGTTCCGCATCGAATGCCCGACCGGCTCGGGGAACCTGATGACCCTCGCGCAGGTCGCCGACGAGATCAAACGCCGCCTGCTGAAGCTCTTCCTGCCCGACGAGACGACCGGGCGCCGGCCGTGCCACGGCGAGCATCCGTTCTACAACGACGACCCGCACTGGAAGGAGCACCTGCTCTTCCACGAGTACTTCAACGCCGAAACGGGACAGGGACTCGGGGCGAGTCATCAGACCGGCTGGACGGCGCTGGTGGCGAGTCTGCTGTGCGACGACTATCGGCAGGTGTCGCGCTGAACGTCGCTGGTCACGCGGATCGCGGTGCGGCGTCATGCGGCGTCGATCGGGGGCGAGCCGGCGTCACGCGGAGGGGAGCGACTCCCCTCCGCGCGCTCGAGTCCCCAATTCTGCCCCGCGCTGCGGCGGTCGGACCGGCCGGCGAATGCTCACTCGATCGGGATGATGTAGGCGATGCCGCCGATCGCGGCCCCTTCTTCGGCATGCGCGTAGTGCGGATGGCACATGACGCACTTCTTCATGACGACCGGGACCGTCGTCACCGCGCGGAGCACCGGCTTGCCGTCCCGCTCGGTCACCTCGTCGTAGTACGCTTCGCCCCGCTTCAGGCGTCGGATCGCTTCCTGCTCGAACTCGTCGGCCGGCGCATTCGCCTCGTCGTACGGCTGGCCGGTGGCGTCGATCAGCCGAGCCGAGTGCCACCCCTTCTCTTCGACCATGCCGAAGAGGGCCGCGGCGGCACTTCCCGCCGACAGGTCGTCCTCGTCGTGCACGTAGTGCTCGGTGATCAGCACGACCGCCGACTTGTAGATGTCGTCGAGCATGCGGACCGTCTTGCGGGTCCGCTCCACCGCCTCGTCCGACGGCTTGTCGGCCGTTGCGGACGCCGGAGCGGCGGTCACTTCGGTCGTTCCCCACGAGGTCCAGATGCTCGCGGTCGCCGCGGCGGCTACCGTCACGATTCCGATCCAACCCCAGAAGCGCATCGATCGTCTCTCCCTATGGCGGGCGACCCCGGTTACCATGAGCGAGCCTGCCCCCTGCCGGGATCGTCGATGTCACCGAGGGCTTGCTCAATCCGGACGTGTCCGTCCAAGATGCGGGCAAGTGTATCGGGGCTAATCGAGATGTCAACGTCCTGTTTTTCGCCCCCGCCGCTCGGGCGGTGACCGCGCGAGGCTCCGGGAGATCGCCAACGCGATGTTTTCTCAGACGGTCGAATACGCCCTGCGAGCCGTGCTGCATCTGGCTCATCAGGCCCCCGCGGCTCAGACGACCGATCAGATCGCGCGAGCGACCCTGGTTCCGGCGGCCTATCTGAGCAAGGTGCTCCAGGGGCTCCGCCGTGCGGAGATCGTCTCGTCGCAGCGCGGCGTCAAGGGAGGGATGACGCTGGCTCGCGATCCCCGAACGCTGACGATTCTCGACATCGTCAACTCGGTCGACCCGATCTGCCGGATCACGACCTGTCCGCTGAAGCTGGCCAGTCACGGGACCAACCTGTGTCCGCTGCATCGCCGCCTGGACGATGCGCTGGCATCGGTCGAAAAGGCGTTCGGCGAGACGACGGTCGCTCAGGTCCTCTCCGAACCGACCACCAGCATTCCGCTCTGCGAGTCGGTCGGACCGTTCGTCGGCAACGGCCTCTGTTCGGTCGACGGGGGAACCGCGAGCGACACGAGCGAACCGAAACACGACGCGAACTGATTCGCGATCGGCGGTCTTCCGCTCGACGCATCAGACCGTCCGGTCGTCGACCGGCAAGCTCGCATCGGCCGAGTCGGAGCTTGACGGCGCAAGCGAACGAATCACGGCTCCGGTGACGGCCGCGAGCCACTGGAGCGTCGCCGCGATCAGATAGATCCGGTGGGCCGCGTAGAAGCGATCGTAGTCGACGACCGATCGCTGCGGCAGATCGAGCAGCCGGTCGACCGACGCATGTTGCACGAACAGCAGGCCGGTCATCGCGGCGAACAGGGACCAGGCGAACGATTCGATACCGAGCTTCCGGCCTCGCCTTCCGACGATCGCCAGCCCCCACGCGATCGCCAACGACGCCGCCAGGCGATTGAGCACGAGCGTGACGTCGCGCGTGACGAGCCCCTGTTCCAGTTCGCTTCCGAGCGCATGGGCTCCGATCGGTACGACGAACGCCGCGTAGAAGGTGAAGCCGCCGAGCCAGAGGGTCATCAGCCCGCCGACCACCAGCCCCCCTGCGATCGCGAACCTGTTCATCGTCGTTTCTCCGGACCCGTCGCCGCGTCGTCGAACCGTCCGGATTCGTCCCCTCGGTGATCGGTCGTTCCTGCCACCGAGGACACCGAGTTCGGACCTACAGCAGCGTCATCGCTTCGATCGCCGCCTGAACGTCGCGGCTGATCTCGTCGGGCCGCTCCGATTCGAGCGGCAACTGCATTCGGATCGGCCGAGCGTCGTCTAGGTCGACGGCCAATCGATCGAACGGATCGGCCGCGCCATACGCTCGGACCGCCAGCTTCGGAAAGCGAGGGAGACCGAGTCGCGCGGCTCGATCCCGATCGGGCCAGTCGCACGAGACGACGGTCCGCCCGCTCGGACCGGCGACCTCCCCGTCGCTCAGCCACCTCGCCGCGTCGCGCCACGCGCCGTCGTCGGCTGAGGACGGCAGTTCGCGCCAGGCGGTTGCCGGGCGGATCGCTGCGGCCTCGTCCGGCCTGGCCGAGGGCCACCAGAGCCAGTTCGCGGCGCGATCCAGATGTTCCGCCAACGTGCCGATCGTCGCGTCGCAGAGCGGGTGCCGCAGATCGGCGGCGATCGCGGCGGCAGGGAGCATCACGAACCGCCGGAAGGCCATCCGCGGATGCGGGACTCGAAGCGGGCGCGAGTCGATGATCCGTTCGTCGTAGAGCAGCAGATCGAGATCGATCCTCCGCGCTCCCCAGCGGACATGCCGCTCGCGGCCGAGAGCCTGTTCGGTCGCCAGCAGCAGCTCGAGCCACGCTTCGGGCTCGAGCGCGACGTCGAATCGCGCGGCCGAGTTGTAGAACCGCGCGTCGCTGTCGGGAACGCCGATCGGCAGCGTCTCGATCGTCGGTGCCACCGCGGTCGGGCGGACGCCGGGAACGGCCGCAAGTCGCTCGATCGCTCGATCGATGCCGCCGGCTCGATCGCCGAGATTCGAACCGAGCGCGATCAGCGTCACGGCCATCGAGTCACTCCCGGATCGAGGGCCGATCGTTCGGCACTGCGACGCCGCTCGCCGAAACCCCGTGCGGAGCGCGCCGACCGAACAGCCGGAGCGCGTTGCCGGTGGTGGCGTCGGCCAGATCGCGGAGCGTCATGCCGCGCGCTTCGGCCAGCGATCGCGCCGTGTGCACCATCAGCTCCGGCTCGTTCGGTCGCCGACTGCGGTGCGGATGCGGCGACAGGTACGGGCAATCGGTCTCGAGGAGCAGGCGATCGAGCGGGACGGTCGCCGCCAGTTCGCGCAGCGCCTGGTTCTTGGGATAGGTCAGCATGCCGGCGAAGCTCAGGTGCAGACCGAGCGACAGGGCCAGCTCGGCCGTTTCGGCCCCGCCGCAGAACGAATGCAGGATCCCCGCGAGCGGCGCACCATGCTTGTCCGCGGCCCGCCGCAACTCGTCCCGCATCTCGTCCTCGCAGTCGCGCAGATGGACGATGAAGGGGCGGGCGGTCCGGACCGCCAACGCGATCTGCCGACGAAACGCGACGAGCTGCAGCTCGAACGGACAATGATCCCAGTAGCGATCGAGCCCCGTTTCGCCGATCGCCGCGACTCGATCGTTCTCGGCCAGCGCCTCGATCCGCCGCCAGTCCTCGTCGCTCGCCTGATGGGCGTAGTTCGGATGGATGCCGACGGCGGCGGCGATGTTGGGGAAGCGATCGGCCAGGGCGACGCACGCTTCGCTGGAAGAACGCGTCGTGCCGACCGCCAGCATCATTCCGACGCCGGCGGTCGCCGCTCGCGACACCACGTCGTCCACCCGAGCGGCGAGCTGCTCGTCGTCCAGGTGGGCATGCGTGTCGAACCACATCACGGGACGGTGCCCCTCGATCCTTGTCGGATCAGACTTCCTTGGCGTCGATCCAGCTCATCAGCCGACGCAGGCGACGGCCGACCTCCTCGATCGGATGCTGACGGTTCAGTCGACGGATCGACTTGAAGCTCGCCGCTCCCGCCTTGTTCTCGAGGATCCAGTCGCGGGCGAACTGCCCGGTGCGGATCTCGGCGAGGATCTTCTTCATTTCGGCCTTGGTCTCGGCCGTGATGATCCGCGGGCCGCGAGTGTAGTCGCCGTACTCGGCGGTGTTGCTAACGCTGTACCGCATGTAGTTCAGGCCGCCCTGATAGAACAGGTCGACGATCAGCTTCAGCTCGTGCATGCACTCGAAGTAGGCCATCTCGGGCTGATAGCCCGCTTCGACCAGCACTTCGAACGCCGTCTTCACCAGTTCGCTCACGCCGCCGCAGAGGACGACCTGCTCGCCGAACAGGTCGGTCTCGGTCTCTTCGGCGATCGTCGTCTCGATGACGCCGCCGCGCGTGCCGCCGATCCCCTTGGCATAGGCCAGACCGAGCTTCTTGCTCGTCTCGCTGGCGCCGCTCCCTAGAGCGATCAGGCAGGGGACGCCGCCTCCCTTGACGTATTCGCTGCGGACCAGATGCCCGGGCCCCTTGGGAGCGACGAGCAGCGCGTCGACGCCGGTCGGCGGGACGACCTGGCCGAAATGCATGTTGAAGCCGTGCGAGCACATCAGGACGTTCCCCGGCTTCAGGTTCGGCCGGATCTCGTCGCGATACAGGTCCCCCTGCACCTCGTCGGGGAGCAGGATGTTGACCAGGTCGGCCTTGGCGGTCGCCTCGGCCAGACTCATCGGTTCGAAACCGTGGCTCTTCGCCAGGTCGTAGTTCGGGCCTCCGGGACGCTGCCCGATGATGACGTTGCAGCCGCTGTCGCGAAGGTTCTGAGCCTGGGCATGCCCCTGCGAGCCGTAGCCGAGGATGGCGATCGTCTTGTTCTTCAGGAGCGAGAGATCGGCATCGTTGTCGTAGTAGATGGTCGCTGCCATGAGTTCAGGATTCCTTCGCGTGCGGGAGGGAGACGGCCGGTTCGTGGTGGAGAGGAGCGGACGCGAGACCGTTCTCGTCCGCTTCGAGGCTGCCGCGGACCATCGCGATCCGACCGGTGCGGACCAGCTCGACGATGCCGTAGGGGCGCATCCGCTCGATGAACGCCTCGATCTTGTTCTCGCGTCCGCTGATCTCGATCATCACGTTGTCGGCGCTGACGTCGACGATCCGGCCGCGGAAGATCTCGACCAGCTCCCGGACCTCGGTCCGATGATGGCCGTTGCGAGCCGCGACCTTGATCAGCATCAGATCCCGCTCGACGTAGTCCTTGGCGCTGACGTCGACGACGCGGACGACCGTCACGATCTTTTCGAGCTGCTTGCGGACCTGCTCGAGGACCCGGTCGTCGCCGACGACCACGAAGGTCATCCGCGACAGGTGCGGGTTCTCGGTCTCGCCGACCGCCAGCGAGTCGATGTTGTAGCCTCGCGAGGCCAACATGCCGGAGATGTGAGCCAGAACGCCGGGGACGTTCTGCACGATCGCGGAGAGGACGTGACGCATCGGTCGATCTTCCGTCGGCGGAAGGAGCCGTCCGAGTCGCTCGGTCGATGAGCCGCCGCGCGGTCGCGCGTCGTCCCGACGACCCGACTGCGGGATCGGTGGCGCTCCCGGAACTCCCCATACGGAGCCGGTTCGCCCAAGGGAAACCCGAAGTGTATCCCCGCCCCGAGAACGCAACAAGCGGCACGCCCCGCCGGGGTGTCGCGAGTCGGTCGGAAACACCCTTGCCGTGGCGCGGTCCGAGGTTCCGGAATGGTTGCCGTCGGTCGAGACGCGGCGGGGTGCGCCGGAAGAGGAAGAGGTGTGTCGTCGACGAGGCGAGTGCACGCCCCTCGCGCCTTTTTCCGCTCCTCGGCGGCTCCTTTTTGCCCTGAGCCGCCCGCTTGCCCCGCGCCTCAGGAAAATCGCTCTTGGCAAGGATCGCCCCTTTCCCGATGCTCCCCGCAGCGCTGCGCGCCGACGCGGCGAATCGCGACGCTTGCTGTCTTGCCGGAGACCGGGTCATGACGACGGCCGCCGATCCCCACGCCCCGCTGATGCGCCGTGCCATGCGTCTGCTGCGACGCCCCTTTCGCGGAGCTCGCCCCGACGGGACCGCAGCAGCGTCGACCTCCGAACCGCCGGTCGAGCCGTTCGTCTTCACGCGCCTGGCAGCGAACGTCGCCCGACGCCTCGACGAAATCCCTTCCGAAACGACTCGCGGCGAACGCCACTATCTGTACCGACACTTCAGCAGCTACTGGTCGGGAGCGTACGACGTCGTCGAGATCGGACCGTTTCTCGGCGGGACCTCGCGGGCGATCGCGCTCGGCATGCTCCACAATCCGCGGCGCCGCTCGGGGACGGTTCTCCGGACCTTCGACCGCTTTCGCGACTATTTCGACGTCCCGCGGCTGGCGTCGTTCCTGGCCCCGATGATCGCGTCGGGAGCCCTGGCGGCCGACGACTTCGAGTCGCTCGGGGATCGCGCCCCGTTCCTCGACATCTTCCGCCGCATCCACGACTCGCAGGACTACGCCGAGTGTCTGGTCCCGTCCGACGACGGCGTTCCCGATCTTCCCGAGCAGGAATCGAGCGGCCACTGGATGACGCTCCCCGACGGCTTCGTCACCGACAGCGTCTTCATCGACGGTTGCAAGAGCTGGTACGGCACCAAGGCGTTCATGCGGCGGATCGCACCGGCCGCCCTCCCCGGCTCGATGTTCCTGTTCCAGGACTACGGCTGGTACACCTGCTTCTGGCTCGGCGCATTCGTCCAGGCGTTCCGCGATCGGTTCGAACCGGTCGGCAACGTCGACAACACCTACGTCTTTCGCTTGGAGCGACCGCTGACGGTCGACGAGATCGACGCGCGGTTCCCCGACAGCCCCGAACGCTGCGGTGCGGAGCGGCTGAGAGGGCTGATCGAAGCGCGGATCGCCGAGGCGACCGAGCGCCGGGACGAGTTCGGCCGGGTGCGCCACACGCTCCATCTGGCTGCCGCGCTCGCCTATGTCGATCGGAAGGACGAGGCGCGCGAGGTGCTGCGCGGCGCCGAGCGACTGCCGGGGATCGAGCCGCATCGCGGCGTGATCGAAGCGGCCTGGCGAGCCCCGACCTACACGCCGACCGGCACCGTCACGCTCGGTCGATAGAGCGACGGTCCGTAGTGCGACTCGCCGTAGTGCGACCGCCCTCGGTCGCACCGTTCTCCGTAGTGCGACCGCCCTCAGTCGCACCGTCTTCTGTAGTGCGACCGCCCCCGGTCGCACCGTCTTCAGCCGCCTAGCCTCACGGTGAGCCTCAGCACGTCCCCAGCCGTGGTTGAATCACGTCTCGAAGGGACGGCCGACAATCGCCCAGCGATCATCGGAGGGCGAGGTCGATCGACACGAAGCGTCGAGCCGCGTCAGGGGCAGATGAACTCCACGGAAACCTGGATCGCGACGCGTGTCTTTCGTCCCTGACGGGACTTCGAAAGTTTCGGCGGTCAATCGCTAGCCCCGGCGATGAATCGCCGGGCTACTCTCGATCGTCCCTTCGGGACTTATCTGACCGGGCGGGCAAGAGTTGGCCCCCCTCTCAGCCCGGTCGAGTCATCGACATCGGGTCGAGCGCTTCGGCCAGCGTCTCCGGGGGCAGGATCTTCTGCTCGAGGCAGAGTTCGCGGATCGTCTTGCCCGTCTTGAACGCCTCCTTGGCCAGCGACGCCGCCTTTTCGTAGCCGATCAGCGGATTCAGGCTCGTCACCATCGACAGGCTCTTTTCGACTCCCGCTTCGCAGCCGGCCGGATTCGCTTCCAGTCCGTCGATGCAGAAGTCGACGAACGCTTCGACGCCGTGAGCCAGGATATGGATACTCTCGAGCGTCGTCTGCCCCATCACCGGCATCATGATGTTCAGCTGGAACTGGCCGCCGGCAGCACCGCTGACGGTGAGCGTGCCGTCGTTGCCGATGACCCTTGCCGCCACCTGCATCAGGCTCTCGCACATCACCGGGTTCACCTTCCCCGGCATGATCGAGCTTCCCGGCTGACGATCGGGCAGGATCACCTCGAAGAACGCACAGCGCGGTCCCGAACCGAGCCAGCGGATGTTGTTCGCGACGTTGAACAGCGTCGAGGCGATCGCCTTGAGGTTGCCGTGGCACTCGACCAGGCCGTCGCGCTGCGCGTTCGCCTCGAAGTGATCGACCGCTTCGACGAACGGCACGCCGGTCCGCTCGGCGAGCGCCTGGGCGACTCGCGATCCGAACTCCGGATGCGTGTTGATGCCCGAGCCGACGGCGGTCCCGCCGACCGGCAGTTCCAAGACCGATTCGCGAGCCGCTGCGGCTCGCTTGAGCGACAGTTCGATCTGACGAGCGAAGCCGCCGAACTCCTGCCCCAGCGTCAGCGGAGTCGCATCCATCAGATGCGTCCGCCCGATCTTGATCACCTCGGCCCATGACTTGGCCTTGGCCGAGAGTTCACGATGCAGACGCTCGAGCGCCGGGACCAACGTCCGCTCGATCTCGAGCGCCACCGCCACGTGAATCGCGGTCGGGAAGGTGTCGTTGGTGCTCTGCCCCATGTTGACGTGATCGTTCGGATGGATCGGCTTCTCGGCCGCGAACCGATCTCCGCCGATGATCTCGATCGCGCGATTCGAGATCACCTCGTTGGCGTTCATGTTGCTGCTGGTTCCCGAGCCGGTCTGAAAGACGTCGATCGGGAACTGATCGTCGAACTTCCCTTCCGACACCTCGATCGCCGCATCCAGCAGCGCCTGGACCTCGGCCGCCGACAGCCGGCGCTTGCCGGTACCGGTCAGCTTGCCAAGATCGTCGTTGGCCCGGCCGCAGGCCCACTTCACCAGACCCATGGCGCGGACCAGCGGCGTCGGCAGCCGCCATCCGGAGACCGGAAAGTTCTCGACCGCTCGTTGCGTCTGAGCCCCGTAGTAGGCCGTCTTCGGAACCCGAACCTCGCCCATCGAGTCCCGTTCGATCCGCATTTCGCTCATCGTTCCGCATCCCTTCCCGATCGTCGGCTGGCCTGACCACGCAAGCCGCGCATCATACCGGCGGCTCGGAAGCGTTCGAAGCGGCCGGCACCTCGGCGCCGCTCTCGCGAG
>CAZZBI010000064.1:0-19068 GCA_964652385.1 uncultured Pirellulaceae bacterium | reverse complement strand
CGGAGACACGGAGCGGAGTTTTTCTCACGGAGGCGCCGAGACGACGGAGGCGCGGAGGGCTCTTGCGGTCGCGATCGACTATGATCTGCTTCGACGCGGTTCGAGCTCGGTGAGGTCGCGAGTCGTCCGGCGGGTTTCTTCGCTGCAGGTGCCCGATGTCCTATTCGTCTCCGTATCAGGATCCTCCCTCGCCGTATCAGTCTCCCTCTCCGTATGCCGTTCCGCCGATCAAGGAGGATCCGACGGTCACGCCGGTCGTCTGGTACTTCTTCGTCGCCTATTGCTGCTTCAACCTGCTCCTTTGTCTGGGACTGATGGTGCTGGGCGTCTTCCTGCTCGTCGTCCCTCAGCTCGACCGGACGATCCGGCAGGACGAGCTGATCGGCGTCTCGATCGCCGCCGGCTTCTACCTCTTTCTCGGCCTCGGATTCGGCGTCGCCTACGGCATCGCGCCGTTCCTGCGTCGAGGCAAAGGGGCGTGGATCTACGGGATCGTCCTGATCGCCTTCGGTCTGACTCATCCGTGCTACTGGCTCGCGACGATCCCGCTGATGATCTTCTGGGTCCAAGGCAAGACGCTGCGGCATTTCGAGTACCGAGCGCAGCTGGCGAGAGGTTGATCGGTCGCGTGACTCCTTGCGGTCGCCGCTAGCTCGTTGGCCCCGCCCCTCCGTGGCCGAGCCAAGGTTTCGTCACGACGCCGAACGAGCCTACGTAGTGCGACCGCCCTCGGTCGCACCGTTCGCCGTAGTGCGACCGCCCTCGGTCGCACCGCTTCCGATTCGCGTCACGAAGAACCCCACTCGAAATGGCAGACTAGGCCGGTGCCGGGGTGGTGGGCATAATGGGCCGACCGGGCGGAGTCGCACGCTGCCCGAGTCTCGGCTTCATTCGCGTTCAGGAGCGGAATCCCTTGAATCGTCGAACTCTCCGGCAACTGTCGATCGTCGCGGCGTCGGTCGCGGCGCTGCTCGTTCCCGTCTCGCTCCTCTCGGCTCAGGTGATCAACCGGAAGTACGGGCAGGAGGACAAGTTCCGTCAGCTCGACGAGATCCTGCCGACTCCGAACGACTACCGGACCGCGTCCGGCGCTCCGGGGCACGAGTACTGGCAACAGCGTGCCGACTACGAGATCTCGGTGACGTTGCTCGACGACGAGCGACGGATCGTCGGCGACGAGACGATCACCTACACGAATCTGTCCCCCGATCCGCTTTCGTACATCTGGGTCCAGCTCGATCCGAATCTCTATCGTCCCGATGCGCCGGGGCGGCTGACCGAGGTCGACGGCGATCCGTCTCGGATGAGCTTCGACGCGTTCAAGGCGATGCGTCTGCAGGAGCAGTTCGACGGCGGCGTCGAGCTGACTCGGGTGCAGGACGGACTCGGCAACGATCTCCCCTACGTCGTCGTCGGGACGATGATGCGGATCGATCTGCCGCTGCCGCTCCAGCCGGGGACCGCGACTCGTCTGGGGATCGGCTGGACCTATGCGATCAACGACACGAAGTACTTCCCGGGGCGGACCGGCTTCGAGCACTTCCCCGAGGACGACAACTGCATCTACGAGATGGCTCAGTGGTTCCCTCGCGTCGCCGCCTACACCGACTATCAGGGGTGGCAGCACAAGCAGTATCTGGGTCGAGGGGAGTTCACGCTGGAGTTCGGCGACTATGTCGTCAGCATCACCGCGCCGGCCGACCATGTCGTCGCTTCGACCGGCGTGCTGCTCAATCCGGACGAGGTGCTGAAACCGGAGTGGCGCGAGCGACTGGAGCAGGCCAAGGGGGCCGAAAAGCCGGTCTTCGTCGTGACGCCGGAAGAGGCGAAGGCGAACGAGCCGAGCCGTGCCACCGAGACGAAGACCTGGATCTTCAAGGCGGACGAGGTGCGCGACTTCGCGTGGGCATCGAGCCGGAAGTTCATCTGGGACGCGTGGGAGCACGACGTCGAGGGGAACAAGGTGATGGCGATGTCGTTCTATCCGAACGAAGCCGAGCCGCTCTGGAGTCGCTATTCGACGCACGCGATCGTCCACACGCTGGACGTCTATTCGCGATACACCTTCCGCTATCCGTATCCGGTCGCCATCAGCGTCAACGGACCGGTCGGCGGCATGGAGTATCCGATGATCTGCTTCAACGGGCCTCGCCCCGAGAAGGACGGCACCTACAGCTCGCGGACCAAGTACGGACTGATCTCGGTCGTGATCCACGAGGTGGGGCACAACTACTTCCCGATGATCGTCAACTCGGACGAGCGACAATGGACCTGGATGGACGAAGGGCTGAACACCTTTCTGCAGTACCTGGCCGAGTGCGAATGGGAGGAGAACTATCCGTCGAGTCGCGGCGAACCGAAGCGGATCGTCGGGTACATGTCGAGTCGTGATCAGGTGCCGATCATGACCAACTCGGAGTCGATCCTGCAGTTCGGTCCGAACGCCTACTCCAAGCCGGCGACCGCACTCAACATCCTGCGCGAGACGATTCTCGGGCGCGAGGTCTTCGACTTCGCGTTTCGCGAGTACGCTCGTCGTTGGCAAAACCGCCGTCCGACGCCGGCCGACTTCTTCCGGACGATGGAGGATGCGTCGGGGACCGATCTCGACTGGTTCTTCCGCGGCTGGTTCTACACGACCGATCACGTCGATATCGCGCTTGCCGGAGTCCGCGAGTTCACCGTCGACACGACCGATCCGGACGTCGAGAAGCAGCGTCGCCGCGAAGAACGGGACGCCGAGCCGCAGACGCTCGCCGAACAGCGGAACGCCGAACTGCCGAAGCGGACCGAGGCGTATCCGGAACTGCTCGACTTCTACAACGAGTTCGACGAGCTGAACGTGACCGATGCGGAGCGCGAGGCGTACCGCAAGGCGCTCGAAGGGCTGACCGACGAGCAGCGCGAGTTCCTGCAGGACGGCTCGTTCTACTATGTCCTCGACTTCGCGAACGAAGGGGGATTGGTGATGCCGATCCTGCTGGACCTCGAACTCGAGGACGGTTCGCATCAGGAGGTGCGGATCCCGGCCGAGATCTGGCGGCGCAATTCGGAACGGGTCTCGAAGATGGTGGTGGTCGGTTCGCCGATCCGGCGGATCGTGCTCGATCCGCATCTGGAAACCGCCGACGTCGATCGGACCGACAACTACTTTCCGGCGGAGATTCCGCGGAGCCGGTTCGAGCTGTTCCGCGACGGTCGTTCCGGGCCTCGCAACGAGATGCAGCGCGCCGGACTCGGACAGGAACAGCCGTCGGCCGAGGCCGAAACCGAAGCGGGTTCCGCCGAGGAAGGAGCCGAGGGCGAACAGCCTCGCCGCCGCCGGCGTCGCGATCAGTGATCGTGGGGCGGCGTGGTGCAGCGCTCGGAGGGGGGGGGGAGAGTCACGGAGGACGCTGAGGAGGCGCGGAGGACGCTGAGGAGTCGCGGAGTCGCGGAGCGGAGTTGTTCTCACGGAGGCGCTGAGGGGACCCCGAGGCGCGGAGAGTCTTGCTGACGCTTTGGGCTGGTGAGGGCTGCGAGCGACCGATGCGACTCTATTCGTGACGGAGCGCGTCGATCGGGTTGAGCAGCGCGGCCTTGACGGCCGGCAGCAGTCCGAAGACGACTCCGGTACCGGCCGAGATGCCGAAGCCGACGACGACCGCCCAGGTCGGCACCACGATGTCGACCATCCGCGGATGCAGGCTCGCGACCCAGCTGATGCCGTAGCCCAGAGCGACTCCGATCGTGCCGCCGATCAGGCTCAGCGTCATCGCTTCGACCAGAAACTGCAGCAGGATGTCGCGGCGTCGGGCGCCGACCGCCTTGCGCAGTCCGATCTCGCGCGTCCGTTCGGTGACGCTCACCAGCATCACGTTCATGATGCCGATCCCTCCGACCAGCAGGCTGATGCCGACGATCCCCGCGAGAATCACCGTCGCGATCAGACTCATGCTCTCGAACGCCTGCAGGATCTCGTCCTGAGTCAGGATGCGAAAATCGTTCGGTTGCCACGGTTCCAGGCCGTGTCGGCGGCGGAGCAGATTCGCGATCTGACTCTTCGCTTCCGGTACGCTCGCCGCATCGATCGCCTGAGCCGTGACGATCAGGTTCCGCTCGAACTGCGGATACATCCGGAGCGCCGTGCGCCACGGCACGAGCACCAGGTTGTCCTGACTCTCGCCGAGAAAGCTCCCCTTCTCGTTCAGGATGCCGATCACCCGAAACCGCCGCGAATCGATCCAGACGTAGTCTCCCAAGAGCTGCTCGTCGGCGCCGAGCTTCTTCAGCGTCTCGCGCCCCAGCAGACAGACGTCGTGCGCCTCATCGACATCCAATGCGGCGAACGGTCTCCCGACGCCGACCTCGAAATTGCGGATCGCGTGGTAGGTCGGCGCGACCCCTTCGAGCGGCACCGAGATTTCCTCGCGACCGAGACGGATCTTGGCGGTCTGCGAGGGGACGAGCGGCGATAGGCGTCGGATCGCCGTGCACTGCTCCTCCATCGCCCGCATGTCGAACTCGTCCAGTTCGACTCGCCCCAGCAGTTCCCCCGCTTCCCCCGCCGGCCGCTCGGGGACGATCCACATCGCGTTGGTGCCGAGCCCCGACAGGAAGTCGGTGACGTATCCGGTGAAGCCCTGCACGACGCTGACGACGACGATCGTCGACATGACTCCGATCACCATCGCCAGGACGGTCAGCGACGATCGCAGGCGATTCGAACGGAGCTGTTCGAAGGCGTTCAGGAAGTTCGAGACGACCCGCATCTCAGGCCTCCGTCCTTTCGCCGTCGATCGGCGGAATCGTCCCCGTCTCGATGCGCAGCACCTCCGGCGGCTCCACCTTGCCCGCCGCCCCGTTCGTCTCGTCCGACACGACTCGTCCGTCCGCCAGGCGAATCACGCGTCGACAGCGCGCCGCGATATCCGGTTCGTGCGTAACCACGACGATCGTCTGACCTTCGGCATGCAGCCGATCGAACAGGTTCATGATCTCGTCTCCGGTGCGCGAGTCGAGATTGCCGGTCGGTTCGTCGGCCAGCAACAGACTCGGCTGCTGCACCAGCGCTCGCGCGATCGCGACGCGCTGCCGCTGCCCGCCCGACATCTGATTCGGCCGATGTCCGATCCGTTCGCCGAGACCGACGCGCCGCAGCGCTTCGAGTGCTCGCGTTCGCCGCGCTCGACCGCCGGAATAGGCGAGCGGGAGTTCGACGTTCCGCAGGGCAGTCTGGCGCGGCAGCAGCTCGAACGTCTGGAAGACGAACCCGATCTGCCGACCGCGAACCCGAGCCAAGGTCGACTGGGACAGACGCGACACGTCCTCCCCTTCGAGTTCGTACGACCCGGCGGTCGGCACGTCGAGCAGTCCCAGAATGTTCATCAGCGTCGACTTGCCCGAACCGCTGCTCCCCATGATCGCGACGTATTCGTTCCGGCCGATGTCGAGCGAAACGCCGCGCAGCGCACGGATCGTCTCGGCCTCCATCCGATACTCCTTGCGGATGTCGCGCAGACGAATCACCGGAACCGATGGGGCGATCTTGGCGCCGCCGACGATCGCCTCCGTTCCGCGAGCGGACGTGCTGCGCCCGAGCCAATGACTCAGTCGATTCATGGTCTCCCCTCCGATCCGGCTTCGGTCTCAGCGGAAACGGCGGGCGACGGCGCCGGCGAAGGGGACGGCTCGGCTCCGCTCCCAGCGGCAGGAGCCGCGTCGGTCGAGGACGAGCCGTCGGCCGGCTGGGCCGCGCCGGCCGAATCGGTGCCGGTCGAACTTTCGTCGGCGGCCGAGTCCTTCTCGGCGGTGCCGGTCGCGGGGGGGAGGACGACCGCATCGCCGTCCTTCAGTTCGTCCAAGGCCCGGAACGGCCCGACGATCACCGTCTGGTCGGCGCCGAGTCCCGCGGTGACCTGGACGAAGCGATCGTCCGACAGTCCGGTTTCGATCGGAATCGCGCGGGCGACTCCCCCTTCCATCACGAAGACGACCTTCAGGTAACGTGAGCGGAGTTCTGACGCGTCGTCTCCCGGCACCCGCGGCTGCCGCTCGGCCCATTCGCGAAAGAGAGGCGTATCGGGGAGGTCCTTGAGCTTGCGGTGCGCCACCGCCTGAACCGGGACCGCCAAGGCATCGTCGACCCGATCGACCTCGATCTCGACGGTCGCCGTCATGCCGACGCGGACTTCGGGAGTCGGATCGACCACGTCGATCAGCGTCTCGAAGCTGACCACCTCGGTTTCTTTAGTCCCCTTCGGCGCGATCAGCGCGACGCGTCCAGCGACCGGTTCAGCCCGATCGCTCGACCGCAGGTAGATGCGAGCCGGTTGAGCGGTCCGAACGGCGCGGATATCCGCCTGATCGACTCGGGTCCGGACCTGCAGATGCGACAGATCGTTGATCGTCATCAGCACGGTGCCGGGCAGATTCGTCGTTCCGGCGATCACCACCTCACCCTCTTCGACCTCGAGATCGCCGATCACTCCGGCCATCGGCGCCGTGATGATGGTTCGCGCGAGTTCGGTGCGGGTGCGACGCAGATTCGCCTCGGCGTCGGCCAGGTCGGATCGGGACATCGCCAGCGTGGCGGTGAGCATCTTGACGGTCGACTCGTCGTCGAGCGCCAGTTCGGCCGCAATCGCGCCGCGTGCCCTGAGGTCGCTGCTGCGTGCCGAGTCGCGTTCCGCCTTGGCGAGCTCTTCGGTCGCCCGTTCGATCTCGGAACCGATCCGCTGTACCCGCGCCTCGGCCCCCGAAACCACCTCGAGCAGGTCCTCGTCGTCCAGACGGACGAGCACCTGCCCCTCTTCGACATAGTCCCCTTCCTGCACCAGCAGCTCGATCACGCGACCGACGACCCGACTGGCCACTTCCGCTTCATCACGGCATTCGATCTCTCCCGGCGCCGAAACGCTGCGGACGATCGACGTGCGGGTCGGGGTCGAGACCTCGACTACCTTGGCCGGCAACTTCACCAGCTGCCAATCGACCTGAAACGCCCCCGGTTCGCGTCGCCAGTTCAGCAGCACGACGATCGTGACGACCAGCGCCAGCAGAGCGGTGATGATCGTGGCCGTTCTCATCGGACAGGTCTCTCGAAAAGGGAGCAAGCAAGGTGCGGGAGCGAGCAAGGCTGCGATGGCAAGTCCGCGATGGCGGAGCAAACGGGGGCGTCGCGACTCGGTTCCGTGACGGCAGGTCGGGGACCGAGGGAGACGATCAGGGAAGAATCGTGCCGCGCATCGCCCCTTGAACCAGGAGTTCGACGACCGAAACGAAAAGGACTTCGGAAAGCGCGAGCATGGCGAGCGAAGGGAGGAGCGTGATCGGATGGGCCCACCCGCGTCGCATCGCGACGAACGTCAGCAGCAACCAGCCGAAGGCGGCGAAGAGATCGACGTTGCCCGCGAGCGACCAGACCGGGCCCGCAATCGGCCCCGGAACGAGCAGCAAGCGCAGAGTCGTCTCGAAGCCGACGTTCCCCAGCAAATCCGCGATCCAGGAGGCCAACGGACCGATCAGCCAACACCCTTGCGCGACGGCAGCCCAGGCGAACGACAAGGCGAACTTCGGCGAGCGACCGGTCATCGCTCCGGCAACGGCGACCGTCGCGGCGATCGCCAACGATCGCCCGACCAGCAGCGTCGGGACCGCAAGCAGGTCGCCGATGCCGAACAGGGCTCGCCAGAAGACGAAGGTGTCGTACTGCAGGCGCAACGCTTCGCGGATCGCATCCTCGTCGAACTCCCCCGTCATCCGCGATTCGGTCCGAGCGACTCCCGCTTCGACCGCCAGGCCGATCGACTCGTCTCGCGCTCCGGTCAGCCAGATCGACAGCTGCAGGGCCAGACCGAGCAGGGACCAGACCAACAGCCAGAGGCCGGGCTCGGGAAGCGACTCGCGGCGGGATTCCACATCGGCACGAGGAACGGCGTGAGCCAAGAGAGTCCGCTCCCGGAGATGATCGCGAGGGGGCTTGCTGGAGACGGATCGAGGGGGGGTGAGCCGGGACGCGGCGCGGCGGCGCCGCACGCGGACGATCCCCTCTTTCGCCGACACGTCGTCTCGATCCGGGCGCGAGCCGAGAGGCTTCGCGGCGCGGAATCTCGGAGCTTCGTGTCCGAACGCCCGAGCATCCTAATTCGAAACGGTGCGGAATTCCCGACCACGAGCGGAACTTTCGAGGGAGGTCGCGAGTCGATACGGACGCTTGCGGTCGGTCCGCAAAGGGACGTCACGTCATGACCGTTCCCTGGATCGAGCTTCGATTCGCGCACGGGGGGGCCGAGCAAGAGCGGTCATCGTTTCGTGTTGAACCGCCGCCGCGGGGACCCTACGCTGAAACCGTTGTGCCCCGGGAAAGCGGGGAATCCCGGCCGGCGCGAGAACGCCGCGGGGAGGCTCGAATCGGAACTCGCCTCGGACCTGCCGAACCTCAGGTTTCGATCGACACGTTTGCCAAGCATCGCGGGGCGCGAACGAACTCGGCCGAATCGCTCGCTTCCGTTCGGATCGTCAGCGTCGGAGTCAGTCATGGGAACGAAGATCCTCGCCTCGACCCTCGTCTTGGCTCTGCTTTGGACCGCCGCCGCTTCGGGGCGCGAGTGGGTCGACTACGCCGGACGGAAGGTCGAAGGGACCTTCGTGCACTACGAGACCGACACCAAGATGGTCGTCCTGTCGCTCGAAACGGGGCGGACCGGGCGATTTCCGTTTTCCTCGTTCAGCGAACCCGACCAGCAGTTCATCGTCGACCTGCTGAAGCGTCAAGGAAAGACGGAACTGCCGACCGTCGGCGGTTCGGGCGCGGTTTCGTCCGGCGGTTCGACCGGCAGCGCGACCGGCTCCGGCAGCCCGCCGACTCCCGCTTCTCCCGGCGGCTCGTCGAATCCTGGTGGGAGCTATGGCCCCGGCGGAACCTACGGCCCGGGGATGTCGGGCGGTCCGGGCATGTCAGGAGGACCGGGAAGTGCCGGGATGTCTGGAAGGACGGGAGCGCCGAGCAGCCCGCTCGGAGCGGGCGGAAGCTACGGACCGGGAGGTCGAGGTCCGAGCGGTCCGTTCGGCCCCGGCAGCTCGTTCGGACCGGGGAGTTCCTTCGGACCGCCGAGCGGATTTCCCGGCGGGAGCGGTTCGTTCGGGCCCCCTTCGATGCCGACTCCCTCGTCTGGCATGCCCAGCGGGCCGGGAGTGCCGGGGGGCGTTCCTTCGTCGTCTCCTCCGGCGACCGTATTCGGCGGGAGCGGGTCCGCATCGGCGCCGTTCACCGGCGGGGGATTGGTTCAGGCGCCGGCGCCGCCGAGCGGAATCGCTCCGCTGGCGTCGATCCCGTCTGACGCGCGGAGCTACTCGACGCCGACCGGCTCGTACGGCAGTTCGGTAACGACGACCGCCGCCGACTCGGGATGGTCGATCACCACGATCGCCCTGGGCGGCATGCTCTGCGTCACCTTCGGGCTGCTCGGCACTCTGGCGTTCGCGATCGTCGTCTACAACTTCTACAAGAGCGAAACGAAGAAGATGCGATCGAGTCAGGTCCGCTACCGCTGAGCGAATGGCATGACCGTCGAATGACCGGCACGTCTCGCAGCGAGAACGGTCGATGCGGTAACATCCGTGGGCGGCGTCGGCGTGCCCGCGGCGATCCCGGGCGAGCCGCAGCGACGTCGGCGACGACGCTCTTCCGGGAAACGGGTTCAGGATGAACGATCCCCGTCGAGTGCCGGCTTCAGGGGCCAACGGTCGTCGGCGCTATTTGCTCGTCGGGTTGATCGAGACGCTGGTGTTGGCGCTGGCGTTCGCGTTCCATGCCGGCTCCCCTCCGCCCGACGTCAACGAGGCGCATTATCTCGGCAAGGCGCTTCATTTCTGGGATCGGTCGTGGTGTCGCGGCGATCTCTTTCTCGAGTCTGCCGACGCTCACCCGGCGTTCTATCTGACGTTCGGCTGGCTCGGTCCGCTGCTGGGACTGGGCGGGATGGCGCTCGTCGGTCGCGCGGTCGTCTGGACGGCGATCGCCGCCGGTTGGGTCTACCTGTCACGAGCGGTGTCGCCGCGCTTTCCGGCCGGTCTGCTCTCGGGCATCCTCTGGCTGCTGTTGGTCCACCATGGGCATCTGGCGGGCGAATGGGTGATCGGCGGGCTCGAGGCCAAGGGGCCGGCGTTCGCGCTCGTCCTGTTCGGACTGGCTCGCGCGGCGCGGCGCGATTGGCTCACCTGCTGGTGGTTTTGGGGAGGGGCCGCGGCGTTCCACGTGCTGGTCGGCGGTTGGGTGATGATCGCGGCGTTTCCGGTCGCGTTGCTGATCGACCGCCGCACCGACGATGCCTTCGGACGGAGCGGTTGGCGAGCGATCGCTTGGGGGCTCGTCTTCGCGATGCCGCTGGCGCTCGTCGGCCTGATCCCCGGCCTGGGACTCGAGCAAGGGCTGGATGACGATGCGATCGCGCTGGCTCGATCGACCTATGTCTACCTCCGCTTGCCGCATCACCTGGTGATCTCGCAGTTCGATCCGACTCGCATCCTCTGGTTCGTCGCCCTGCTGCTGCTCTGGGTGATGGTGCTCGGTGGGGTACCGACGTCGCGCGCCGCGATGCGTATCCACGCGATCGCGTTCGGTTCGCTGGCGATCGCCGCGATCGGCATCGCCCTCGATCGATACGTCGCGTGGAGCGGCGATCTGACCTTCGGCGCGAACTGGCTCCGCTACTACTGGTTCCGCTGCTCGGACGTGATGGTGCCGACCGCGATCGCGCTCGCGTCGGCAGCGGCCGTTCCGAGCGTGAACCCAGAGCGTTCCGAGTCGACCGGTGATTGCCGAACGAGGAGCTCGATCGCCGGTCGGCTCGGCCTGGTCTCGATCGCCGCACTCCTCGGATTCGGATGGTGGGCTTCGGCTCTCGAGCGACGGGCCGACGGACGTCCCGGAGCGGATCGTCAGAGTCTGCCGCGCGGCGAAGACCTTGCCGCGACGCATCAGCTGCTCGACGACTGGAAACGACTGGGAGCGTGGGTCGATCGGAATCTGCCCCCCGAGGCGATCGTCATCACGCCGCGCGATCAGCAGACGTTCAAGTGGTACGCACAGCGAGCCGAGGTGGCAAACCGCAAGGACGTCCCTCAGGATGCCGCGTCGTTGATCGAATGGCTGCGGCGCATCGATCGCCTGGACGAACAGCCGACGCGACGCAATCAGGCCGAGGGAGTCGACTTCGGCCTGCTGATCTACAGCGACGAAACGCTGCGCCAGTTGGGACGCGACTATGGCGCCCGCTGGCTGGTCGTGCCGCGCTATCAGGTCTATCTGCGCGGCCGCGACAGCACGCCGACGCGGCTGAAGCGAGTCTTTCCTCCCGGCGACGCACCGTCCGACGAGCAGCAGAACTACTGGGTGATTCTGTCGCTCGACGAGTCCCCTGGGCGAAACGATGTCGACCGTTGATCGACCGGTACGGACCGCGGATGGCGAGCGTTGCGTCCTCGCGAGTCGGTCGTCGGCACGGACCGGCGCGCGGTTCAGCGACCGAACAGGATCGGCAGGCCGTCGGCCATGACGATCTCGCCGAAGACCAGGTTCCCCTTGCGATCGAAGCGATAGGGAATGCCGAGTTCGACCGCGGCGGCGTCGGGGGCTTCCAGCGTCAGCAGGATCGACTCGGCCGCTTCGTCCGACTCGGGGCCGCTCGAATCGCCGACCTGGCAGAATCCGACGGCGCGCAGTCGGTCGCGATGCTCGTCGAGCGTCGTGCGGACCGCTTCGAGCACCGCGTCGACGTCGATCTCCCCTTCGTCCGGCACCGTATCGCTGGCATCGACCAACGAGACGACGTCATCGAGATCGATGGCGCCGGCGAACGGCAGGAAGGTCTGCTGCTCCTCGAGCAGACGGCGAGCCAGCGGCAGGAGCGTTTCGACCAGCCGTTCGTAGCGGGCGTCGAGCATCGATCGGGCCTGGAAGAAGGGGAAAGGGGGGAGTCGGCAAACCGGTGCCGCCGGAAGCGGCCGGCATGCATCGTAGAGGGAGCGTCGCACCGGTTGCAATCGGTCGGATCGGCGCCGGTCGCGCGAGGCCGCGGCAGAACGTCCGATTGCCGCCGAACGCCGCAATGTCTATCGTGCGGACTCGTTTCGTGGTCGGAGGTGGGGGAGCGGAACCGTCGGTGCCGCGACCTGTCCGACCTTGGTCCGGATCTTCAGGGGTGACCGAACGTTCCATGGCCGAACATGACCCGCAGGTCGTCGCGGAAACGCTCCGTCGACGGACGTTCGCGATCATCTCGCACCCCGACGCCGGCAAGACAACGCTCACCGAAAAGCTCCTTCTGTTCGGCGGCTGTATCGAAGTCGCCGGCGCGGTTCGCGGACGTCGGACCCAGCGCGGAGCGACCAGCGACTGGCTCGAGCTCGAGAAGCAGCGCGGCATCTCGGTCAGTTCGACCGTGCTCACCTTCGAATACGAAGGGCATCTGGTCAATCTGCTCGATACCCCCGGTCACCAGGACTTCAGCGAGGATACCTACCGGACGCTGATGGCGGCCGATTGTGCCGTGATGGTGATCGATGTCGCGAAGGGGATCGAGACGCAGACCGAGAAGCTCTTTCGCGTCTGTGCCTTGCG
This sequence comes from uncultured Pirellulaceae bacterium, assembly GCA_964652385.1. GTDB lineage: Bacteria > Planctomycetota > Planctomycetia > Pirellulales > Pirellulaceae > UBA11682. The sequence continues at coordinate 6,467 of CAZZBI010000064.1, read as the reverse complement.
GCGCATTCCGGTCATCACCTTCGTCAACAAGGTCGACCGTCCGGGGCGCGGTCCGCTGGAAGTGCTGGCCGAGATCGAACACAAGTTCGGCATCACCGCCATTCCGATGAACTGGCCGATCGGCATGGGGGCCGACCTGGCCGGAGTCGTCTCGGTCGAAACCCGCAAGGCGTATCTGTTCGAGCGGCAGCGCGGCGATCGGCGGATCGACGCGGTGGAGATCGATCTGGATCAGATCGTCGGCCATCCCGACATCGACGACGAAGTCGCGGCGACGACCCTCGACGAGTTCGAAGTGCTCGAGGCGGCCGGGACCTACGATCCGCAGCGGTTCCTGGCCGGCGAGATCTCCCCCGTCTTCTTCGGCAGCGCGCTGACCAACTTCGGCGTGGAGCAGTTCCTGCGAGGCTTCCTGAGGCTGGCTCCGCCGCCGCACGATCGCGAAGCCGACACCGGCCCGATCGACTCGATGCGCTCCGAGTTCGCCGGATTCGTCTTCAAGATCCAGGCGAATCTCGACCCGAAGCATCGCGACCGGATAGCCTTCGTCCGGATCTGCGCCGGGCGTTTCCGCCGCGACATGGAGGTGCTGCAGAGTCGGACGGGGAAGAAGATCCGCTTGCGCCGCGCTCATCGCGTCTTCGGTCAGGAGCGCGAGACGATGGACGAGGCGTATCCGGGGGACATCATCGGTCTGGTCAACCCGGGCGAATTCCGCCTGGGCGATACGATCTGCGAAGGCAAGCCGATCAACTTCTCGCCGTTGCCGCAGTTCTCGCCCGAGAACTTCGCCATCCTGCGCTGCAAGGACACGCAACGCCGCAAGCAGTTCCAGCGCGGCATGCAACAGCTGCTCGAAGAAGGAGCGATCCAGGTCTTCAGCGACCCTCAGGGGATCCGTCAGGAGCCGATCCTGGCGGCGGTCGGCGAGCTGCAGTTCGACGTCGTCCGCTTCCGACTGGAAAGCGAGTACGACACGCCGACGTCGATGGAGGTGCTGCCGTATTCGCTGGCGCGATGGATCGAGGACGACCCCGAACTGATCCAGAAGCTTCGCTTGCCCTACTCGGCGGCGATGGTGCGCGATCGAGCCGGCGGACCGGCGATCCTCTTCCATTCGAAGTGGGATCTCGAATCGACCGAGAAGAACAATCCCAACGTCCGCTTCTCGGTCGTCAGCCTGAACAACATCCTGATCGACGATTGAACGGCAGTCGTCCGATTCGCCGGGGTCGGCAGGGCGGTCCGGCGTCGGTAGGGCGTTCCGGTGCGGGCAGGGCTCAGCTTCGACGAGCCGAGTCGTGCACCGACGCGAACCGCTCCATCGCTTCGAGCGTTTCGCGGCTGACGTGATGCTCGATCCCTTCGCTGTCGTGAGCCGCGGTTTCGTCGCTCACGCCGAGCGCCTTCAGGAACCGGAGCACGATCTCGTGACGCCGGCGCGACTGCTTGGCCAGTCGCTGCCCCTTGGCCGTCAGCTCGATCGGACCGTAAGGGGCGGTCGAGACGAGTTCTTCGCGCTGCAGTCGCGCCACCGTCCGGCTGACCGTGACGTGCGAGACCTGAAACTCCTTGGCCAGGTCGACGACGCGGCACGATCCCTTCGACTCGATCACCCCGGCGATCGCCTCGACATAGTCTTCGGCCAGCTCCGACGAGTGATCCTCGCGGGTGCGCGAATGCGAGCTGCGGGCGGGGCGTCGCGTCACGGAAACCGGTCTCCTGACGAAGATCGCAAGGTGGGTGAGGCGGGAACCGGACGATTGTATCCGATCCCTCCGCGACGTCGCAGGCCGGTTCCGGGCGATGCACGGCCCCCTCGGGACCTGTCGAACTGCCGCCAGGGGGACTCCGGACGAACGTCGGCGACGACTTGACCTGTCCGTAACCTCGGCTACAATCGCCCGCCAGGATGTAGCACGTGCTACGGCGTAGCGGCTGCTACGCCGTAGCCGCGACTACTGGCGGTCGTCGCATCGGAAATCCTCGTCCGAGTTCGGAGTCACCCCCGTGTCGCGTCTCGATCCGTCGCGTCGGTCCTGTCTCGTGCCGTGGTCCGCTTCGCTCCGGTCCCCGTCGCTCCATGGGGCGACGCCGGCCCGCAGGCGACGTCGCGGCTTCACGCTCGTCGAACTGCTGGTGACGATCGCGATCATCGGCGTTCTCGTCGCGTTGCTGCTGCCGGCCGTCCAGATGGCGCGCGAGTCGGCTCGTCGGACGACCTGCTCGGATCACCTGCGGCAGGTCGGTATCGCCCTGCACCTGCATCACGACACCGTCGGCTACCTGCCGGCCGGCTTCGAGAGCTGGCCGACGAACGACGGGAGCGGACCGGTCGAAGCGGGAATCGATCCGATCACCTGGGATGGTGCGCCGGGTTGGGGTTGGGCGTCGCGTCTGCTCCCGTATCTCGAGCAGCTCCCGCTCGAGAACCGACTCGACCGGAACCGTCCGCTCTGGGATCCGGCGCATGCCTCGGTGATCGAAGCGACGCTACCGATCCTGCTCTGCCCGTCGGTCGTCGGCCGGAGCGATCCGTTCGTCGCGGTCGACGAGTCCGGCGCCGACCTGCTCCGTCACGGTCGGCCGATCCGCCTGGGACGCTCGCACTACGTCGCGAATCACGGTCAGGAATCGTGCTGGGACGGATCGTCGGGAGTCGAACGCGAGACGATCGTCTTCACCGACATCTACGCCGGAGCGACGGCAACGGTGCGTGTCGACGGCGACACGTCGCGCGTCGCGGACGGTCCCTTCTTCCGCAACTCGCGGACGACGTTCGGCGAGGTGAGCGACGGACTCTCGAACACGATCTTCATCGGCGAGCACTCGTCGCGGCTGAGCGACAAGAGTTGGGCCGGAGTCGTGCCGGGTGCCTACGTGCATCCGCGCGAGCTGACTCCCGAGAACGCCGTCGAATCGGCGGCGACGTTGGTGTTCGCTCATGCCGGACCGAGCGGCGGCGAGCTGGACATCACCGGCTTCCCGATTCTCCATCCGATCAACTACCCGTCGCTGCATGTCTGCCAGATGGTGTCGGATCATCCTCAAGGGGGCCTGATCCTGTTCGGCGACGGCAGCGTCCGGTTCGTCTCGGAATACATCGATCTGCTCACCTTCGCCGAGCTGTCGAGCATGAAGGAAGGCGAGGCGGTCGCATGGTGAACGGAGCTTCGCCGAGGCACGCCGGTCGATCACGGCGACCGCTGGTCATCGCCGTCGCCGCGACGCTGCCGATCGTCATCGCCGCGTGGCTGTTGTGGCCGGCCGCTCCGCGCGTCGGGAACGATGCCTACCGACACCTGATCGCCATCGACTCGGCCTGCAGTCGTCGGGATACGACGACGATCGAGCGACTGCGCGGGATGCTCGACCAGGCGGCCGCCGAACGCACGATCGATGACTCGGACCGCGCGCGACTGGCGGCCGTACTCGATCAGGCGCAGGCCGGAGAGTGGGAAGCGGCTCGTCGAGCCTGCCGCCGCTTGCTCGAAGGTCGCGTGACGACGCCGTAGTCCAGGCCGTCCTCTTCACTGCGCGGCGCTAGCGGCGGAAGCGGCCGGCTATTCGAGCGGGACGATCGGCGCCTTGCCGAAGCCGTACTCCGGATGATCGGTCCGGAAGTCGTCGATCGTCAGTCCGCGATTGACGTGATGCTCGAGCACCCGGAAGTGTTCGAGCAGAGGAGGGATCACCGACGGATTCGCCGCGTCGTACTCCTCGGCCCCTTGCCAGCCGGGCCAGTGATACTTTTCCCACCGCAACGGAAAGAGCGTCTCGGCATCGAAGAACATTTCGACGCGGTGATAGCCGGTCGGAGCGAGTTCGCCGCGCTCCGGGTGGACGATCGACAGCCGATAGCAGCGGACCCCCTCCAAGTCGGCGGCGTCGGTCAGTTCGACGATCGACGCGGGATTCCGTTTCGCCTGATTCAGGTAGCGCTTCAGCTGGCGCCGCAGATAATCGATGCTCAGTTCGTCGACCGGATGAGCGCTGACCGAACGCGTGAACGCATGATCCTTCGACAGCGAAACGGTCGGCACAAGAGCGCCGAGCACCGTTTCCTGGCGAGCCAGCATCGTCTCGGTTCCGTCCGGTTCGGTCCGGAAGAGGACCTCGCGCCCGCGAGCCGTATCGGTCCAGAGCAGTCGGATCGCAAGCGGACGCGAGAGCTGTCGGAACGCGATTTCGGTCGGCGCTTCGAGACGCCCCGCGATCCGTTCCTGCTTGATCAATCGCCCTTCGACGTCGGCGATCGAACCGAGATAGGCGTCGATCCGAGCGGCGAGAGCGTCGATCCGCTCCCAGCCGATCGCTCGCTCCGGTTCGCCGACGAACGACTCGCCCATGACGACCAACCGCGCGACGTTCCCCGTCGCCGTCGACTCGCCGACTGACGATGCGGCTCCCGCAGCGACCGTGTCTCCGGCTTCTTCGGCCGCGCCTCGATCGGCCGACTCGGCCGGTTCGATTCGCTCGCGTCCGCCGACGGTGGTCGAAACGGCGATGCGATGCGGCGTGATGACGGCCGCGAATCGCGGGGTCCAGGCGGCGCTGCCGAGCAGACTCAATTGAAGCGCGATGCCGAGGCCGACGACGATTCGTCCGACACCTCGCGACGGATCGTGCACCGGCGCGAGCTGCGGCGTTCCGACGCTCGAACGGGTCGACGTTCCTGCGACTCGGTACGGCTCGTAGTGCGTCAGTCGGACCGAATCCCGATCGAGCACGTACTCGACTCCGCGCCACTGGATCCGACGGACGAACAAGGCGGCGACCGACGCCCAGGCGTAGATCAGATAGGTGGCGGGGACGAGCCAGATGACTCGCAGCAGATCGGCCCAACCTCGGCGGGGCAACGGCTCGCCCGTCGCGGCGGCGACCCCCGCGGCGATTCTCCGAACGCTGCGATAGCCCCAGACCGCGGCGATCCAGAACGCGACGCCGCCGGTCAGGCCGATGCGGATTCGCCACGGATCGGCGAGCACCAGCCCCTGGAACAGTCCGGCCCACGCGACTCCCCAGATCGCGACGGTCGCGACGGCGTGGCCGACGGTCAGCGGATAGGTCGATTCGTAATGGCGCGACCAGGTGAGCATCCGCTTCAGGTAGGTACCGACGAAGCGGCGCGAACAGTGCTCGCGATTGATCATCCAGGTCTGCGGAACGAATCGGACTTCGCGCCCCATCTCGGCGGCGACCTGAGCGATCGGGCCGTCGTCGATGATCGAACGCTCCCACCGATCGATCAGGCCGGTCCGTTCGATATCGTCGCGCCGCATGGCGCACGAGCCGGCCCAGGGATGGCCGAGCAGGATCGTCGGAACGCTCGCGCCGGCATTCCAGATGCTGCGGATCCAGGTCCCCGAGTCGTGGTCGTGCGGTTCGAACCATTGTGCTCCCGAGACGACGCCGACACTCTCGTTGCGCAGCGGACCGACCAACCGAACCAGCCACTCGGGATGTACGACGATGTCGGCGTCGACCAGCGCGATCGCACGGACCGACGGATCGAGACTGCGGTACGCCTGAGAGAGGGCGCTGCACTTCAGGCCGCAGTTCGCGCGGCGCTCGCGCAGCACCTCGACCCTGATCCGCCCCGCGGGCAATCGCGACAGCGCCTCGCGAACCGGAACCCACGACGGATCGTCCGCCGAGTCGATGACGACGACGACCTGATAGTCCGGATGCGTCTGACGGCCGAGCGCTTCGAGCCCGATCGCCAGATCGGGATCGGCGCCGCGAAGCGACAGGAGGACGGCGGTCTTCGGCAGCGGCCGCTCGTCGAGGCGGTCCCGTTCGGCGAGAGCCGATGATACGTCGACCTTGCGAGCCAGCAGACGCACGCCGACGAACTGCGCGATGGCCATCGCCATCAGCAGCGTCACGGCGATGATCAGCAGGACGAAGGTCACGACAGGCGATTCCGTTGCGGCGGAGCGGAGCGGAAGAAAGCTGGCCGGCCGAGGCCGAAACCTCTCGGATCGATCGCTCGTCAGACAGCAACCCGCCCGACAAGCGACTCGGAGGACCGTTCCATCATGGTCCGAGGTCGTCCCTCTCCGAAACGCTTTCTCAGCGGCGCGTCAGAAAGCTGCCGAGAAGCCCGAGAAACCTCGGGAGATCCCTGGCAAAACGACTCCAGTCCCCACCACGACGGCGCCGCAGACCGGCAGCCGTCAGCTCCCAGTCGGCCGACGCCCCCGAGACGACATGCTTGCCCCCGCCGACGCGCTCGTTATGCCGCGCCTCGTCCCCCGTCACGTACGCTTCGAGCCGGCCGCGCTTCAGATGTCCGTAGTCGTGATTCTGATGGACGGCCAAGAGCGACGGCGTCAGATCGACCACCGGGACCGAAAGGGTCTTGGCGTGATGGACCATCCAGTTGTCCCAGTTCCCTCGACCGACCAGGAACTCGGGAAGCTCGCGATACAGGTGCCGCGGGACCGCGAAGTACTCCTTGCCGA
>CAZZBI010000063.1:0-19932 GCA_964652385.1 uncultured Pirellulaceae bacterium | reverse complement strand
CGAGGGTGAGGACGGCCTGGGTGTCGGAGCGCACGGCGACCTCGACCCGTTGCCGACCGTCGAGCCGATCCGGCGTTCGTCGCGGGCACCGCTGCTGATCACGGTGCTGATCGTCCTGATGCTGATCGGCGGCACGCTCGGCATCCTCGCGGTGTCGGGCGAGCTGTCGCGATGGACCGAGCGGTCGCGTACCGCTTCGGCACCATCGGCCGATCGGAGCGACCGGGCTGCCGATCCGGTGAGCGGCGATTCGACCAACGGCTCTTCGCTCCCCCCCGAGTCGAACGGGAACGACTCCGACCGCGAAGCGTCCCTTCGGCCGAACGACCGCCAGGCGGACGTCGATTCCGCATCGGGTCGCTCCTCGGCCGACGTCGCTCCGGAGGCGGCCGACTCGATCGTCGCGGCCGGTGCGGACGCCGCTGCGGAGAACGACGTGCCGACGGCTTTCCCGCCGGGCGACATCGCGGTCGGCGAAGCGACGATCTGGAGTGCCGTCGAACCGGCCGGCATGACGCTCGTTCAGGCGCCGGGTGCGACCGGCTGGAGTTTCCTGGCGTCCGGCCAGCCGCTGCCGATCGGCGCCTGGATCCAGACGATGCCGATCGATGTCGTCGTGCTGCAGGGCTCCGACGGCCGGCGACTCGAGCTGCGAGGGGCCTCGCGGTTTCGCTTGGTCCCCGCGACGCGAACCGCCGCTCCCGCGTTGGCGATCGACTACGGCCGCTTCGTCTTTCGCGGTTCGTCGACCGAGTCGGTGGGGGTCGAGGTGCGAATCGGCGACCGCTCGACCTGGCTCTCCGGAACGACCGTCGACTCGATCGCCGCGCTGGAAGTCCTGCCGTGGCGGGAACCGGGAGAACCGTTCGATCAGCCGACCGGTTCGGCACCTCGGATCGTTACCTGGATCATCGGCGGCGCACCGGCTCGGGTGATCGACGCCGAGGGGACGACGACGCTCGCCGCCGGTTCGGGCCTGTCGCGTCGGGACGACCGCCTCGTCGGTTCCGGGACGATCGGCTCGCTACCGACCTGGATCGATCGGCAGGACGAACTCGAGCGCTCGGCCGCCTTGGCGATCGCTCGTCTGGTCGATCGGGGAGCCGATCCGATTTCGGTCTGGCACGCGCTGTCGTCGCACGAGCGTCCCGAGGTGCGAATCACGGCGAGCGAATGCCTGGCGGAAGTCGGGCTGTACGAGGCGATGTGGCGGGCGCTGGACGACGACGACAACCGAAGTGCGTGGCGCCGCCGCCTGATCGCCTCGACCGAGCGGCAGCTGGCCCGAGGCGAGGGGCGAGCCCAACGGGTGATCGAGGCGGCGGATGACGCGACGGTCGGACGGACGGCGATCGAACTCTGGCAAGGGGTCTCGCCCGAACAGCTCGCGACGGGGGACGGGGAGCGGCTGGTGTCGGGCCTGGAACATCCGCGGCTGGTGATCCGTTCGCTGGCGTTCGAGCAGCTGTTGCGGATCACCGGAAACACCGGTCTGTTCCTGCCCGAGGCGGACGAGGCAAGTCGGCGGCTGAGAGTGACCGAATGGCGGCGGCGGCTCGAGGCAGGTACGATCGCCTGGGCCGAACCGCCGCAGCTGCCGATTCCCGATTACGTCGCGAATCGCTGAGCGGGACGAGAGGCACGAGTCGACGCGTCGACCGGCCGACGAGGCGGTCCGCGGCGATTCCCATTTCGTGCGTGAGGCGAACGATCGTGGTCTGGAAGATTTCGACTTGGACGTTGCTGCGGACCGCGATCTGGCGCGGGCTCTGGACAGGACTGATCGGTTACCTGGTGGCGATGCTGATCGTGCGAGCCGCGGCCATCGCTCCGCCGCTCGACACGACGATCTGTTGGGGAGCGGCGTTGACGATCGGCGGATTGCTGGCGATCGTCCGCGGGCTGTCGCTCGTCCGGTCGGTCGAAACGACCGAATCGGAGCCGGACCGGCTGACGATCCGGCGAGGATTCTCGAGCGAGTCGATCGCGTTCGAGGAGATCGCGGCGTCGATCGTCCTGCTGTCGGCTCAGCCGTTTTCGGGAGGGGTCGGACCGAGCGGCGTGCTGCTGGTGACCGATCGTCGGCGTTGGCGACTGTATTCGGGAGCGGACACCGGGGCGCTCTTCCAAGGGCTGATGCACCGCTCGCCTTATGCCTGGGGCTTCTCGAGCGGAGCGCCGATCATGTCCCCTCAGGAGGTCGCGGACCAGACGCATCCGAATGCGCCGGAGCGGGCGATCGGTCGCATCCGCGGCGTGCTGGTCCGAGTCATGCTCGGCCTGATCGCCTCGGCGTTGACGGCGATCGGCCTGGCGGTGGCGATCGGTATCGTGCTGGCCCAGAATCCGAAACGGGTTCGCGGCCTCTTCGCCCTGATCCTGTTCGGCTACACCGCCTATCAGCAGCTGATGGCTGCCCTGGAGGTCGGCCGTCAGATCCGCGAACTCGGCCAAGCCGAAAAGCAGCTCCTCGGCTTCTGACGCCCAGCCCGCCGCATCGAGCCTCCGCGTCCGCCCACTCCGCGTCCTCCCAGCCCGCCGCGTCAGCAAGGGGTCTCAGCGGCCTCCCCTCCGCGCCCTCCACTCCGTGCCCTCCCAGCCCGCCGCGTCAGCAAGGGGTCTCCGCGCCCTCCACTTCCCACTCACCAGACATCCGCTGCCGCGACGCGTCGAGCCGCATCGAGGTCGTTGTCGCGGGGGCGGCATTCCAGACCGACGAAATCGCGATAGCCCAGCTCGAACGCCTGGCGCAGGACTCGGTTGTAGTGGATCTCGCCGGTCCCCGGCTCGTTCCTTCCGGGATGATCGGCCAGCTGCAGGTAGCCGACCTGATCGAAGCCTTCCTTCAGCCGACCGCAGAGGTCCCCTTCGGTGATCTGCATGTGGTAGAGGTCCCAGTTGATCTTGACCATCGGCGAGTCGACTTCGCGGCAGATGCGGACCGCGTCGGTGCTGCCGTACAGGCAGTGACCGGGATGATCGACGCGCTCGTTCATCGGTTCGAGGATCGCCATCACCTCGGCCGACTCGAGGATCGGCGCGGCGAGTTCGAGGCAACGGGTGACCTGCGCGAGCATCTGCTGCTGAGTCCGATCGGGCTGGATGTTGCCGGCGACGACGCACATCTTTCGGCAACGAAGGCGGTGCGCGACTTCGCACGCCTGTTCGATCGTCCGCAGGAACTCCGCTTCATGCTTGGGGTGGTTCATCCCCGGCTCGAATCCCCACGCGGTGAACTGCGCGATCTCGAGGCCGAGTTCGCCGGTCAGATCGGCGATGGCGTCGATCTCGCGTCCGGCAAACGGCCAGAACTCGACGGCCGGAAACCCGAGACGAGCGACGGCGCGAATCCGATCGAGGAACGGCAAGCCGGTGAACCACATCTCGATGTTGACGGCGAAGCGGGTGTGAGGGGTCTTGCCGATCGAGCCTTCGTCGATCGCCTCCTGAGCGACCGTCTCGGAGGGCTCAGCGCCGCGAAGCGCAGCGGCCGACGCGAGCCAGGCGGAGGAGCCGACGGCGGCAGCCGCAGCGGCGACGAAACGGCGACGAGGGAGCGACATCGCGAGAGGTCCTGAGCGAGAAGCGGAAGCGGGAGCGCGGGAGAGGCCGATCCGCGGCGGAGCGACATCAAGACGCGCCGCGACGGTCCCGCCAGAGATACCGGCCCGCGGCGCGCGGAGCAAGCGCCGAACGACTCCGGCAGCGGTCTTGCGAGGGGAAACACGAGACCAAGAAACGACCGAGGCCCGCCGCAGCGAGCCGTCGTCGAGCGATCCGGCGAAGGTCGCGGATCGCAAACAAGAAGATCGGTCGAGGAGGACCGAAAAGAGCGGGCGACGAGACTCGAACTCGCGACATCCAGCTTGGGAAGCTAGTGCTCTACCAACTGAGCTACGCCCGCATCGAACGTCAGAATCCTAGCGTTCCGCCGATCGGAGTTCAATGGACTCCCCCCAGCGTCACAGCCCGCCGCCCCCGAGCCGGCCAACGGGCCCCCGTGCCTCACAGCCCGCAGCGCCAAGCGCAGGGGTTCTCCGTGCCCTTTGACATCGCACGACGATCCAGTGCGACCGGGGGCGGTCGCACTACGAGCTCGGCCCCGGCGTAGGCCCGCGTCGTCCTCGACGCGCGGCAGCGCGACTTCGGGCGTTCGAGACGCTTCGTAGCGTGAACGGCGTCGATTTCCAGGCCCTTGGCTCGGGACGAGCCGGGGCTACAACGGGGCAGCGCCGTTGCAGTGCGAACGGGGGCGGTCGCACTACGACAAGTCAGTCGCCGGATCGGCTCGCCGATTCGACGCAACATCAACGCCCCTCGAACCGCTCGCGCAGCAGCTGCTCGTGATCGAACACGGTCGTTCCCGATTCGTCTTCCGCCCGGTAGACGTAGATCGCCAATTCCGCGCCCCCCGGCATTTCGCGGCGTGCGTATCGCGATGTGCCGTAAAGGTCGTAGTCGAGCCGGCGCGTCTCGCCCGGGTCGAGACCGAAGATCACGGTCAGCTCGAACGTTTCGACCACCTCCCACTCGCGCGCTCCCGGTCTCCGAAGCACCGCCAGACACTCCAGCTCGCGAAGCTTCGTCTCGGTCCGGTTCGTCGCTCGGAACTCGAGCCGATTCGAGTAGCTCCCCTGACCGAAACGGGATGATCGAAAGGTCGCCCAGCCCACTTCGACATCGATCGGCAATCCGTCGAGCGACTCGATCTCGTTGCCGTCCAGTCCTCCCGCGGCTCGCCGCTCGGCCCCCCCTCGATCGCCGCGCCGCTCCAGCGGTCCGCCGGTCACCCACTGAACGAGCATCGACATCGCCACCAGCACGAATACCCCGCTGCCGAAGAGCCCGAGCACCGAGCCGGCGATCGCCGCGCCTCGCGGCGCCTTGAGCAGCCCGGCCAGCGACAGCAGCAACCCGATCGGCGACAGCAGGCCGCAGGTGAAGAAGCCGGCGATGCTGACGAGCAGGCCGGCAACTCCGAGCGAGTTGTTCGCCGGTCGAGACCAAGGGAGTTTCATCGGACGACCTCTCGACGCAGGAATCAGGGACGTCGTCCATCGTAGCCCGATCGATTCGGGCGTGCCTGCCGAGGTGAATCGAGCCCTCGCGAAAGTGCCACCGTTTCGCGCGTCGATAAGGCTCCCGCCTGCGCTCCGCTAGAGGCGGACGATTCGGACGAGCGTCATCTTCGACGAACGAACCGAACCATGTCGTCTCGCGTACCGAATCTCGGCCCCCCGAGCCGTTTCGGATGCTCGCGCAATGCCCCGCTCGACATGTGACCCTAGCTTGCCGCGCCTTGATCAAGGGGGGACCGAGCAGCGACCGGGGCGCGAGCAAGAAGAAACGGTAAGACCTCCATGAACGGCCTGCGGATCTTGCTGCTGTCGGTGGGGATTGCCGCAGCCGTTCCCGGACTCTTGCTGGTATCGGCCGGTGCTCTCGGCGTGAACGGAGCGTTGGCGGACGTCGGACCTGACGAGAACGTCTCTCTGGGGATCAAGGCGCTCTGGTATTCGCTGCCGTGCCTTGCGATATCGCTCGCGTTCATCATCTCGTCCTTGATGCCTCGGAAGCTCCGGACGAGTCGAACGCGACTTCGAAACGATTGAACTTCGGTCGGAATCGAGTCGATCGTGGTCGTTGGTCTCCGGATGTCCCGTTTCGTTCCGTGCCTCGAGAACCGTCCCCGCCGAAGCGGCGGCCCGAAACGGCACCGAACGGCGGAATCCGACCGAACACCTCTCGCCGATCACGCGGTCATTGGCGTCCAATGCCACGAGGCGGGCGAGGCTCGCGTTTCTGCATCGATCGAACGGAGAGTCCGCTTGAGCCTGCGTCTGTTGCTGATCAACGCTTCGCTCGCCGGCTCGCACGGCAACTCGGCGATCGTGCTCGAACGGATCGCCCGGTCCCTCGCGCCGCACGCCTCCGTCGAGACGCTGGTCCTCGCCGATCGGACCGACTCGGCCGACTGGGAACGCTCGGCTCGCGCGGCCGACGGCTTCGTCTTCGCCACCGGCACCTACTGGGACAACTGGGGCTCGCTCCTCCAGCAGTTTCTCGAACGCCTCACCCCGCTCGAAGCGACCGATCTCTGGCTCGGCAAACCGGCCGCCGTCCTCGTCTCGATGCACAGCGTCGGCGGCAAGGAAGTCGTCTCGCGTCTGCAGGGGATCCTCAACACCCTCGGCCTCCAGCTCCCGCCGCTCACCGGCTGGGCCTACTCCGCCGCTTCGCACTTCGCTCTCGACGCTCCCGTGGTCGACGACGATCCGGTCCGCGAAGGGATCCGAGCCGATCTCTGGCGGACGGACGATCTAGAGGTCGTCGCCCATAATCTGCTGCAGGCGGCGACCGGCGGCCGCGACTGGCGCGCCTGGTCGGTCGATCGGACCGCCTTCGGACATCGCTGGATCGAGCCCGCTCGATGCGACTGACGTTCCGCACGCGAGCCTCAGCTCGACGCACGTCTCGTCCTACCGAGAGTCTGCCGATGGCCGAACTCGACGCCGCACTGATCGCCGCCTATCGAGCCGCCGAGTACGTCGTCCTGCCGCCGGCCGGCGAGCCGATCGTGCTGCGGATCGGACAGGCCACGCCCGAGCTCGCACGACTCGCGACCATTCTCGAAGCCGATCGGACCTCGAGCGACGGATCGATCCCCTGGGCCTTCCTGACCGCCTGCAATCCGTCGTCGACTTTGCTGCCGGACGACGAGAACCTCCGGCGACTCGATCGCTTGCGCGCCGAACTCGTCGCGCTCGGTCTGTCGGTTTGCGACGGTGTCGGTCGCGATGTTCAGTGGCTCTGGACCGCGGAACCGAGTCTTGTCGTGCTGCACCTCGACTCCTCGCGTGCCTGTGCTGTCGGGCGCCGCTGGGAACAGCATGCGATCGTCGCCGGAATCGTCGGCGGGACGGCACGGCTGATCCGCTGCCGGGACGGAGTCGATCTGACCGAGGGCGACTGAAGGTCCCACGTCGTTCGGCTCCCCCTGGCACGAAGTCGTTTTCGGTGGAGGGTCGATCGGTAGGGGTCCGATTCGTCTTGTCCCGAATCGGAGAGCTCGCGAGACTGGTTCGCGGCGGAGCGGTCTGAAGCCGCAGGTGCCTCGACCCCGCCGCTTTCCCCCATCCGATCGATCGCGAGTCGCCTGTCATGCCGTCGCTTGCTTCCCTGCTGCTCGCTGCCGCCCTGCTCGACGGCCCCTCGTCACTCGCCGGAACCGTTCCCGCGGCTGAGGCGGATGTGCTCGTCGTGGCGCCGGAGCTGTTCGACCGACCGCTCGAGAAGTGGATCGCGCATCGGCGGGAGCAGGGGCATCGGATCGCCGTGATCCGCCCCCGATCGATGCTGCAGATGCGCGACGAGATCCGAACCGCAGCCGCCGCCGGGCAACTGAAGAGCGTCGTGCTGATCGGCGACGCCCCGGATCGGAATCATCCGGGGAACGTGCCGTTTGCGCCGCACGAGACGCCGACGGCGTATATCCCTGCCGAGATCGATGTCCGCTTCGGGTCCGAACCGTGGATCGCGACCGACCACCCCTTGGTCGATCTGGATGACGATACGCTCCCCGACCTGGCCATCGGGCGGATCGCGGTGGCCGACGCGAGGGGGCTCGAGACGGTGGTCGACAAGGTGATCCGCTACGAGACGCGCCAGCCGCAGACCGCCTGGAAGCGACGGATCAATCTGGTCGCCGGCGTCGGCGGGTTCGGCGCCGTCGCTGACTCGGTCCTCGAACTCTCGACCAAGCAGTTCATCGTGAAGGGGATCCCGTCATGCTATGACGCGTCGATGACCTACGGCAGCTGGCAGAGCGCCTACTGCCCTCCCCCGCCGCGCTTCGGCAGCGCCGCGATCGATCGCTTCAACGACGGCTGCCTGTTCTGGATCTACATCGGGCACGGAAGTCCGGGGAGCGTCGCGCCGGTCGAGACGCCGACGGGACGCTATCGCGTGCTCGATTCGGACGACGCCCCGCGACTCGCCTCGCGCGAAGGACTGCCGATCGCGATCTTTCTGGCCTGCTACACCGCCGCCTACGACTACAACAGCCGCGGGCCGTGCCTGGCGGAGGCGATGCTCGAGCGCCCCGACGGACCGGTCGCCGTGCTCGGCGCCAGTCGCGTTTCGATGCCGTATGCGATGGCGGTGATGAGTCACGAGCTGATGGAGGAGTACTTCGCGGAGCGCCACGCGACCCTCGGGGAACTGGTGCAGCATGCCAAGCGCCGCTCGATCCAAGGGAACGGCGATCCCGACGACTGGCAGCGTGCGCTGCTCGACGGCCTGGCCGGCGTCTTCAGCCCGACGCGCGACGAACTCGATGCGGAACGGACCGAGAACCTGTATCTGTTCAATCTGATCGGCGACCCGCTCCTGCGACTGTCCTATCCGCGTCCGATCGAACTCGAACGGCCCGAGCGAGTCCAGTCGGGTGATGTGCTGACGGTCCGAGGCAACTCGCCGATCGCCGGAACGCTGTCGCTCGATCTGTCGTATCGCCGCGATCGCCTGACGTTCGACTTTGCCGGGCGAGCCGCGTTCGACGATTCCGATCCGTCGCTCGACGAGTTCGACGCGACCTATCGCCGCGCCAACGACCGGACGCTTCAGGTGGTGAAGCGATCGATCGAGGCGGGACCGTTCGAGGTGACGGTCGCGGTGCCGGAGTGGGCTCGCGGCGCCGCGGTGATTCGAGCGTTCGTCGCCGGCGAACAGGAGGCGGCGCTCGGCTCGGTCGATCTGACGATCCGCAAGCCGCGCTGAGCGGCTCGAACGACCGTGATCGCGGCACGAGCTTGGACGTTTCGCGATCGGCAAGCGCGCCGAGTCGCCGTCGGAAGTCGGGAAACGGTTTCTTCCGCCGTGCGCCTGGGCGATACTGACCGGCCGCTCGCTCCGTCCCTCGGTTCCGTTCCCGCTCGGAGTCCCACCGGCCATGCCTTCCCGATACCTCCGCGCGCCGATCGCGATGGCGCTGCTGACGCTGCTCCTGCCCCTCGAATCGACGCTCGCCCAGCCGCTCGACCTGACCTTGCGGAGTCGTTCGGCGGCGGGTGACGGTCGTTACCTGATCGAACACCGGGACGAACGCTGGGACGGAGCACGAACGGCGGTGATCGTCTGTGACATGTGGGACGCGCACCACTGTCTGAATGCGGTGCGTCGCGAGCAGCAGCTGGCGCCGCGCGTCGATCGGTTCCTGCGAGCGATGCGCGAGCGCGGGGCACTGATCGTCCATGCACCGAGCAGCTGCATGGAGCCGTACGCCGATCATCCGGCTCGGACTCGCGCCAAGCAGGCACCACGAGCCGCGAATCTCCCCGACGAGATCGGCGTCTGGTGCTACTCGATTCCGTCCGAGGAGGCGGGCGTCTATCCGCTCGATCAGACCGACGGCGGCGAGGACGACGATCCGGCCGAGCATGCGAAGTGGCACGAGCAGCTGGCGAGTCTCGGCCGCAATCCGCTCGCCCCGTGGCAACGTCAGATCGACGCGATCGGAATCGATGCCGAGCGGGACGCGATCAGCGATGACGGAGTCGAGATCTGGAATCTGCTCGAAGCCCACGCGATCGACCGGGTGATGCTCGTCGGCGTCCACACGAACATGTGCGTGCTCGGCCGGCCGTTCGGCCTGCGTCAGATGGCTCGCAACGGCAAGCAGGTCGTGCTGGTCCGCGATCTGACCGACACGATGTACAACCCGCAGCGCTGGCCGTACGTCAGTCACTTCGCCGGGACCGATCGGATCGTCGAGCACATCGAGAAGTTCGTCTGTCCGACGATCACCAGCGAGCAGGTTCTCGGCGACGCGGAGTTCCGTTACGCCGGCGATCACCGGCCGCATCTGGTCGCGCTGGTTTCGGAGGACGAATACGAAACGGCTCGTACGCTTCCCGCCTTTCTGAACCAGGAACTGGCGTCGACCTTTCGGACCTCGATCGTCTTCGGTCGACCGGACGACCCGTCCGACCTGGCCGGCTGGCGAGAACTCGATCGAGCCGACGTGATCGTGTTGAGCGTTCGGCGACGCACGCCGCCGCTCGAACAACTCGACGCGCTGCGGCGAGCGATCGAACGAGGGGTGCCGGTGGTCGGGATCCGGACCGCGTCGCATGCGTTTGCGCTGCGCGAGGGAGAGCCGCCCGCCGGGCGCGGCGTCTGGCCCGAACTCGATCACCGGGTGCTCGGCGGCAACTACCACGATCACTTCGGCAATCGGAACCCGGGGGACCCGCCGACGATCCTGCAGGTCGTTCCCGAAGCGATCGATCATCCGCTCGTCGCCGGACTGGCGAGCGATGCGTGGCCGACCACCAGCTGGCTCTACAAGACGAGTCCGCTCGCGCCGGGTGCGACGCCCCTGATGACCGGCCAGGTCGGAGAACATCCGCCCGAGCCGCTGGCGTGGACCTACGTCAATCGCTGGAGCGGGCGCGTCTTCTACACGTCGCTCGGACACCCCGACGATTTCGACAACGCGAACTTCCGGGCGATGCTTCGCCGCGCGATCGTGCGGACCGCCGGCCTGGAGAGCGATGTCGAGTTGCCGATTCCGGGAGGCGTGCGAACGGCAACGCCGCCTGCAGCGTCGAGCGAACGCTGATCGCGGATCGTTCGTCGGAAGAGGGGCGTGCGAACGACCTCGGTCGCAGTTGTTCTGGATCGAGACACGGAAGCGCTGAGTGAGACGCCGAGGGAAGTCCGGAGGCACGGTCGGAGTTTTTCTCACGGAGGCACTGAGGAAAGCGAAGGCACGGGGAACCCCTGCGCTTGGCGCTGCGGGCTGGGAGATGCACCGGGCTGGGAGACGCTACGTAGAGAGGCGTGCGGCTCGATCCTCGCGTTCCCGGCGTTGCCTCAGACGATGGAAGCGAAGGCCCGGGATCAGGAAGCAGAGTCCGGTGACCGCGCCCATGATCAGATGGCCGTAGTCGGGGACGAGCGCCATCACCAGACTCGTGCCGAAGAGCGCCAGCGCCTGGATGTAGAACGTCCCGCTGAGAATCGCTCCCTTCACCAGAAAGGTCGTGGCGGCGAAGAGCGGGACGACCGGACTGAGCTTCAGCGGCGGCAGCTCGAGCAGCCCTTCGAGCGGAAAGAGCGTCGCGGTCGCGATCATGCTCGCCGCCCAGAGGTGCGCGATCTGCCGCTCGACGAAGGTGACCGGACCGAGTCGACGGCGGAGGGCCCAGAAGACCGCGGCCCAGGTCCAGAGCCCGACGGTCCAGAGCAAGAAGAAGCTCATCCGGCTGGGCGACTCGGTCCACTGCAGCAGATTGGTCGCGGCACAGACGCTCAGCAGGATCAGGCTGTGCCAGGCCCACAGGAGCCCCCAGTTTTCGAGCACGCCGACATGATGCGTCTCGCGGAACATCAGCGAGACGACCTGCGTGAACCGGCCGCTGCGCGCCGAGATCTCGTCGTGCTGCAGGTAGGCTTCGAGATCGTCGGCCAGAGCGTTGGCCGAGGCGTAGCGCAGGTCGCTCGGCTTCTGCAGGCAGCGCAGGATGATCATCTCGAGATCGCGATCGATGGTGCGCGAGACGCTGCGCGGCGAGCGAGGATCCTGATCGAGCACCATCAGCACCGTCTCCAGACCGGTGCGTCCCTGGAACGGCGGCTGGCCCGTGACGCAGTGATAGAGGACCGCTCCCAGACTGTACACGTCGCTCGTCGCATCGATCCCGGGGCGCCCTCCTGCCGCCTGCTCGGGCGACATGTAGGCCGGGGTACCGACGACCGCTCCGGTGCGCGTCAGCGAGGGGGCGTCGCCGAGATCCTTGGCCAGTCCGAAGTCGGTCAGATAGGGCTTGCCGTCCCGATCGAGCAGGATGTTCGACGGCTTGATGTCCCGATGCAGGACCGAATGTTCGTGGGCGTAGGCGACGGCGCGGCAGAGCGGGACGAGCAGCCGAGCCGCCTGTTCGTTGCCGAGCGGACCGCTCGCCAATCGCTGCGCCAGCGTCTGGCCTTCGATCAGCCGCATGCTGATGTAGGGGCGCCGCTCCGCTTCGCCCAGCTCGAAGACCGGAACGATGTGCGGATGATCGAGCCGCGCGGCCGCCTTGGCCTCGGCCTGGAAGCGAGCCCGATCGACGGCCGACGCCAAATGGTCGATCAGGATCAGCTTGAGCGCGACGACGCGATCGAGACTCACCTGACGAGCGCGATAGACGATCCCCATGCCGCCGCGCCCGAGCTCTTCGATCAGCTCGAAGTCGCCGTAGCAGGCGGGAGTCGCCGCTTCGGGGTCATCGCGGTCGGCGGGCGATGACCGCGCAGGCTCCCCTTCGTCGGTCCGACCGGCCATCTCGGCCAACAGGACGATCGGCCAGACCTCGGCGAGCGAGCGTTCCCATTCGGGATGCTCGGCCACCGCATCGGCAAGCTCGATCCGTTCTCCGCCGCGCAGTCGATCGGTCAGCTGCGACACCCAAACGGCGAAGCGCTCGTCCGGATCGGACGGGAACTCCATCGTCACGGCAGGATCGGCACTCACGCGAAACGACTCCCGGGTCCCGAAGGGGGCTGACCGCCTGCGCAGAGCGAACGGAGTCGGCAGCCGGCTCGCGACGAATCAGGCTTCGCCGGCCGCGGCGCGACGGATGCGACCGACCATCGCGAACAGGCCGTTGCGACGGTTGGCACTCAGATGCTGACTGAGACCCAACCGCTCGAAGACCTGCTCGACATCGTAGTCGAGGATCTCGGCCGAGGTCTTTCCCGAAAAGGCGGCCAGGACCACGACGAGCAGCCCCTTGACGATCAGCGAGTCGCTGTCGGCCAGGAACTCGAACGTTCCGTCGGCATGCCGACGCGGGACGAGCCAGACGGTGCTCATGCAACCCTTGACGACATGCTCGGGGATCTTCAGGTCGGCGGCGAGCGACGGGATCTCGCGTCCCAACTCGACCAGATACTCGTACCGCTCGTCCCAATCCTCGAGCCCCTCGAACTCCGCTTCGATCTGCGAGAGCGTCACGGGGAAGGTCGAACCGCCTGTCATCATGTCTCGCCTGACCGAAACGGACCGAGCGGCCGGTGCAAGGCGACAGGACGCCTCGACGTCGCGACCGACCCTGGAAATGGAAGAGGGGTGCCGCGAGCCGAGGCCCGAGGCACCCCTCGTATCCTGTCATCCTAGTCCGCTCGTCGCCGACTGACCATGGCGCGACTCGGCGAGTCCGACGCCGCTCGGCTGACCGATCGCGACTCAGCGGCCGCGCCCGCCGTTCCCGTTGCCGCCGCGTCCTCCACCGTTGCCGTTGCCCGGCCCCCCGTGGTTCCCGCCTCGATTGCCGCCGTTCCCCCCGTTGCCGTTTCGATCCGGGAAGTAGATCGACTCGACGCTTCGCCGCCCCGATCCGATCCGCCGCGGTTCCGGAGCTCCCCGTCCGCTCGGCGGAGCGACTCGATGCGGGTCGTGTCCGTGTCCGTGACCGTGACCGACCGATCCGATGGGGCGCGGCGGGTCACAGGTCGGATTCGGTCGCCCGAAGTTCTGGTTGCCGCCGAGCGAGATCCGCAGGGTGGTCGATCCGACTCCGAAGCCGATCGACGGGCCGACCGGGAACGACGAGCCGTGATGAATCCCGCCGCTGCCGAAACCGGGCCCATACGGATCGATGACATTGACCGGAGGGCGGCCGATGACGACCGCTCGGTCGAGTCGATCGATCTGGTCGGCCAGATCGACCAGCGCCCGATCCATCCGTTCCAGGCGCGCCTGCAGCGCGTCGACGTTGCCGCACAAGGGCGGATCCCAACCGCGAAGGACCCGCAGCTCCGCCTGCTCGATCACCCCGATCAGATCGAACATCCCCTGCTCGATCCCCCGCAGCTCGCGCCGCAGGTCGGCACAGCCGCAACGGGTCCGCGCCCTGGCCTCGAGCTCGGCCGTTCGATCCGACACGACGCACGCCGCTCCGACGATGTCGCTCGTCAGTCGCGAGTGAGCGAAGACGCGGTCGGCGTCGCGGGCGAAGCCGATCGCTTCCTGTTCCAGACGGTGAGCGGTCGATGCGACCAGTTGGTGGTTGGCCCGAGCCGATCCCGCGCCCAGCAGTCCCGCAAGCAGAGTCACTCCCAGCGTCAGCATGTGGCGGGCATTCATCGCCTCACCCCCCTTCCCTTGCAGTGCGTCGTGTCTCGCCGCGAAGAGGACCGTTCGAGAAGTCGGTCGAAGAACCCGCGGCCGAACATTCCAGCGACACCTTCGGTCACGACGGGACAGCGCTGCGCCGGATCGTGGAGAAACGGTTCAACTTCGATCGCAGAATCGCCGGGGATGACAGCATCCGGAGTGCTGGCATTCCGACGACTTCGCCTCGGATGGGCGGGGGTGATCAAGCCCGAAAACGAGTCGGTCGATACGATCTGCGGACCCGCGATCCGCCGCGCCCCCACTGCGCTCCCGTCGGAGTCACCGACCATGCAACTCGATGATCTGGAGAACGCAGCGAAGCTCGGCTTCATGTGGATCGGCTTCGGAACGGTCGTCGGGCTGGCCGCCAAGGCGATCATGCCGGGGCGCGATCCGGGAGGGGCGGTGGCGACCTTGCTGATGGGGGTGACCGGGACGGTGATCGGCTGCTCGCTGCTGAAGTTCTTCTACCCGGCGGTCGAGGTGACTCCGATCAGCATTCTCGGCTTCTCGGTCGGAACCGGCGGCGCGTTCCTGATCCTCGCCTTCTACAAGGTGCTCGGCGGCTACTGGTTCACCGAAGGAGAAACGGGGGGCCAGCCCGAAGTGGTGCGGGCCCGCGCCCGGGCTCGCCAGCGTCGGCGCATCAACGAAGCGCAGCTCGACGAGTAGAACGCCGCACGGCCACCACCGTCTCGGCCGACGCGCGGTCGTCATCGGTTCCGCAGCTCCACGACCGGCGGCGGCACGAAGCCGCGCGAAAAGCGTTCGAGCGATTCCCCGCTTCGAGCGCCGGTTGCCTGCGATGCTCGCGGCTCCGAGAATGAGGTTCCTCTGATCGCGCCGCCGATCCGTCTCGCGAGGAACCTCTCTTGCTCGAACGCTATCTCGGCCCCGACCGCTCCCGTTCGCTCGATTGGGAGAGTCTTTCGCACGGCGCACCGACGATCATCGGGCTGGCACAGATCGCCGCACAGGCGATGTCGCACCCGCTGCGCGATCCCGATCGCCTTTCGCCTGCCGCCCGTTGTCTGCTTCATCTGGCCCGCCATCGCGGCACGCTCGACGTGCGCGGGAGCAACGACACGTTCGAGCGGGCCGACCGCCTGCTGATGGTGCACGTCGATCTCGAGGACGAGCGGGCCGTGGTGCTCAAGACGCCGGGAAACGCCCGCGGGACCATTCGGTTTCTCGAGGGGCTCCGGGAGCTGTGCGAAGCGGGGTTGGTCCTCCATCATCTGCAGGGAGAGTTCACGCTCTCGACGCGCGGCTTCGAGGTGGCCGAGCAGGTTTCGGTCGACGGTCTCGACGAACTGCTTTCCGCCGCGCACCCGGTGACCTGAGCGGAAGGACGCCGAGCCCCCTCACTCGTCTCGACCGACCCTCGTCCGCCGACCTCGCCGTGCCGTGGTGCCGAGCCGTCCCCCTATCCGGAGTTTCGCTCGATGTCCTCCCTGTCGTTCGATCGCCGTTCGCTGCTGGGTGGGAAATCCCGGCCGACCCGTCACTTGCGCCTGAGCCACCTGCTGCTGCCGGTCGTCGCGCTGGGCGTCGCGCTGAGCGTCATCGCCGAACCGTTCGACCTCGCGTCGCGTCGCGCGGGGGCACAGGAGACGGCGACCGAACCGGTCGTCGGATCGGACGAGGCGGCGACCGAGGAGCGTCCGACCGAAGTCGAGCGACCGTTCCTGTGGAAGTTCCGTTCCCCCGCGGGGACCGAACAGTATCTGCTCGGGACGATCCACGTTCCCGATGATCGCGTGCTGAAGCTGCACGAGCGGATCGACGCGGCGCTCGACCGAGCCGACTCGCTCTTCGTCGAGGTCGCTCCGGCCGATCAGCCGCGACAGCTGGCCGCGATCACGATGGCGGACGGACGCAAGGGGGCCGACCTGCTCGGCAAGGCCTTGGCGGCGCGCGTCGACCGCCAGCTCGGCGAGCTCCGCCCCGGCCTCTCCACCGCGTCGCTCCCTCCGTTCAAGATCTGGGCATGGCCGCTGATCCTGCCGAACCTCGAAGCGCAGCTCAGCGACGAGGAACAGTCGGTGATGGACATGATGCTGGTCGAGCGAGCCGAGCAGGCGAAGAAGCGTGTGGCGAGCCTCGAGGATCCGCTCGGGCAGCTCGCCGGCTTCGATCGCCTGACCCGAGAGGAGCAGCTGCAGTTTCTCGAGGTGGCGCTCGACGGGATGGAAGAGGACGATGCCGACGACGAGGATGAACTGGGGGAACTGGTCGACGTCTATCTGCGCGGCGACGGCGAGCGTCTGAATGAGGTGTTTCGCGAGGAGTTCTTCGACGATTCGCTTCCGCGTCCGCTTGCCGAGAAGGTCTTCGCCGCGCTGATGACCGATCGGAACCAGACGATGGCGGACACCATCGATCAGGTCGTTCGCGAACAGGGGAAACGCGTGCACGTCTTCGCGGCCGGCGCCGGCCACTACGTCGTCGGCCCGACCGTGATCGAACTGCTCGAGAAGAAGGGGTACGCGATCGAGCGGGTCGAATGATGTGACCCGGTCACCGCTCGCACGAACCTCACTCGGGCCAGACTCCGTCGACGATCGGCCGGAGTTCGACTCGGGCAGGATCGATCTCGACATGCCGGATCCGCTGCCGCTTCCAGGTGTAGGTGATGTGCAGGTGGCCGTCGGCCGTGGCGATGATCGCCGGGTACGAGAACTCGCCTCCTGCCTGTTCGACCAGCACGAGCGCCGCGGACCATGTCGAGCCGTCTTCGGAGAGGGCGAGATTGAGCGGCGAGCGGCCTCGCGGCGTGTGGTTGTAGACGAGCGCGTGGCGCCCCGGCGCGAAGGTAACCGCGTCGATCCCGGAGTTCGGATTCGGTAGCCCGATCGTCGTCAGCTCGCTCCAGCTGACGCCGCCGTCGCGCGAGTCGGCAGCGGTGATTCGACCCGCGCTCTTGGCTCGGCAGAGCATCCGAATGACGCCGTCGGGGAGCGTCAGGAAGGTCGGCTGGATGCTCTCCCGTTCGCCGCGGTCGTTCAACGGTCCCGATGCGCTCCAGGTGGCGCCGTCGTCGCTCGACCGTTCGACGTGGACTCGCCAACCGTCATGCTCGGTGCTGGAGCCGCTGAGCAAGATGCCGTCGGCGGTCCGAATCGGCTTGTTGCGGATCGGCCCGAGAATCCCCTCCGGCAAGCGCGTCGCGGCGCTCCAGGTCGCACCGTCGTCCGTCGAGTGCTTGACCATTCCCCACCACGTACTCGGACTCGGCCCGACCTTGTAGTAGAGCGACAGGCGATCGGCGGTCCGGACGAGGACCGGATTCCAGCACGGATGACGCTGACCGTCCGGTTGCACCCCGTCGGCGACCGAGACCGGTGCGGTCCAGTCACCGTCGCGATGTCGCGAGACCCAGATCTCGACGTCAGGGTCCTTCTCTTCGGTTCCGCCGAACCAGGCGACCACCAGCCCCGACGACGTCTCGACGATCGTCGAGGCATGGCATTCGGGAAACGGAGCGGCTTCGAAGACGAACTCGTCGACGACGATCCCCGGGCGCTCGTCGGCGTCGTCATGCGCAGGAGATCGAGCTGCCAGCAGAGAGGCAGCGAACGCGACGAGCAGCGTCGAGACGAACCGCGTCGAGAAGAGCGCCGCGCCGGGGAGCGAGCGCTGGAGGACAGGGAATGACCCGCAGCGGAGCATGATCGGATCTCCGGTCGGAAGGTGGTGGGAGAGAGCGATCCAGGATCGCCGCCGGCCAGTCTATCGCACGCCGCGACGCACTGCCCGCTCCCCCGCCTCCGACACGGTCTCGATCTCGGTCTCGATCTCGGACTTCCGGCGAAACTCCGCGGGTCCCGCGCGATGTTCGGAGCATACGCCCGCCATGGAGTTCCCGGCAGTCCGTTCGCGGCCGTGTTCGACCGCGAGCCGTCGGCCGCTCAGTCCGGCTCCCCCTGCGGAGCGCGAGTCGAACCTTCACCTCCGTCGCGCTGACGACGTCGCGCTTCGTCACGCATCCGACGGATTTCGCTCCGGATGTCACGCGGCTGGTAGTCGAACTCCGAGCCGAGCAGTTCGGTCAGCGTCTCGCGCTGGCTGCTGGTCAGCTCCTTCAGCAGCTTCTCGCGCGCTTCCTTCTGCAGACGCTTGATGTCCGCTTCGAGCTCTTCCTGGATCTCACGACTGCGAGTCCTCAGTCGCTCGCGATCTTCTTCGGACAGTTCCAGGGCGTCGGCGATCGGCCCGTCGAAGAGCGCTTCGCCGAGATCCGAGGTCTTGAGAGCGACATGTCGGCCGAGCTGCTCCAGACGCTTCTGCTGATTCGGCAGGAGCACTTCGTTGATCCGTCCCATCATCTGCGTCCGAACCGACTCGACCTGCTCCTTCATCTGCTTCGCCTTCTCGGGGTTGAAGCCCCCTTCCATCAGGCTGCGAGTCGTCTCCTGCATCTGCTTCTGGAAGTCCTGCTGGATCGACTGGATCTGCCCCCACTGTCCGTCGTCCAGGCCGAGCTCGTTGCGGATCTGCTGGTCGCCGAGCAGCCCGAGCGGATCGGGACCACCCGGCCCACCGCCGATCCCCGTGCTGAACGCGATCCCGCCGCTCCCCATCGACGGCGCCATCATGATCTGGACCGGGCCGTTCCCCGAGTCGAACGAAAACGCCTGCGCCTGGCCCACGACCACTTCGCCGTTCTCGTCGCTTGCGACGTTCGACTGCACGACGACCACGCCTCCCCCCTGCTGATCCGGTGCGGGTTCGTCCTGAGCGACGGACGCGCTGACCGAGCAACCGAACAGCAGGCCGGCAACCGACATTCGCACGAACTTCGACATGGGAGCAGCACTCCTGGCTGAGAGCGGGATCCGGCGGTTCGCGTCAGGGACCTGAGGCCGGATCGAGAGGGGGCGAGAGCAAGCGAGCGGCATCCAGCGGCCGCTCGCCGTCTCGAACGGACGAACAGTTTCCGCTTCCGGTCCGTTCTTTCAAGGTCAAACCGATCCTGCCGATCGGATAGACTGAGTCGAGGTGCGGCTCATCCCCCTCCACTCCCCCCACTTCTCACCGATACGGAGCTGTCGGATGTCCGATCGACTGGCCAAGCTGAAGCGACTGTTGTCGGAGGTCGAGGCGGAGCTGCAGCAGCTTCCCGAAGTCGATCCCGAGACGGCGTCGCTGCTGGAACGCCTGTCGGGCGAGATCGACGAGGCGCTCGAGCAGTCCGACCCCGCGAAACTCCAGGAAAACGAAACCGCCGGGCGCCTCGGCGAGACGATTGCTCGGTTCGAGGCGGAGCATCCGCGACTGACCGATCTGATCAGTCGCCTGACCGACGCGATGGGGCAGATCGGCATCTGACCGGAGCGTCGGGGACCGGCGCGACGAGCGGCTCGCCGGGGCCTCGGCGACCAGGTGCGCGATCCCGAGCCCCCGATCGGCACATTCGGACGTTTTGCCGTCGAGCTTCGCCGTGATCGAGATCGGGAGCGATAGTGGGGGGAGAGCGGTGATCGCCACCGCTTCCCGTCCCGCCCCCGTCTCCGGGGCCGGCTCTCGCGAGCGAGCTCTCTGATGTCGATCGACGGCGTCGTCAGCGCGGTCTCCGCCATGCAGCAGAATCGAGTCCTGTCGAAGATCTCGTACGAGATCGCCGGCAAGCAGCTCGATGCGGTCGAGCAGCAGGGACAAGCGGCCGTCGAGCTGCTGGAAGCGGCGGTGGAGCTGCAGAAGGATGCGGTTCGCGGCAAGCTGCTCGACGTGCGCGCTTGAGCGTCTCGGCGCACGCCGGATCCCTCCCG
>CAZZBI010000062.1:0-20090 GCA_964652385.1 uncultured Pirellulaceae bacterium | reverse complement strand
GGAGACGCTGAGATAGCGGAGGCACGGGGGCGACCGCCGATGCGAGTCCAGCCGCAGACTCGGCCTCTGTCGTCGTACGACCGACCCCGGTCGCGCCGGATCGGCGTCGACGCGGCGTAGCCCCGGCTCGTCCCGAGCCGAGGGCGGGGGGGGGACGACACCGAATGAGCTGCGAAGTGGCGCGAACACGCGCTGTCGCTCGGCCGCGCGTCGGGGACGACGCGGGCCAACAACAAGGCCGAGGCGCTGACGTGGGCCCGGCCGCTCCGAGGCCGAGGCGGGGGTTCGGGGCGCTGCGGCAAACGTTGTGGAGCGTGAACCGTGCGGGAGCGGAAAGGAACGCGGGTGCGGAGGGAGGGCGCGGAGGAGGGCGCGGAGTGCCCCTTGCTCACGCGGCGGGCTGGGGAGTGCGCGGAGGGAGGGCGCGGAGGGAGAGATTGGACGACACGTTTTCGTGTGGCCGACCTCGAGGCCCAGGCAAGCTGACCGGCGCTTTCCGAGAACCAAGTCGCTGTTGGTCGAAAACGGTCGATCGGATTACGATGCGGCCGGTGCGCGCCGGACGCCGACTCGGGTCAGCCGAGTGTCGGTGTCGCGCGCCCTGTTTCGATTCGTCGGAACGGCCGGGCGGAGCCCGAGCCGAATGCCGCGACGCAAGGATGCCGGAATGAGGCTGCGCCAGAGGAACGCCCGCGAGGTGCGGAGAGTCGGTCGCGTCGCGATCGCGCTCCTGATCGCGCTGGCTCTTCCCTCGGCTCTTCCGCTCGATCGAGCCGTCGCCGATGAGCCTCCGGCCGTCTCGAACGACACGCCCGGAACGCATGCCGAGGGCCTCGCGGCCTACGAGCGCGGGGACTGGACGACCGCGACGTCGATCTGGACGACGCTCCTGCAGCGTCCCTCCGATGATCTCCCTCGCGATGAGGTGGAGTTTCTGCTCGGCGAAGCGCTGATGCAGCTGGGGCGGTTCGACGAAGCGACCTCCCACTTCCGTTCGCTGGTCGACCGCTCCCCCGAGTTCCCTCGTCGCTCCTTCGCCGAGTTCCGGATCGGCGAGGGGGCGTTGCTGGCGGGACAGGTCGACACCGCCCGGGCCGCCTTCTCCGGCTTTCTGGAACGCTATCCGGACGACGAGCTGACGAGCTACGTGCGCGGTTATCTCGGCGACATCGCACTGGCCCGGAACGATTGGAACGAAGCGCGAACGGAGTTCACCTCGGGGCTTTCCGCCGACCCGTTCGGTCCCAACTCGGAGCGTTGTCGATTCGGTTTGGCCCGCGCCTTCGAGGGGCTCGGCGACGACGACCAGG
The DNA here is from genome assembly GCA_964652385.1 of uncultured Pirellulaceae bacterium. Classification (GTDB taxonomy): domain Bacteria; phylum Planctomycetota; class Planctomycetia; order Pirellulales; family Pirellulaceae; genus UBA11682. The sequence goes on along the minus strand of CAZZBI010000062.1, from coordinate 18,780 downwards.
CCGCTCGGTTCTACACGATGGTCGCCGACGGCGCGACCGGAGAGCGGATCGACGATGCGCTGCTGAATCTGGCGATCCTCGAGTTCCGACGCGGCGACGACCACCGAGCGTCGCGGACGCTGGAGCGGTTGGTCGATCCGGCGGCGGGTCATCCGCTGGCGGGGCGAGGGATCTATCTGCGCGGGCGAATCGCTCAGCGACGTGGAGAGTCGGCCGAGTCGCTCCGACTGTTCGCCGACGGAGTCGCTCGGGCGGAACAGACGGATCCCGAAGGTTGCCCGGCGCTCCGTTACGAGTGGGCGGTGGCGCTCGCCGAGGCGAACGATCTCGAACGCGCCCGGACCCAATGGCTCCGGCTGCTCGACGAAGCCCCCGGCACCGAGCATGCGATCGCGGCGCGCCGGCGACTGGTCGAGCGCGCCTACGATGCGTCCGATTTCGATCAGGTGATCGAGCTGACTCGGCCCGATCTGTCGCTCGATCCGACGCTCCTCGACGACGAAACGACGACTCCGTTTGCCGAGTATCGAGCCCGAGCGCTGCTCGCTCGGGATCGTCCGGCGGATGCGGCGACGCTCTTCGAAGCGATGCTGTCGGCGAACGTACGGCCGAGCGATGCGCGGCGCGGGGCCTGGACATTGCTGGCGGCCACCGCGCGGACACGAGCCGAAGAACCCGATCGCGCGCTGCAGCATCTGGCTTCGCCCGACATCGATCGCCTTTCCGATTCGCTCCGCTCGGCCGCCCTGTTGGCGACGATCGCCGCGGCTCGCCATCCTGACGCGACCGTTGCCGACAAGGACGATCGACTGATCGCCGCCGCCGACGGCTTTCTGAAGCGATTCCCTGAGGGGATCGAAACGGCGGACGTGCGCGGAGAGCTCTGCGAGGCGTTGGTCCGACGACAGCGCTACGACGACGCGTTCACGGCGTGGAGCGACTATGCCGCGGCTCACCCCGATCATGCCGGCCTCTACCCGACGCTGCATCGGATGACCGAACGGGCGATCGAGACGGGGACGTCGACCGGATCGGTCCGGTGGCTCGAACGTCTGACGGAACGGATCGCGGAGCCGGCCGAGCGGCGCCGTCTGTTGCTGCTTCGCGCGACCGCGGCAGCGGAAGCGAACGAACACGAAACGGCCGAGCGACTGTTGCGCGAGGCGATCGGCGATGCGGACGACGGCGACGCGATCTGGGAGACGGCGATCCTGACGCTGGCGCGGCACCTGGCGGCGCGAGGCGACTCGACCGGCGCCGCGGCGCTCTACGAGCGTCTGGAATCGGACGAGGATGACGAGCGACGACGCGCCGCGATCTCGGCACGCGCCGCGGACGCTCTCGCTTCGCGCGATCCGGCGGCTCTGGCCGCGGCCGACCAGAAGCTGCGTCAGATCGCGAGCGCCCCGAGCGGAGCGCTGCGCGATCTGGCTCTCTATCAGTCGGCCTGGATCGCCAAGGCGCGCGGGGACGAGAACGCGCTGCGGAGAGCGTTCGAGGAGCTGGTCCGACGCTTTCCCGAATCGGAGTATCGCGCCGACGCGATCTATCGACTGGCGGACGAAGGGTTGCGGCAAGGCGAGACCGAAGGGGCAGAGCGATGGATCGCCACGCTCCGCGCCGAGTACCCCGATTCGCCGCTGCTCGAACCGGCCGGACTGCTCGAACTCCAATCGATGGCGCTCCGCCGAGCCTGGTCGGATCTGGCTCAGGCGGCCGACGCCTATCGGAAGGCGTATCCCGACGGAGTCGGATTCGATCGAGCCGAGTACTGGTCGGCCGAGGCGGCGTTCCGCACGGATGATCGGGCGACGGCAATCGCGGCATTCGAACGACTGGCGGAGCGAGGGGCCGGAGCGGACGAGGGCTGGGGAGCGATGATCCCGCTCCGTCTGGCCCAGCTCGCGTCGCGCGACGAGCGATGGGACGACGCGCACCGATCGGCACTGGCCGCGCGCGCCGCCGACCCTCAGGGGCGCCGTGCGCACGAGATCGACTATCTGCTCGGCCGAGTCGCCGCGGCTCGCGCCGAGTTCACGGTCGCACGACAGCATTACGAGAACGTCGTCCGATCGACGGCGGGGCAGGGGACCGAGACCGCCGCCATGGCTCAGTGGATGATCGGCGAGAGCTGGTTCCATCAGGAGCGATGGTCCGAGGCGATCGATGCGTACCGCTCGGTCGATCCGTTCGTCGCCCATCCGCGCTGGCGCGCCTCGGCCGTGCTGCAGATCGGCAAATGTCACGAGCGGCAAGGGGACTCGCGCGCCGCGGCGGCGGCCTATGCCCGATTGCTGCGCGAGTTTCCTGCCTCCGAGGCGGCGGCCGAAGCGTCATCGCGACTCGCCGCGCTCGGATCGTCGGACTCGTCGCGCGCCGACCGCGCGGCACCGGAAACTGCGGCACGCGAGACCACGGCACATGGGACTCCGGCTCTCGAACCCTCACGACGCGACTGACTCGCCGACGAACGGGAAGGATCTCGCTCGTCCCGCGACTCGTACCAGGAACGGATGCCATGACTTCACGAACCGGACGCTTCGCTCCCTTCGACCGCGGTTCCGAGCGGCGACGGACCCGAGGCCGTTGCGCGGCGGCGGCGATGCGGCTCGCCGCGATGGCGCTCGTCCTGGCGCTGTCGTTCGTGATGCCTCAGGCGAATCGGACGCGCGCTCAGGATACCTCCGGTTCGACGACTGCGGCTTCCGAGTCGAACGAGAGCGGCGCGGCAGGCGAAACGGGTGCAGCGACCGAGACGGCGTCCGACAAGGGCGCCTCGGCCGGAAAGATCTTCGCTTCCAAGTCGCTGCTGCAGATCGTGCGCGACGGCGGGCTGCTGATGATCCCGATCGGGATCTGCTCGATCGTGCTGATGGTCTTCGTCTTCGAGCGTTCGATCAGTCTGCGGAAGGGGCGGATCATTCCGCGCCCGTTCGTCAACCGCTTTCTCGAGCAATTGAAGGAAGAGCAGCTCGATCCCGATTCGGCGATGGCGCTCTGCACGGAGAATCGGAGTCCGGTCTCGGAAGTCTTCGCGGCAGCCATCCAGAAATGGGATCGGCCGAGCGTCGAGATCGAACAGGCGATCATCGATTCGGGGGAGCGCGTCGCGAACTCGCTGCGGCGGTATCTGCGTCTGATCAACGGCATCGCGACCGTCACGCCGCTGCTCGGGTTGCTCGGTACCGTGCTCGGGATGATCCAGGCGTTCGATGCGCTCGGCAACGTCGACGGAGCCGCTCGTCCCGAACTCCTGATCGCCGGCGGCATCAGCCAGGCGCTGTTGACGACCGCGGCCGGTCTGGGAGTCGCGATTCCGGCGCTGATCGCCTATCTGTTCTTCGTGGGCCGAGTCGATCAGCTGGTGATCGAGATCGATTCGCTCGGCCAACGGATCGTCGGACTGATCGCCTGCGACGCGTGGCGGCCGTCGGCGGCCGAAACGACCGGTCAGGCGGGAAAGAAGAGCGGCAAGGAGCGGCGTCGCGCGGCCTAGTCGCGCGACGGTCGATCGGTCTCGCCCGGCGCCGCCGACGCGGCGTCCGATCGGAAACGGACGGCAGGAGTTCGGACGATGCCCCTGAAGACGATGATGGACGAACAGCCGTCGCTGAATCTGACGCCGATGCTGGATGTCGTCTTTCTGCTGATCATCTTCTTCATGGTCGGCTCGCGGTTCTCCGAGCTGAGCGATGCCGAGCAGCGTCTGGACATCGAGGTCCCGCAGGTCGGAACCGCCGCCGCCGCGACTCCGGCCCCCGCTCCGCGCGTCATCCATATCGATCGCGAGGGAACGATCGAGTTCGGCGGCGACCGGCTGACGGTCGCCGAACTGACCGACGCCCTGCGAGCCGCTCGAAGCGAGTATCCGCGCCTGTCGGTCGTCGTACGCGGCGACGGACGGACCGATCTGCAGAACGCGGCGGCAGTCTACTCCGCCTGTCTCGAAGCTGGGGTGACCGACATCGGTCTGGCGGTCCGCTCGTCGAGCGAACGGAGGTAGATGCCGATGATCGCTCAGGCTTCGGCGACCACGGTCACGGCGAGCGCGTCGGCGGATCCGCTGACGTTCGCGATCGGCGTGGCGTGCTGGATCGGCGTCGCGGCGATCACAATCGCGCTGCTGGTGCTCGGCCGGACGCGCTGGGGACAGGTCAAGCCGCTCTGGAAGTGTCTCGTCCTGTCGATCCTCGCCCACCTGCTGCTCTTCGCGCTCGCCTACACCATCCGGATCGGTTCCGCGCCCTACGGCTCGCTCGACGATCCGGTCGCGAAACTCCGAGTCGTCGACTGGGACGATCCGATCGACTCGACCGCGGCCGATCTGCCCGATGTCGGCGAGACGCGGACGCCGTCGATTCCGCCCTGGGAAGGAGCTCCCGCGCCGCGACTTCCCGATCCCGAGGCGCCGCCGATCGAAGGGACCTCGAGCGATCCGCACGAGCGATCGACCGAGACGAACGCGGTCGAGCGCCCCCTTCCGATCGAACCGCCTCCCGCTGCCGCTACGCCGCCGATCGAGCCGGCGCCGCCGGAGCAGGTCGCCAGTCGCTCGCCCGAAACGACGCCGATCGCCGCCGCTCCGATCACTTCGTCCGCGACCGATTCGGTCGGCGCCGCGGAACCGTTCGAGCGGACGCTGATCGATACGGCCGAGCTGCTGATCCCCGACGTGCCGCTCCCCGAGCTGCCGATCGGTCTGCCGCGCGAGATGCCGGACCGGGGAGCCGCGGAACGAGCGGCACTCGCCTCGGAAAACGTCGAACGCGAGATCGCGATCCCGACCGATCGAAGCGGCTCGAACGAACCGGATCGTCTGGTCCCCGATCCCGCGACACCGCATCGTCATCCGGACGACAGCGCAGTCGATTGGGCCGCCGACGGCTCGTACCGCCACTGGCTCGCTTCAGGCTCCCCCCCGCTGCGCCTCGGAGACGGAGCGCCGGTCCCCGAACTGTATCGGATGCGTCTGGAGGCGCGCGCCGGACGCCGGTTGCCGCCGGGGGTAACGGTCGAGTCGGAAGAGGCGGTGCGGATGTCGTTGAGGTTCTTCGCCGCGAACCAGGAAGCGGACGGCCGGTGGGATGCAAGTCGCTTCGAGGCGGGACGCGAGGAGCAGGTCCTCGGCGAAGATCGAGGAGGAGCCGGAGGGAATGCCGACACGGCGATCACCGGCCTCGTGCTGTTGTCGCTGCTGGGGCATGGCCAGACGCACCTGGAAGGCGAGTACCGCGAATCGGTGCAGCATGGTCTCGAGTTCCTGATCCGGTCGCAGGGGAGCGACGGAAACCTGTTCGGCGAGGCGGAACCGTTCGCGCGAATGTATGCCCACGGCATCGCGACGATCGCACTCGCCGAAGCGACAGCGATGTCGGGAGACCCGCGACTGCATCAGGCGCTCGCCGCCGCGCTCGCCTACACCCGCAGCGCTCAGGATCCGGTCACCGGCGGTTGGCGCTACCGGCCGTTCGACCCGGGAGACATGAGTCAGTTCGGTTGGCAGATCATGGCGCTCAAGGGGGGCGAACAGGCGGGGATTCCGATCCCCGAGTCGACGCTGCTCGGGGCACGTCGGTTTCTGGAATCGTGTTCGTCGGGAGCCGCCGGAGGACGCTGCAGTTACCGACCGCGCGAACAGCCGAGTGCGACGATGACCGCCGAAGGGTTAGCGTGTCGCTACTTTCTGGACCATCACCGCGACGCACCGCGAGTCCGCGAGGCGCTCGAGACGATCCTGGCCGGCGACCCGGAGGACGTTCCGTCTCGACCGAATCTCTACTTCCTGTACTACGCGGCGCTCGGCCTGCAGCAACACGGCGGTCCGGAGTGGGAAGGCTGGAACGTCCTGCTCCAGCGGCGGCTCCAGGAGCTGCAGATTCGTGAAGGGGAAACGGCGGGAAGCTGGTCGAGCGAGACGCGATGGGGAGGCTACGGCGGCCGACTGTACAGCACGGCGATCGCCACGCTCTGCCTGGAAATGCCGTACCGGTATCTGCCGCTGCGACGACTGGACGAGTCGATCGCGCCGCGGGGGATCGCAACCGGTCCGAGCCCCAACTCCGACGCCTGGCGCACGCGCCGCTGACCGGCCGTCGTCGGCGCGACGCGAGTCCTGATCGACCAGCCCGAAGCGCAGCGCCGGGATCTGACCTGTCCCCCGCACCGCCGTTCGACGACGCGTCGAGGCTCGAACGGTGTCGATGTCCACCCGACCTCGGGCACGGAGTCCCCGGCGTACGGCGACCGACCCCGGTCGCAGCGCACGTACTGCGACCGCCCTCGGTCGCAGCATGATTCGAGTTGAGGCCACGAAGGACCCCTTGCTGACGCGGCGGGCTGGAGGACGCGGCGGGCTGGAGGACGCGGAGAGCGTGTCGGCGCGCTACGGGCGAGGCTTCGGCTCGCGCAGCTCGGACAGATCCAATTCGACGGTGTCGCGAGTCGCCACGATGGTGTCGTCGGCCGAGCCTTCCGGCTGGTCCGACGTCAGCAGATCACCGTCATCGTCATCATCCGTCACGAAGCGCGAACGGCCGTGCGAGCGATGCGGGCGGGAAGAGCCGCTCCGCTTCTCGGAAGATCGTGAGACCTTCGGCTTCGGCTCCTGGAACTCGTGCCAGCAGCGATGCAGGAGCCAGGGGCGGCCGCAGTAGCCGCAGCGACGAAACAGGTTGAACGCCATCTCGGAAACCCGTGACCGACGACCCCCGTCTTCGGTGAAGCGGCTCTCATCGTATCGTGAGTCAGACTCGATCGGGAGAGTCGAGTACCGGGAAAACACCGGATGACGCGTCAGGCAAGCCCATCGCGCAGACTTCGCTCAGCGTTCCTGGCCGAGGGTGATCGGGACATCGAGCGCCGCTCCTTCGCGCAGGATCGTCACCACCGCCTCCTCCCCCGGACGATGCGACTCGACCGCCGTCAGCAACTCGTCGAAGTTCGCGACTCGACGACCGTCGATCGCCAGGATCCGATCGGCCGAATCGAAGTCGAGGACCGGCGTCTGGTAGATGAACGGACCTTGGCGACGCTGCCGCACGACGACTCGGACCCCGCGCAGACCGGCCTTCTCGGCCGCTCCGCCCGGAACCAGAATGGCGATTCCCAGGCCGTCGGGAGCCGACCAGGTCCGTTCGATCCCCAGATCGGCTCGCACCACCTTTCCCTGCTCGATCAGCTGCGGGACGACTCGGCGAATCGTACTGATCGGGATCGCGAAGCCGACGCCGCTGTTCTCGCCGACCGAGCTGGCGATCGCGGTGTTCATGCCGACCACTTCGCCGCGGGAATCGAGCAGCGGCCCCCCCGAGTTCCCTCGGTTGAGCGCCGCGTCGATCTGGATGATCGACTTCATCGTCCGCTCGGTCCCGCGGACCGGGAGGGTCCGGTTCAGACTCGAGATGATCCCCTCGGTCATCGTCCGTTCGAGGCCGAACGGATTGCCGATCGCGTAGATCCGCTGACCGACGCGCAGATCGCTGCTCTCGCCGGCCACGACCGGAATGAGTGACGTCTCGGGGGCGTCGATCTTCAGTACGGCGATGTCGTTCGGCGGGTCGCTGCCGACGACCACCGCCGGAAAGCTCGAACCGTCGTAGAGCGTGACGCGGATCTCGTCGGCGCCGTTGATCACGTGGTGGTTCGTGAGGACGTGCCCCTGCAGATCGAGCACCGATCCGCTCCCCGCCCCTTCGACCGCCTGGTCGAAGACCAGAAAGGCATCGCGCGGGAGACTGCGGGTCGAGATGTTGACCACGCTCCGATTGACCCGCTCGTAGACCCGGATCGCCGTCCGCTCTTCGGGCGAGAAGCGAGCCAGGTCCTGATCCGAACCGCGCACGGCCGTCGCCGGCGGGCCGACCGTGCCGACCTGCGCGAACGCCGTCTCCGACAGCATCAACGTCGCCAGTCCGCCGAACAGCCACCGCATCATCGATCCGTTCCTCCTTGACTGTCCCGAGTCCCGATCACCGCATGGCGCTCGCCGCGGTCACACCCGAGTCGAGCGATCCTTCGCCGAGTCGTCACGTCGTCCGAAGGTCATTTCAGTCCACCGTCATTTCACCGTGTCGTCGACCAGCGGCAACAGCCGGTAGTCGACTTCCAGGCTCAGCAGGTTCATCGTCGTCAGATACAGCCGTCCGCCGTGCAGACTCCAGCGATCCGGGACCGGCAACAGCGGATCCCAGCTCCCCGCATACTCCCCTTGGGTCACCTGCGAGTCGAGCAGCAGCGGGCGGAGGGCGCCGGCCCACGTCTTCCACGTCTCGCCGTCGACGTGCCGCATCACCTGCGTCGCGTAATACCAGTAGTAGGTATCTCGCGTTCGCGAGTCGAGATCGCTCGGCAGATTCGCCAGCAGCAGCGCGGCGCCGCTCCGGATCGCCGGATCGTCTCGGTCGTCACCCGAATACAACCGCATCAGCAGACCGACCGCCGTCATGCTCGCCGTCACTTCGCGGCCGTGCGCCTGTCGCTCGGTGTTCTCGGCGAACGGGTTGTAGCGGAAGTGTCCCGGCCGATCGGCGTCGACCGCCTGAAGCATCCACGTCTCGATCCGTTCGAACGGTTCGTTCTCGACCTTCAGTCCGGCCAGTCGACCGCTCTTGAGTGCCATCATCATCCAGCCCGAGACCGACGTATCCGCCCCTCGTCCCGGCGTGTAGCGCCACCCGCCGAGCTGCTTGTCCTGCGAGGCGACGACGAAGTCGAGCGCCTTCTGAGCCGGTTCCTTCAGTGTCGGGTCCTGCGTCACTCCATACGCCTCGCAGAGCGCCAGGGCCGCGATCGCGTGACTGTACAGTCGTGCGTAGCCGGACGAGCCGGGGTCGCTCTCGACATACAGATCGCCGTCCGGCTTCTGTCGAGCGACCAGCCAGTCGATCGCTCGCCGCATCGGGTCGGCATAGCGATACTCCAGATGGTTGTACCCCGCTCCCTGGAACGCGAGCAGCGCGAGTCCGGTCGCTGCGGTGTCCGAGCGGGTCATCGAGCGCTCGTCGGTCGCATCCCCCAGACCGTTGCCGAATCGCTCCAACCGCCAATGCCCTTCGGTTTCCTGATGTCGGATCAGGAAGGCCAATCCGTTCTCGATCGCCTCTTCGGTCTGCGGGCCGCCGTCCTGACCGGCTCGTCCCCGCTCGCGATCACGATACGCTTCGGTCGCTACCGCCGCCGCCGTGTTCATCGTCGGCTCGCCCCCCGATTCGCGCCGCCGGAAGCGCGAGTCGACGATGTTCGCGAGCGGACCGTCGTCGATTCGGGCGCGCCGATCGTTGATCCCCGCCTCGCTCGCGAACTCGGTCCCGAGACCTCCCGGCCCCTCGTCCGCCATCACGTCGACGCGCACGCCGCCGGTGACGGCGCGCGACGTGGCGACCGCATCCCCTTCGGTCCCTTCGCTCGCCGCGCCGCCGGGAGTCGTCCCTTCGCCGGCCGGAGCCCCTCCGGCCAATTGCCCCAGATCGACGTTCGTCGCCGCCGGACCGCCGAGATCGGCACCGCTGCGACCGAGCGACTCGCGCGGCAGCGCACCGTTCCCCTCGACCGCCCCTCCGCGCGACCGTCGGGTCGGCAGCGCGTTCTCGCTGCCCCCCGCGACCGGATCCCCTCCGACCTCGGTCGCACGCTCTCCCCGTCCGCCGCCGGCCGGCGACAACGCATCGGCTCGATCGAGGCCGGCTGCGGCGAGTTGTCCGACGTCAGGAGACGCTCCGTCCCCTTCGGCCCCCGGTGTCGTCGTCGATCCGATCGTCACGTCGGCGGCGGTATCGGATGCGGGAAGCGTGCCGGAGGTCGGTCGTCGATCCCCGCCGCCGAGCGCCAAGGCGCCGGGAGCCGCGGTGGCACTTTCGCTTCGCCCCCGACGACTCGGTCCCGACATCTCGACCAAGCCGCCGATGGCATCGGCGTCGGCAGGGGGATCCCCCGGGCTCGAACCGGTGCGCCCCGGACCGGTCGTCCGTTCGTCGGTCGCCGCTCCCGGCGCTCCCGCTTCGGCCAATCGCCGCGCCCGCTCTTCTTCGTCCTCGTCCGATTCGTCGGTCCCCGACGAAGCTTCGGGGGCATCGGCCGAGGTGTCGACGGTCGGTCCCGCCGCCGTTCGCTCGCGACCGGCGAGTGCGGCAAGAGCCGCTCCCCCGTCGCTCCCGTCGTCGCCGTCGGTCGAGCGGCGGGACATCGCGGCGACGGCGTCCGCCGGAATCGGCCCCGCCCCTTCGAACTCGGTCCGTTCCCCACGATCGCCGGCGGTGGGCGAGCGAGTCGCATCGGTCGCGCCGCCGTCGGCATCGGCGATCGACGCGAGTCCTCGAGCCTCGAGCGTCGCCGGTTCGCCGCCGCCGTCCGCCAGCGGTGCGCTCGGCACGTCCGCCTGGGTCGAAGCGGCGACGGCCGCGGTCCGACCGGTTCGCGATGCGCTGCCGTCGGCCAGCGGCGTCGGGTCGCTCGACGTCTCGGGACTGCCGCCGCCGCTGCCGCGTCCGATGCCCGCTTCCGAAACGACCTTCATCGCTCCGATGTCGATCTCCGCGCTCCCCTGCATTGCGGCGACGTCGACGGCGCTGATCGGCGCGGCGGCCGACGTGACGGCTGCGCCCGCCGAGGCGACGGCGGCTTCGACCTGTTCGGCTCCCGAGAGCGTCGAATTGGCGGTGGTGTCGGCCGAGACGGTGGAGCTGGGGGCGGCCGCTTCGGCGCGAGCCCGCGCCCGAGCGACTTCCAGGCTCGACGCCAGCGCATCCCCCGTCTCTTCGGCTCGCGTCGATCGCTCGCGTCGCGCCGAGTTCGAGGCCTGAAGGGCAGGGCGCTCCGACGCGGGAGAATCAGCTTCGAGATTCGGCGAACGACCGCGCCCGGCGATCCCTTCCTGGGCACGGCTCGTTGCCAGCGCTCGCGCCTCGGCGGCCGGGCTGATCGGACCTTGTCCCGACGCGGCGAGCGCCGGCGATTCGACCGTCGTCGGCGACGCGGTCTCGACCGACGAGGCGAGAGCGCGGCGCGGCGCGTCAGCCGCCGGTGCGTTCGGCAGGATCGACGCATCCGCCGCACTCGCCTCGGACCGCGTGGCGCGAGGACGCTGGGCGAGCGACGAGGTGGTCGGCGTTTCCGCAGGACGATTCTGAGTCGGCCGCTGTTCTTCGGTGGTTCGCTGACGGACCGACGATTCCCCCGGCGCCGCGGCCAGGGTCGGCGCGACGTTCGTCGACGACGGCTCGGCGGTGCTCGCCGCCGCCGTCGTGATCGGCACCTCGCTGCTCGCCTGACGTCGCGCCGCGGCGGACGAGGCGAGAGCCGGCGCGGTCGCCGTTTCGGTCGCCGCGGCTCGCCGCCCGCTCGTCTCGCTCGATGCCGCCGTCGCCGCTTCGGGCGAGCTCCGCGCCACGCGCGACCGACTCGACTCGACCGCCGCACTCGCGGCACCGCCCGCCGCGGCGGTCGCTTCGAGATCGGGGCGCGGGGCCTGCGAGGCGACTGCGGTCTCGACTCGATCAGCCGTATCCGGGCGGCTCGTGGTGCGCGGCGTGTCGACGCTGGAGCGGCTGTTGCGAGCCAGTGTCGGTTGCGGCTCGCTCTCCGCCGCGCTCCGCCGTTCGACCGCCGGTTGCGGTGTGCGGACCGGATCGGGTTCGACCGTTGCGGTCCGTCCGGACGCTGCCGACGACGGATCGGTCCGTGCGATCGCCGGCGCGTCGGCGGCGGCCGAGGTGCTCGCGGCGTCGCTGGCGGCAACGGTCGGGGCATCGGCCGAGGCCGCTCCTCCTGAAGTCGCCGGATCGGGACGATCGGCGCGAGTCCGAGCCAGTTCGACCGCTTCGGAGTTCGGATTGCCGTCGGCTTGCCGGCGAGTCGGCGTCGCGGCCGACTGGGTGGTCGGCGCTTCGGCGGTCGCTCGTGCCGGTGCGGCGGCGGCCATCGCTTCGGCCGACACGCGCGTCTCGGCCGCGGCGCTGGCGGAGGTCGATTCGGCGACTTCGGCGGTCCGAGCCACATCGGCTCGGGTGGACGACTGAGGGAGCTCGCGTGCGGTCTGACGACTCAACTGCGACAGCGACTCCTGCTGCCGCGGCGGCGTCCGATCCGATTCGGGGCGTCGCTCGAGATTCGGATCGGTCACCTGACGAGGCTGCTCGACCGGAATCGGCTGCGGACGTTCGGGAGAGGTCTCGACCTCGCGCTGCACTTCGGTCGGCGTCCGATCCGGATCGGGGAGATCGACCGGATTCGTTTCGGTCCAGGCGTCGGTCGGAAAGTCGACGGGGCGGCGGATCGTCCGGCGCTGGATCGTCCGCGGCCGCTCGCGCGTCGCGACTTCGGATCGCCCGAAGATGTCGGTGTGGAACGCGCCGGTCAGCAGCAGCAGATGGACGGCCAGACTGATCAGGATGCCGAACTGGAGCGATCGCCGCAGATAGCGGTTCTCGATCAGCCCGAGCACGTACGCCGCAAGAGCCGCCGAGATCGGCAGCATCAGCAGACTCGCCCACAGCAGCGGTCCGCGCAGGAAGGTCAGGATAGTGCCGGCCGACACGCCGCAGAGCACGCAGAGCGCGACCAGGACCGGCCAGAGCTGGGCATCGAAGCCCTCTCGGCGGTCGATCTCGCTGCGGCGAATGACGCGGCGCGGCTCGTTCACGCGACTCCGATCCTCCGGCGGGGCAGGGGAGCGCGACGGCACTCCCCGCGACATGCGATCAGGGTTCGCCTTCCGTGGCCTCGGTGTACTGCAGTCCGAGCTTCTTGCAGATGTCGATCACGCTGATGAAGGTGCCAACCGGCGCCCGACGATCCGAGCGGATCAGGACGGTCTGGGTGAGCGGGTTGTCGGTCGCGGCCCGGCCGAGGATCCCCTCCAGTTCGTCGATCCCCCGTTCGCGACCGTCGATCACGATCCGCCCCTCGGCGTCCATGTTGACCACGATCTCGGACGGCTGCTCCATCAGCGGGACCGATTGCGAGGCGTCGGGGAGCTCGAGATCGATCTCCCGCTCCTCCTTCTCGAAACGGGACGTGACGAGAAAGAAGATCAGCAGCAGAAAGACGACGTCGATCAGCGGCGTCATGCTCAGCGCACTCGACAGCGACGACTCGCGGAAGCGGACTGCCACGTCAGTCCTCCTGGCGGCTGAACCGCACCTTGCCTTCGAACCGTTCGACCTGCGGATACAGGCTGAAGACCAGCTCGTCGATCTGGTGGAACAGCCGGATGATCCGCCCCTCGAACCAGTGCGCCGCGATCGCCGCCGGAATCGCCACGATCAGCCCCGCGAGCGTCGTCACCAGCGCGATGTAGATCCCTTCGGCGAGCGCTTCGGACTTGTTCTGTCCGGGAGCCAGGCGAGTCGTGTCGTAGAACGCCTGGATCATTCCCCAGACGGTCCCGAGCAGTCCGATCAGCGGCGCGACCTGCGCCGAGAGCGACAACCAACGGACGTTGCCGTGCAGCTTCTCCGCCTCGCGCTGACTCGCTTCGGACACCGTATGCTCCACCTCGCTCTGGGGCCGACCGACCTTGGTGAGCATCGACTGGATCACGCGCCCCGCCGCCGACGGAAATTGCTGACAGATCCGATAGGCCGAGCGAGGATCGAAGCCTCCCGAGCCCCGTCCGAGTTCGCCGAGCTCGCGGACCATCTGCGGCGGGAGAATGTTCGGTCGCCGGATCGCCACGGCGCGCTCCACCGTGATCGTCACGACGACGATCGAGAGCGCGACCAGGGGGATCATGAACGCGCCCCCTTGGAACAGGAGCGACAGCAGATTCAGGTCGTCGGAGGCAGAAGCGGAGGGCTCGCGCTCCGCCACCGCGCCGGCGGCCTCCGGATCGACGAAACCATCCGCTTCGGCCCCTTGCGGTCCGGCCTCCTGAGCGGCGACGGCGAGCGGAAGTCGCCCGGCGACGATCGACAGGAGCCCGATGATCCAGGCGGCGAGCAGCAGACTCGTGGACCGACCCATGCGTTGCTTCCGATCGACCAGTCAGGGAAAGGGAGGTCCGAAACTCGGGGCGCGGGAACCGGCGCTCGGACTCACTTCGAGGCACGGCGGGGCGATCGTCCGGGCGAGACGACGCAAGGCGCCGGTCCGCTCGCGAGCCGAATGATCACCGGCGAACGATCACCGCTCGGGGCGCTGCTGGAGCTTTTCGAGCTGCTTCCCGGCTTCGGCCGCCAGGCGGTCCTGCGGATGTCGCTCGACGACGTAACGGAACGCCTCGATCGCCTGCTCGATCCGCCGCTCGCGATCCGCCCCCTGACTCGCGGCGATCTGTACCTGGGCACACCGTCCCGCCTCATACGCGGCGAACGCCTGCCACATCCGGACATCGGCCGGAGCCGTTTCATCATAGCCGAACATCACCCGCCGGAACTGTTTCACGGCGTCGTCGTACTTCTCCTGCGAGAAGAGAATCTCGCCGATCATGCAGCGGGAGCGGGCGGCCAACCGAGGCGAACCGAGACCTGCCGCCGACTCGTACGCCGCGAGCGCTTCCTCTGGCTTCGAGCTGCCCCGCAACGCCTCGCCCACCTCGAACCACGCTTCGGCCGTCGCCGGCGACTCGGCGTACTTGGCGACGAAGCCGCGAGCCAGCTCCAATCCCTGGTCCCACTTCTTGAGCTTGTTGGCGGTCTGAGCAGCATGCAATCGAGCCAGCTGACGGATCGGCTCCGCGACGTTCGCCGCCGATTCGATGGCGGTCAGATGATCGACATAGGCGGGAAGTGCCTGGTCGTACTCCTTCGCCTCGAACCGACACTCGGCGATCATGAAGCGGGTCTGCTCGAGGAGTCCGGCGGGCTTGGCCGCCGCCAGCGTCTCGAACGTCTCGCGCGCTTCGGCCCAAGCCTGCTGCTTGAAGCGACTCCAGCCGAGCTTGTAGCGCGCGTTGTCGGCGATCGCCGCGGTCGGCTTGCCGGCGAGCGCCTGTTCGTAGAACGCCTGAGCCTCGGTCCACCGCTGCGCCTCGTAGGCCGCCTCGCCCTGATGGAACCGCCCCTCGGCCGCCGACGGACTGTCGGGAAACTTCTCGGCGAGCAGGGCGAATCGCTCGGTCGCCGCCGCGCTGTCGCCGCGGTACTTGGCTGCCCAGGCATGCTGGTACAGAAGCTGATCCAGCCGCTCCCACATCGGGTTCTCGGCGATCAGCGCCGCCAGCTCCCGTTCCGCTTCCTCGTACTCTTCCGCTCCCAGTCGCGCCAGAGCCGCCTCGAAGCGGAGCTCGAGGCGTCGAGCCGGATCGGTCTCGCTCGTCGCACCGCGGTCGAGCTCGACGATCGCGTCGGCGTGCCGGCCCAGCTGCCGGAGCGCCATGCCGAGTCCCAACGTCGCTTCGCCCGCCAGCGGATGCTGCGGGAACTCGGTCAGCGCGCGACGGAACTCCGCCTCCGCTTCGGCGTGCTTTCCCGCTTCCTGATCGAGCCACGCCGAAGCGACGAGCGCGTAGGGAGCGAACGGTCCGCCGGCTTTCGCGACCAACGCGTACTGCCGGCTCGCCTCGGCGGCGTCACCGGCCTCCTCCGCAATCTCGCCCCAGCGAAAGTGCGCCTCGGCAGCATGCGCCGAGGTCGGAAATCGTTGGGGAAGCGCCGCCAGAGTCGCCAGCGCCTCGTCCCGACGCCCCGCCTTGGCCTGAGCCCGAGCCAGCACGATCATCGCCGCATCGGCCTGACTCCAGCCGCGCGTCGCATCACAGGCGGAAGCCAGCGAGACGATCGCGCCGGCCGCATCTCCCTGATGGAACTTCGCCGCACCGATCAGATACTCCGCCTCGGACTGCCAATCGGGATTCGACCAGGACGAGATCGTCGACAGCGCCGCGATCGTCTCGGCATACTGCTTCGCGCCGAAGCGGGCGAGCGCCAGTCGCAGCGGCCAGCGCTCGCGGTCGGGATGGTCGGTCGTCGCCGCGATCAGCGCCGCATAGACGTCGGCGGCGGCCTGCGATTCTCCCTTGGCCAGTCGACATTCCCCTTCGAGCGCCCGCATGTCGGCCAGAAAGGGATCGTTCGGATAGGCAGCGGCGAACGCGGCGACCGAAGCGAGAGCCGCGTCGATCCTTCCCGCCTCGAAGTCCTCGAACGCCGCGTTGTAGAGCGCCTGAGGGGCGACGGAGCTGTCGGGATGAGCGGCGACGACCGCCGCATAGAGATCGCGCGCCTCGCTCCGATGCGCGGTCGAGGCGAACGCCGCGTCGGCCAGGTCGAGCATCAGTCGCGCCGCCGCCGGATCGGCACCGAGCGCGCCGAGACGACTCTTCAGACCGTCATAGACGACGTCCGACTTGCCTTGCCCCAATCGATGCTTGGCCCACCAGTGAAGTAGTTCGCCGCGTTTGGCCGACGGCGCATCGAGATGCGGTTCGAGCAGCGACGCGCCGCGTTCGTACTCCTTGGCGGCAAACCAGACGCGAGCTGCCGACAATCGCGAGTCGGCAGCATACTCCGACGTCGGATACGTCTCGACGAGCGACGCGTAGCGCGCCGCGGCCTCGGCGGTCCGCCCGAGCTTCTCTTCGCAGAACGCCTGCTGATAGAGCGCCCGATCGGCCTGAGCGAATCCCGCTTCGTTCGCCAATCGCGCGAAGGTCGTCAGCGGTTCGTTCCAGAGCTGCGGATCGGAGCCGCCGGCAGCAAGGGCGACCGCCAACTGCGATTCGGCTCGCTGCATCGCCACGTCGCTCGCCAACGCATGCTCGGCGAAGCGAGTCAGGAACCGATCACAGGCGGCGATCCCTTCGGCATGCCGCCCCAGTTCGTGCAGCGTCACGCCGAGCGCGTACAAGGCGTTGGGCAGGAGCGGGCTATCGGGAAAGTCGGTCTCGACCTTCTCGTACAGCGGCACGGCCGCTTCCGCCTCGCCCGACAGATACCGCGCTTCGGCCGAGAAGTACGCGGCCTGATCGCGGTATCGCCCTTCGGGGAACCGCTTCTCGAGCTCGGCCAGATGATCGATCGAGGCTTGAAAGAGCGTCGCGGCGGCGGTCGGATCGGCGGTGCGCGACGCGAGCGAAAACTCGCTCCAGCCCCGATTGAGCATCGCATCTTCGAGCAGCGGGAAGGCGGGATCGTCCTTCGCCGCTTCGATCACCTGGGCGAACCGGGCGATCCCCTTGTCGAGCGCCCCCGACTTCATGTGGCAGACCCCCGAGTAATGGCGCGCCTTGGAGGCGAGCGACGACTGAGGGTACTTCTCGAGAAACTCGTCCCACAGCTCGGCCGCCAGATCGAACTGCTGGCCGTTCTGCAGCGTCCCCGCTTCGCTCGCCAAACGGAGCGCCTCGGGAGGATCCTCGGCGGCCTGCACGGGAGCCGAAGGAGCGGTCCAAGCCGCCGCCGCGGAGGCCGCGGAAAAGGGAGCGAGCGGTGAGGCCGCGAGCGAGCCGGCGACTCCGGAGAAGCCGCTGCCGAAGGTCAGCAGCGCCGCGACGACGGTCCGACAGGGGAACGCAAGGCGCAACGGGGGGCGATCGTCGGGACGAGACACGGCGGCGTTCTCCTCGGCACGGCATGGGCGTCGGCGATCGGTGCAGTCTATCGGAGCCCTCGGAACAGGCAAAGGATCGGCGGAGACCGGCAGAGCGAGGTGCGCGGCGGGATTCCGACCTCGCCGAACGACGAGCGACAGCGGCGGACTGGCTGGCCGACGACCGGACAGTTAAGTTGCCTGGGATGAAGACCATCCTCGTCACCGGCGGCGCCGGTTTCATCGGATCGCATCTGACCGAATCGCTCCTGGCGCGCGGCGACCGCGTCCTGGTCGTCGACGATCTGTCGACGGGGCGAGTCGACAATCTGGCGAACGTGCGGGGGCATGAGCGACTGGAATGGTTCGAAGGTTCGATCGCCGATGCGGCGCTCGTCGAGTCGCTGGTGGCGCAAGCCGACGACGTCTATCACCTGGCGGCGGCAGTCGGAGTCGCTCTGATCGCCAAGGAGCCGATCGCGACGATCGAACGGAACGTCGCGCCGACGCAGCAGCTGCTCGCCGCCGTCGATCGAAAACACCGGGCCGGCCATTCGGTCCGCTTCTTCCTGGCGAGCACCAGCGAGGTGTACGGCAAGAACCCCAAGGGGCAATGGACCGAAGAGGACGACCTGGTTTTCGGAGCGACGACGCGAGCCCGCTGGTCGTACGGCTGTTCCAAGGCGATCGACGAGTTCCTCTGTCTCGGTTACCGCCGACAGTCGGGGCTTGCGGTGGTGATCGGTCGCTTCTTCAACGTCGTCGGTCCGCGCCAGACCGGCGCCTACGGAATGGTGCTGCCGCGTTTCGTCCAGGCGGCTCGGTCGGGTCAGCCGCTGATGGTGCATGACGACGGCCAGCAGATCCGCTGCTTCGCGCATGTCGCCGACGTCGTCGGCGCGGTCATCCGACTGACCGAGCGCCCCGAATCGGCCGGCGAGATCTACAACATCGGCAGCGACCTGCCGGTCTCGATCCATGAACTGGCTCGCCGCGTCCTGGAGCGGACCGGGAGCCGTTCCGAAATCCGTTTCCAGTCGTACCACGACGCGTACGACAAGGACTTCGAGGATATCCGCCGCCGGATCCCCGACCTCGGCAAGCTCCGTCGCGCGATCGACTATCGCCCGCGCTTCGATCTGAATGCGATCATCGATGACGTGATCGCGACGACGTAGAGCGTCTGTCGGTCGTCGTGCCTGTCGTAGTGCGACCGACCCCGGTCGCAGCGTCTGTCGTAGTGCGACCGACCCCGGTCGCAGCGTCTGTCGTAGTGCGACCGACCCCGGTCGCAGCGTCTGTCGTAGTGCGACCGACCCC
>CAZZBI010000061.1:1384-20143 GCA_964652385.1 uncultured Pirellulaceae bacterium | reverse complement strand
GCTCGTCAGCGTCCGCGATCTCGAGGAGTTCCGTCGCTGCTGCGCCGCCGGAGTCGACGTCGTCGACTTCAAGGAACCGCGTCGCGGGCCGCTCGCCGGCACCTCGCCGAAACTGTGGCACCGAGCGATCGACGAGCTGTCGCAACGCGTCGGCACCGTCATCTCGTCGGCCGGCGGTTCATCCATCCAAGTCGCATCCGCGACAGCCGCCGACGGCCGTCGCGTGCCGCAGCTGAGCGTCGCGATGGGGGAGCTGGTCGACCGAGAGCTGGGGATCGACCGGACGTCGCTGACTCCGCTGCCGGAACGAGGGATCTCGTTCGCGAAACTCGGACTCGCCGGCACCGCCGATCGGGATTGGCAGTCGGCATGGGATCGCTGGCGCCGAGACCTCGCGGGGCGCGCCGAAGGGGTGCTGGTCGCCTATGCCGATGCCGCGCTCGCCAGTTCTCCCGAGCCGGACGAGCTGCTCGCGTTCGCGATCGAACGGCAGGTCCGGATGCTGCTGGTCGATACGTTCGACAAGCGCCGCGGCGACCTGCTGACCAGCTTGCCCTCGGACCGGCTGGAGCGGCTGTTGGCCGAGGCGCGGGCGCGGGGAATCTCGGTCGCACTGGCCGGATCGCTCGACGGCCCGTCGCTCGAACAGGTTCTGGACCTCTCCCCTGATCTGATCGCGGTGCGCGGAGCGGCTTGCCGGTCGGACCGCACCGGCGAGATCGATCCCGAGCGTCTCGATCGGCTCGTCGCGCTTCGCGATCGTCACGCCGCATCATCACCCGTCGCGGCGCCGTCGGTCGATCGGCGCAGCGACCGATACGGCGGCGGCCGATAACGGCGGCGACTCGACTACTCGTCGCGCACCGGCTCGTCCGGTTCGGCGTCGTTCTTCGGCGGTTCGCTCTTCGGGGGCTCTTCGCGAGGCGGTTCGCTGCCCGGGACCGACTGAGCCGCGGCGGGGGGTTCGGTCGGTCGACTCGCCGGGTCCGATTTCGGTTCGGGGGCGAGTTGCTGCGAGTCGAGATCGGGGAGGGACCGGGGATCGCCCCCTTCCGAAAAGAGCTCGTCGAACTCCGTCTCGTCGACATCGCGGCGCAGCAACAGGTAGATGCCGGCGGCCAGCGACCAGAAACAGGCGAAGCGGAACGCGACGAGCATCGCTCCGACCAATCGTTCCCACAGCGCGATCGTCGCCGACGCAAGTCGCGGAGGAGTCTCGTCGTCCGACGTGACCGACATGCCGCGCCCGACCTGCTCCGCCTCGGTCATCAGTTCGAGCGTCCGTTCCGCTCCCATCCCCCACGAAACCGACCACCAGGTGACTTGACCGACCTGCATCGCCAGGATCGATGCGACCCAGACCGCTCCGATGGCGATCGCGCCGCCGACGACCAGATAGAACGCGTAGTGGACCGGGCGCTGGAACGGATAGGCGAAACCGCGACTGAGACCGTCGAGCGAGTCGGTCCCTTCGGCGGCGACCGTGACGATCATCAGCGGCCATCCGAAGAGAATGCCGATCAGCAGGACCGACAGGACGAACGAGACGGCAAGTCCGAGGCCCCAGGCGATCGAAACGATCGCCGCTCCGGCATCCCAGCGCATCACGAGACCGACCGCCGCACCGACCAGCGCGAGCGGAATCAGCAGGCCGAGCGGGTAGAGCGCCGAACAGAAGAAAGCCGGGTACCGCCGCACGGCGAACTTCAGCGCTTCGATCGGCCCGACATGCTCATCCCGTCCCAGACGCATCACGGCGATCCGCGCGAGCGCCCCGCCGATCAGACTCCAGACCGCCAAGGTGCCGAAAGCGCCCCAGATCAGATAGGCGAACTCCTGCAGCCCCGAATCGGCGCGAAGCTGCAGCAGCATGGCGAAGGGAGAAGCGAGATACTCGGCGACCGGAGCGACTCCGCCGATATCCGGTGCGGAGACCGGTCGCCCCGGCGACTCGTGCCACTCGATCACCGCCGCGAACGCGGTCGAGTCGCGCCACTTCGAGTCGCCGATCGAAAAGACGATCCCTCCCAAGGTCCACCAGAGCGAGCCGGCGAGCACCCCCAGCAACGCCAACAGGACGAGCGTCGGCGAAGCGGCGAGCGAACCGAGTCGGAAAAGCAGATTCCAAGGGGTAATGCTGCGCCAGTCGATCGTCCTGACGGTCGCTCCTTCAACGGTCATCGCATCGCCTTTGCGCACGCGTCGAGCCGGAACCGATCTCCGGGCGGCGTTGCGCGGAGGGTTCCGGCGTTCCGGCCGGGTCGTCGGCGATTCTAACGATCGGGCGGAGTCTCGTCAGCCGAGTCGACGGGGCGAGCGGGAGAAACCGGGGCGGTCCGACCGGTTGCACGGATGGCGTTCCCTGTGGTGAACTCTAGACGCCGTCGAGGGACTCGCCCGAATTCCCGTCTCCCGGCCTCCGCTCCGACCTCCCCCTCGACCGCTCTCCTCTCGAATTGCTTCTCTCGGCACTCGCTTCCCCCCGCGACGAAAGCCTCCGATGACGTCCGAACTCCGCCAGCGTCTGTTCGCCGCGCTCGACGCGGTCACGATCGTCGATCCGCACACCCACATCGACCCGCTCGCCCCCGCCTCGAAAAACCTCGCGGAGATCCTCGGCTACCACTACTTCACCGAGCTCTGTCACGCCTCGGGCATGCCCCGAGGGAGGATCGAAGAGCCGGGGCTCGATCCGCGCGAAAAGGTCGAGCGGCTCTTTCAGCATCTCGGGCCGCTCAACAACACCATCCAGTACGCTTGGTTCATCGAGATCTGCCGCGACCTGCTCGGCTACGAGACCGAGGTGCTCGAACCGGACGATGCCGGCCCGCTCTGGGATCGGGCGGCGGAACGGATGGGGCGTCCCGATTGGGAATCCGAAGTGCTTTCGCGGAGCGGTCTGGAAGCGGTCTTCCTGACCAACGAGTTCGACGATCCGCTCGCCGGCTTCGACACCGCGCGATACGTCCCGTGTCTGCGGACCGACGATCTGGTCTTTCGACTCGCCGAACCGACCACGCGTCAGCGACTGGCGAACGCGACCGGCATCGAGGTGACCGACAGCCGTTCGCTGCGCACGGCGCTCGAGAGCCGCTTCCGGTACTTCATCGAGCGCGGAGCCAAGGCCTGCGCCATCTCGCTCCCGCCGTCGTTCGCACCGCATCCGGTCGTCGGTGCGCGAGCCGATCGAGCGATCGGACGACTTGCCGCCGCCGGCGAAGGAGCGGAGGGTTCCGATCGCGAGGCGGCGGCACAGTTCGTCTTCTGGACCCTGGCCGAACTCTGCCGCGAACACGCCTTGCCGTTCGATCTGATGATCGGCGTGAACCGGGGGGTCTACGCGGCGGGGGTTCACCAGGGGCGTGACCTGTTCGACATGCGGCTGTCGCTGCTGCAGTATCGCGAGCTGTTCAACGCGTTTCCGCAGGTCCGCTTTCCGGTCTCGGTCCTGGCGAGCACGTCGAACCAGGAGCTGGTCGCGCATGCCTGGATCTTTCCCAACGTCCTGATCCACGGACATTGGTGGTACTCGAACACGCCGAGCACGATCGAACACGATCTGGCCGCGCGGCTGGAAGCGGTTCCGCGGACCAAGGTCATCGGCTACTACAGCGACATGTACAAGCTGGAGTTCGCGCTGCCGAAGTTCCGCATGTTCAAGCGGATTCTCGCCAAGGTCCTGGCCGAACGCTTCGTGCTCGATCGCGGCTGGAGCGAGGAGCGAGCGGTCGACCTCGGACTGCAGGTCCTGCAGCGGAACACGCGGTACGTCTTCGGCGTCTGAGCGGTTCCGGAGCCGCAGGCCCGAGACGTGCCCCAGTTACGAGCGCCAGTGACGCGAACTCGCCGCGCAGCGTTCCGCCGCAGCGAGCGGAGCAGGGGGGCGCGCAGCGCCGTGCCGATAAGTTCCTTCGTCAAGCCGCGGATCAGCTCCGACGCTCGAGCATCTCGAAGTGAAAGTCGACCGCGCGGATGTCGGCGGCCGGCGCATCGTCGCCGATCATCGCCTGGACGTACGCGAAGTCGCGCAGCAGCGTCGTCAGCGAGCCGTAGCTGACCTGAGCGACCTTGCCTTGTCCGAACAGCTCGTCGTCCGGTCCGAGCTCGGCGAGAATCGCGACGTCGCGTCCCCCTCCTCCCGACACCTGAGTCGAGTGGAAACCGACGCTGCGGGCGCGGTAGCCCGAACCCTGCAGCAGGACGTCGTTCTGCGGCGACGTCGTGACTCGGTCGACCCCCGACGTCCCGACGACGATCGCCGTGTCGACTCCGCCGGCGCTCGCCAGAGCGCGGGCATCGCGAAAGCGATAGGCACCGACGACGGTCCCGTCGGATCGGAGCGACGAATAGTCGCGCGAGTAATAGAAGCGGTCGTCGCCGGCCGAGTCGCGGAAGAGGGCGGCATCGATCGCGCTCCCCGTTCCGCCGTGCGCCCAGACCGATGCGAAGCCGCGCGCCTCGTTCGAGAAGCCGCGTCCCGAGAGCGTGGTCGATGCGAAGCTGGCGTCGAGCAGATCGCTTCCCGTCGAATCGCGGAGCGTCGCGACGTCTCCGGCTTGCCCCGACGAAGTCGCCGTCACCGACGCGAATCCGCGAGCGATGTGGTAGTAGCCGCTCCCCTTCATGTCGGCCGCCGTCGACGTCGCGAAGAAGGTGTCGTTGCCGGCCGAGTCGGTGAAGGTGACCGAGTCGCTTCCGCCGCGCATCGACTGGACCGACTGGGATTCGAAACCGGTCGCGGTGATCGAATAGTCGGCGCCGCTGATCGACGCCGAACCGACGGCGAGCGTCGCCACGTCGTTCCCTTCGGTATCCGACATCCAGATCGAATCGAAGCCCCCTTGGGTCGCATCGAAGGCGATGTGATCGAAGTCGGCCAGGAACTGGCGATGCTCGGGGGCGAAGAGGGTCGCGTTGTTCGAGCGTGCCCAGAAGCGATCGTTGCCGGTCGTCCCGGACAACGACGCCGAGTCGACTCCGCCGCCGCCGAAGGCGGTGAAGTCGGCGATCCCCGCGACCGTCGTCTGTCGGGCTCCCGACGTCAGCGACACGAAGCTCGCGCTGCCGACCAAGGTATCGTTGCCGGCCGAGCCGGTGA
The DNA here is from genome assembly GCA_964652385.1 of uncultured Pirellulaceae bacterium. GTDB lineage: Bacteria > Planctomycetota > Planctomycetia > Pirellulales > Pirellulaceae > UBA11682. The sequence continues at coordinate 15,045 of CAZZBI010000061.1, read as the reverse complement.
GAACGAGCGCGTCGTTACCTCCGCCGCCGATCGCCGCGATCGTCTCGAAGCCGACGAAGCGGGCGCTGAACGTCGAACGGTCCCAGCTGCCGCTGCCGAGCGTCAGTCGCAGAACGTCACGCTGGCCGTCGCCGGTCAGCGTCAACGAGTCGCTCCCCGCTCCGCCCGTCATCTGGATCGACCGGACCTGCGACAGATCGAACGAATAGCTGACGGCGCCGACGCGGACGTCGAGGGTCCGCCCGGCGTCGATCGCATAGTCGTCGCTCGCCGAGGTACCGTGAACGACCAATCGACCTGACGACAGGTCGACGACGTTGACGGCGCGCAGGTCGAGCTCGGCGACGTTCCCCGAGATGCGGATCAGGTAGGTGGCATCGGCCGTGACTCGCGCATCGATTCGGGCACCGGTCGTCGAACCGAGCGAGCGGAGATCGTCGTCATAGACGTCGATCCGGAACCCCGCTCCGCGCGATGCGGTCAGCGCCTCGAGCGTCAGGAATCCGGAGTTCGTCGCCTGGACGCGCAGCCAGGTCTCTCCGGCGACCGCGATCCCGTCGATCGTCGACATCTCGACCGGACCGATCTCGATCGGCGGGGAGGTCCACGGCACCGCCTCGATCTCGAGTTCGATCCCGTACGCGCCGACTCCGGCAGTCGAGTCGACGACGATCGAATAGCTCTCTCCGGCGACGACGTCGAAGCTGATCGTGTTTCCCGACACGGTCGTCGCGACGCCGGGAATCGCGACGCGCGGCGCGACTCCGGAACCGTGATCGAGTTGCAGCGTGACGCGCCCCGTCCCTCCGGCCGTGAAGCCGAAGACATCGACGTCCGAGGCGTCGTTGATGAACCCCGAGACGCTCCGGGTATCCGAGAGCGTACCGAGCTCGTGCCGATCGCCGACCGTATCGCCGAAGTCATCCGAGAAGAGCGAATCGAGCGCTCGCTGCAGGTTGATCCGGTAGTAGTCCGCGTTGGTCACGGTGTCGCGGATGATGTCGGCGGTCGACCGGAAGTGATCGTAGATCAGATCCTGATCGATCTCCTGATAGCCGAGCGTCTGCATCGCCTGTCGCACGAGCATGCTCGCGCCGGCGACATACGGAGCGGCCATGCTCGTTCCGGAAGCGGCGAGAAAGCGAGTCGACTGGGCGCTGCTCCCCCACAGATGTTCGGGCACGGTGCTCATGATGCTCTCGCCCGGCGCGACGAGCACGTTGGGCGCGCGTTGGCTGAAGCTCGAGAGCTGCCCCGAGGCGCCGTGGCTGGCGACAGGCACCACGAACGGGCTCGCCGCCGGATAGCTCAGTCCGACCGACTGGTAGGACTGGAACGAGTTGCCGGCGGCGACCGACACGAAGATGCCGGCCTGTTCCAGACGCCGGAACTCGTCTTCGAGCGTCGCCCAGTTCGGCACCGACGTGCTGTTCCACGACGTGCCGAGCGACAGGTTGACCGTGGTGATCGGGTTCTCGAACGAGCCGCGATGATCGTAGACCCACTGGAGCGCCTGCTCGACCCAGGCGAGTTGCCCGCGCCCTTGGTCGTCGAAGACGCGCAGCGCCACCAGATCGGCTCCGGGGGCGACTCCCTGATAGGTCGAGTTCGAGCTGCCGATGATTCCGGCGACATGCGTCCCGTGGAATCCGGCGGGGCCGTCGTCGTAAGGGTTGGAGTCGTTCTCGGCGAAGTCCCAACCGCCGACGACTCGGTAGTTCGAACCGTAACCGCCGCCGAGCGCGACATGGTCCCAGGCGATCCCCGAGTCGATGACGGCGACCGTCTGGCCGGCTCCCGTCAATCCGTGACGATTGGTCAGCCCGTAGACGAGCGACTCGAGTCCCCCTTGCTGAACGACCGGAGCGACTTCGGCGGGAGTCTCGAGCTGCTCGACCTGCATCAGCAGTTCGGGAGACTCGAGCGGATCGAGCGCGAACGAGTCGAGCGCCTGGCCTGAAAATGCCAGACGCTCCTCGAACGTCTCGAAGCGCGCACGGCGCTGCGGATCCGGACGGCCGGAATCGGAAGAGGACATGAACGCCTCGAACTCGGTGCTGATCGGAGGAGTAGGCACCGGGAAGCGCGTAGCGCACCCCGGGGAGTCGTTCCGAGGAAAAGCGCCAAGTCCGTTTGACGTGACCTTGGGTCGGGACGGGCAAGCCGCAGGGGGCCCCGTCGCGGGCGATACGGCGGCAAGTCGTTCGAAGAGGAGCAGGGGGAGTCGCCGGGGCGACTCCGCGATGCGGCCCCGCTTCGGCGACTCGCAACGGAACTATACGACCGTTCCCTTTCGAGACAAGAAAAAGTCCGACTCCGGCTCAAGTCGCTCGCCGTGCGGGCCGACGGAGGGGACGCGAGTCGATTCCGATTCCGCCGATTCAACTCGCTGCGCCGCTCGGACCGAAGATCGGAGAGTCGGCCCGGAGCCGCCGAGCGAAGGATCGCGAGGCGCCCGCTCCCCTCTGATCAGGGCCGTTCCGGTGGCCTTCGTGCAAGGGATTGCCTCGCCATGAGTCGTTGGCTGCATCACCTGTGGTTGACCCGCTTCTCGAAGCCCAAGGGGGAGCGGATCCTGTTCCGGACGATCAAGGAACGACCGGTCCGCAGCGTGCTCGAGATCGGCGTCGGCGATCTGACGCGTGCCGAGCGGCTGATCCGCTTCGCCGGTTCGTTCCTCCCCAACGGCGAACTCCGCTACACGGTGGTCGACCTGTTCGAAGGGCGTCCCGATCCGTCGACCGGCGTCTCGCTGAAGGAAGCGCACGGCCGCCTCAAGCAGCTCGACGCCAAGATCAAGGTGATCCCCGGCGATCCGTTCTCGGCCCTGGCTCGCAGCGCGAACTCGCTCCCCGAGACCGATCTGGTGCTGATCGCCGGCGACGTCGACCGTGACTCGCTCGCTCGCGCCTGGACCTACCTGCCGCGCACGCTCCACCAGAAGTCGCGCGTCCTGTCGGCGACCGAGACGGCGGACGGAGACGCGTATCGGTTGATGACCGACGCCGAGATCGCGGCGGCGGCCGGAGCCAACGTGAAGCACATCGCGCGAGCGGCTTGAGCGGCCGGCTGCTCGGGCGCACCGCGACGAATCTCGCGGGACGGCTCGCACGCGCCGCGGCCGAGAACGCCGCACCGCGAGGTGACGGCGGCACCGAGCCGAGGCGGTTTGGCGAGAGTGGATCCGTGCCGCGCCGGAAGTCGCGCGAGCGGGGGGCCCCGCTTCTAGCGGGCGGACCGAGCGGATAATCTTGTGGCGGTGCTCGGACCCCGGCGGCCCGAGCACCGCGGTTCGTCCGGCAGCGGCTCGCTCGTCGCGGCGCGAAGCTCTCCCGGTCCCCCTTCGTCTCGGACCCTCTCCGTGAAGCACGCATCGATCGGTCCCATCGCCGTCGTCTTTCCGGAACGGTGCGAGACGAACGACGACCTGCAGGCGGAGTTCCCGAACTGGGATCTCGAGCTGATCCGCGAAAAGACCGGCATCTCGGCGCGGTACGTCGCGGCTGCCGAACAGACCGCGTCGGATCTGGCGGTCCAGGCGGCTCGCAAGCTCTTCGCGACCTACGACGTCTCGCCCGAGTCGATCGACTTTCTGCTCTTCTGCACCCAGACGCCCGACTACCCGCTGCCGACTACCGCCTGTCTGATCCAGGATCGACTGGGCATTCCGACCGACGTCGGCGCGATCGACTTCAACCTCGGCTGCTCGGGTTACGTCTACGGACTCTCGCTGGCCGAAGGTCTGATCGCGTCGGGATCGGCCGAGAGAATCCTGCTGCTGACCGCCGAGACGTATTCGAAATACATCGATCGGGAGGATCGGAGCCTGCGGACGATCTTCGGCGATGCGGCGGCCGCGACGCTGATCGAGGCGACCGAGCGGCGCGAGCTGGCCGGCTTCCGTTTCGGAACCGACGGGAGCGGCGCCGACACGCTGCTGGTCGGCGACGGGGGAGCGAGACCCGAAGCGGACGCGATCCGTCCGCGGCATCGAAAGCGTTGGGCGAGCCGCCTGTACATGGACGGCCCGGCGCTGATGAGCTTCACCGTCGATGCGATCCCCCGCCTGCTCGACCAGGTGCGCACGGCAGCCGGAGTCGCGACCGATCAGGTCGATCAGTACCTGCTTCATCAGGCGACTCGCAAGATGCTCGAGCAGCTGCAGCAGCGTCTGGGGATGGACGACGATCGATTGCCGATTCGACTCGAACCGTACGGCAACACGGTGTCATGCACGCTGCCGATCCTGATCGAGGAGCAGCGTCTGGCCGGTCGACTGAAACCGGAAACCTGGAACGCTCTCGTCGGATTCGGAGTCGGTTGGTCGTGGGCCGGCTGCTTGTGGTCCCCTCCCGAATCCGGCTGTCGCACTCGGGCGACGTCGATCCTGCCGACCTGAACGTTCGCGAACGTTCGCTGTCCTGAATTCGCTTCGGTCCGCTCCGGCGTATCGGATCCACCGTCGAGATTGCCGATGAACTCGCTCGCCTCGAAACTTCTCGTCGCGGTGCCGCAGTTGAGCGACGAGAACTTCCGCCATGCGGTCGTGCTGTTGCTCGAGCACACGCCGCAGGGGGCACTCGGCCTGGTCCTGAATCAACCGAGCGAGATGCCGCTCGACGACCTCTGGCGCCGACTCGCGAATCGCCCGAGCAAGGCTCAGGGGGTGCTGCATCGCGGGGGGCCGGTCGAGGGAGCGGTCGTCGCGCTGCATACGCGATCCGAATGGGCCAACTCCCAGGTCGCTGCCGGACTCTTCCTGACGCATCAGAAGAGCGAACTCGCGCAGGTCTTCGATCACGGCACGTCACCGCTGCGAGTCTTCTCGGGCTGCTCCGGCTGGGGCCCCGGTCAGCTCGAACGGGAATTGGCCGAGGGGAGTTGGTTCGTCTGTGACCTCGACCCGGCCGGACTTTTCGACGAACCCGATCGGATGTGGCGCGAGGTCGTCGAACGGATCGGTCGCCGCATCGTCCTGAACGAAGCGGACTACGGTCGGCTGCCGCCGAGCCCCGAACTGAATTAGCTCGCTGCGACGCGACCGCGGCCAGTCGTGGCGGCGCGTTCGCTTCGTCCGCCGGCGATCGACCGAGGGACTCTCAGCGCAGTTCGAGCGGAAACGGCGTCAGCAGTTCGACGCCGTCGGCAGTGACTCGATAGTCGTTCTCCAGTCGAATGCCGTGCCGCAGATGCTCGGCGTCGTAGAGCCCCGGTTCGACGGTGAAGACATCCCCTTCGCGAAAGCGGTCGTCCCAATTCGGATTCAGCCGCGGCGCTTCGTGCGGATGCAGACCGATGCCGTGCCCCAGGTGGTGGTCGAACCGACCGCAGGGAGCCTGCGCCAGTCGCGCCGCGACGGTGTCGAAGAGCTCGCGACACGACGTTCCCGGTCGCACCGTCGACTCGACCAACGCGAAGATGTCGACGATCCGTCGCCACGCTTCGAGCTGCTCGTCGGTCGGGTCGGTCACGGCCAACGTTCGCGCGTTGTCGGCGAAGTAGCCGCGATAGGCCGGGCCGAGATCGAGAATCCAGAGCTCGCCGGCCCGAGCCGGATGGGCATCGCGCGGAGCCCCGCCGCGGGCATTGCAGCGATAGTCGTTGCCCGTGCCGGTCAACGGCTCGCCGAACGTCTCGACCGCGGCCGTCTGAAGCGCATTGAACATCGCGAGCTCGGTCAGGCCGGGAGCGATCAGGGCCCGAGCCGTGCGATACATCGCTTCGGTCCCGGCGATCGCGCGCCGGATCAGAGCGATCTCGTCCGGCTGTTTGCACCGCCGCAGGTCGAACAGCTCCGGCTCGAGATCGATCGCGTCGCCGGACAGATGCGAAACCAGGTAGGCCGGAGCGGACGAGAACTCCAAGCCGACGCGTTTCGTCCCCAGACGATCCGCGGCGAGCGGGAGCCAGGTTTCGAGGGCACCGGCGAACTGGTCGCTGCGCATCGTCGACAATCGCTTGGCGACATACGCCTCGACCCGATCGGCCGCTGCGACCTCGGGGACCTTATGCGGTACGACGAGCGTCACCTGGCCCGTGGCGTCGATCGACGCGATCGTCCGAAACGGGAACGGGACACGAACTCCGGTCAGCCACTGGACCGCTTCCGGGCTGGTCAGGACGGCCCATTCGACTTCTTCTGCCGCCATCCGTTCGACGAATCGGGTCTGGCGGAGACGGCACGCCGCAAGATCGATCGGCAGCGGGGGGACCATCATTCGGCTCTCCGGCATGGCGGCGGTTCGGGGGGCGATCGGCCGAGCGGAGCGCCGATCGACAGCCGCCCGAAGGGAGGAGCCGCTCACTGAGTGTGCAGCGGCCGAGCGAGATGATACGGGCCAGTGACCGCCGCTCCAACCGAGCGACTCAGGCGACAGCACTCGTCCGACGGCCGCCGGCGGCCGCCGCGCGAGTCGAAACGAGGCGCCGGCAGCGCGCCGAGAGTGCGTGGCGGATCGAACCGACAAGAAACTAAGGTCGAGTCGCCTTGTCCCAAGTGCCGATTTCAGTACGATCGATGCCTTCGCGAGACCGTCCGAGGTGCGTCGGCGATCCGCTCGTGAGCCCAGCGGCTACCGAGGCGATTCGGCGATGCGTCCGACCGACGGTCCGTTCTTCGAAGCGCGGCGCGAGCCGTTGCGGCTCGTCCGAGTCCGCCGTGAAGAAGAACCGGGAGCTTCGGTTTTCGGAGTACGCGCCTACCATGGCGCGTCTTTTCGGGTCGGGTTCCGTGAAATAAATCACAGAATCCGCTCCGATCGTCGGAACCGAGGGGGGGAGTTCGGCGGTCGACCGCCGCGATCGATCCGGTGGGATCGTTGATCGCGAGCGAGTCGAACGTCTTCTCTGCCTGCCGCTGCGAAGAGGTCCGGTCCGGGTCGAGCGGTGAAATGCGACGCGTCGTGCGGGCGGCTCGGTTGGCCGTCCGGTCGGAGCGTGCGGCGAGCCGCCTCGAGAGAGAACGTCCGCTCGAACTGCGTCGGGACCGACCGCGCGGTTCGGAATCGAGACTCTTGCGTCGCAGTCGGAATCGCTCGGCTCGACGCTTCATCGAATGCCATCGAGACGCCGAACATGAAGATCCGCCGCGGCTTGGACGTACCGATCGCCGGCGTACCGTCGACCGAGATCGACGACAGCCGGCGCGTGACCGAAGTGGCGCTCGTCGCCGACGACTACATCGGCATGAAGCCGACGATGTTCGTCCAGCCCGGCGATCGAGTGAAGCTCGGCCAGCCGGTCTTCGAGGACAAGAAGACTCCGGGCGTCATCTATACCGCTCCCGGAGCCGGCACGGTCACGGCCGTGAATCGCGGCGAGAAGCGGAAGTTCGAAGGGATCGTCATCAAGCTCGACGGCAACGACGCAGAGTCGTTTCCCAGCTGCGATCTCTCGGGCATCGACAAGCTGACTCGGGACGAAGTCGTTTCGCTGCTGGTTCGCAGCGGCGCGTGGACGTCGTTCCGGACGCGTCCCTGGAGTCGCGTGCCGTCGATCGAATCGCAGCCGCGAAGCATCTTCGTCACCGCGATCGACACCCGTCCGCTGGCGGCCGATCCGGAACCGATCATCGCGGCGTCGCGCGATCAATTCCTCGCCGGCCTCAAGCTGCTCGCCAAGCTCACCTCGGGCAAGGTCTTCGTCTGCATCAAGGCGGGGGCGAAGGTTCCGGGCGAAGGGGTGCCGGGGGTTCAGGTCGAGGAGTTCGCGGGGCCGCACCCCGCCGGTCTCGTCGGGACCCACATCCATTTTCTCGATCCGGTCGGCCCGAAGCGGACCGTTTGGCATCTGAACTATCAGGACCTGATCGCCATCGGCTCGCTCGTCCTCACCGGCAAGGTGTCGGTCGAGCGGACGATCGCTCTCGGCGGTCCGCTGGTCACCAAGCCGCGACTGCTGCGGACGCGAATCGGAGCGAAGTTGCCCGAGCTGCTCGCCGGACAGTACGACGCGACGAACGCCCGAGTCGTTTCGGGGAGCGTGCTCGACGGCCGTCGAGTCGCCGCTCCGGCCGACTATCTCGGACGGTATCACCTGCAGATTTCGGTGCTCGAAGAGGGGAACAAGCGGATCCTGATGGGGTGGCAGCGCCCCGGGTTCGACAAGTTCTCGATCACGCGTGCCTTCGCCTCGGCCATGACGCCGGGGAAGCGGTTCTCGCTGACGACCAGCACCGAGGGGAGCAAGCGGGCGATGGTCCCGATCGGCGTCTACGAAAAGGTGATGCCGCTCGACATCCTGCCGACGCAGCTCCTGCGGAGCCTGATCACGAAGGATGCGGAACTCGCTCAGGCGCTCGGCGTGCTCGAGCTGGACGAAGAGGATCTGGCGCTCTGCACGTTCGTCTGCCCCGGCAAGTACGACTACGGGACGATTCTCCGCGAGAACCTGACCCGGATCGAGAAAGAGGGTTGAGGCCACGATGATCCGCAAGATGCTCGATAGGATGCATCCCTTGTTCGCCAAGGGAGGCAAGCTCGAGAAGCTCTACCCGCTCTACGAGGCGCAGGATACGTTCCTGTACACGCCGGGCGAGACGGCTCATGGGCCGACGCACGTGCGCGATGCGCTCGACCTGAAGCGCATGATGAGCATGGTGATCGTCGCCCTGCTCCCGTGCATCTTCTTCGCGATGTTCAATACCGGACATCAGGCGAATCGGATCATCGCCGCCGCGACCGAGGCGGCTCAGGCCTCGGGGACCGAATACGCCCCCGAAGGCTGGCGGTACGCGGTGCTCGACTCGATCGGCATCGGCTATCGCGAAGCGGGCTCGTTCACCGAGGACCTGACCAACCCGTCGCGACTGATCGCCTGTCTGTTGCACGGTGCGCTCTTCTTCCTGCCGGTCTACATCGTCGGCCTGGCGGCGGGTGGTCTCTGCGAGGCGATCTTCGCGATCGTTCGCGGGCATGAGATCAACGAAGGGTTCCTCGTCACGAGCATGCTCTTTCCGCTGACGCTCCCGCCGACGATTCCGCTGTGGGAAGTCGCCATCGGGATCATCTTCGGGGTGGTCCTCGGCAAGGAGGTCTTCGGCGGCACCGGCATGAACTTCCTGAATCCGGCCCTCACCGCGCGAGCCTTCCTCTACTTCGCCCACGCGGCGGACATGAGCGGCACGAACGTCTGGACCGCGGTCCACGGCTACAGCGGAGCGACGGCGCTCGGCGTGCTGGCCGAAGGGGGGAAGCTGACCGAGATGACCGGCAAGGTGGTCGCGGCCGACAAGACGGTCCTCGTCGAGTCGATTCCGAACGGCCTGACCTGGTGGAACGCGTTCATCGGCAACATGCACGGTTCGATGGGCGAGACGTCGGCATTGGCCTGCCTGATCGGAGCGGCGATCCTAATCGCGACCGGCATCGGGTCGTGGCGGATCATGGCCGGCGTGCTGATCGGCATGTTCGGTTTCGGCTGGCTGCTGAACCTCGCCGCCGGCTCGGTCGACAACCCGATGTTCGCCGTCGGCCCCGAGTGGCACCTGGTGATCGGCGGTTTCGCGTTCGGCACCGTCTTCATGGCGACCGATCCGGTCTCGGCTTCGATGACCAACACGGGCAAGTGGATCTACGGCGGTCTGATCGGCTTCATGACGCTGGTCGTCCGCTCGCTCAATCCGGCCTTTCCCGAGGGGATCATGCTGGCGATCCTGTTCGGCAACATCTTCGCACCGCTGATCGACTACTTCGTGATCCAGGCCAATATCAAGCGGAGGGTCGCCTACAATGCAGCGTGACAGCATCGCCAACACGTTTCTCGTCGCGGTGACGCTCTGCGTCGTCTGCGCGGTGATGGTCTCGGGCGCCGCCGTCGGTCTGCGGAGCGTTCAGGAGGCCAACAAGCAACTCGACCGTCAGAAGAATGTGCTGATGGCGGCCGGCCTGATCGACGCCAAGGCGGACGCGGCCAAGATCCGCGAAGTCTTCGCCGCTCGCATCTCGCCGATCGTCGTCGATCTGAAGACGGGTGAGGTGCTCGAGGGAGTCGATCCGGCGACGGTCGACGGCCTGAAGGAGTCCAAGAGCAAGGACCCGGAACTCTGCACCGAACTGGCCGAAGACCCGGCCAAGCTCAAGGCCCGCGAAAACCGCTCGGTCGTCTATCGCGTCATGGCGGAGGGGAGCACCGACCAGGTCGAACTCTACGTCTTCCCGATCCGTGGCTACGGCCTCTGGTCGACCCTGTTCGGGTTCATCGCGCTCGAAGGGGATCTCAACACCGTTCAGGGAATCACGTATTACCAGCACGGCGAAACGCCGGGGCTCGGTGGCGAGGTGGACAACCCGCTCTGGAAGGCGAAGTGGCAGGGGAAGAGCCTGTACGACGCCGAAGGAGAGGTGGCCTTGCGCGTGGTCAAGGGAGGGGCCGCTCCGGATGCTCCCAGTCAGGTCGATGCCCTCTCGGGCGCGTCGATCACCTCGGTCGGCGTCGAGAACATGATCCGCTTCTGGTTCGGCGATCTCGGATTCCGCTCGTTCGTCGAGAAGAACCGCTCCGCCGCCGTCGCCACTGCCGCCGCCGGCGGCGAGGAGATGAGATAAGCCATGGCAGCCGCCAAGAAGACGCTGAAGTCGGTCCTGCTGGATCCGGTCTTCAACAACAACCCGATCGCGCTGCAGATCCTCGGGATCTGCTCGGCGCTGGCCGTCACCACGAAGCTGGACAAGGCGATCGTCATGGCGCTCGCCGTGACGGCGGTCACGGCCGTTTCGAGTGCCGCGATCGCGGCGATCCGGAACCTGATTCCCAACAGCATCCGGATCATCGTCCAGATGACCGTCATCGCCTCGGCGGTGATCGTCGTCGATCAGGCGATCAAGGCCTATGCCTTCGCCTTGAGCAAGGAGCTGTCGGTCTTCGTCGGGCTGATCATCACCAACTGCATCGTGATGGGTCGCGCCGAAGGCTATGCGATGCAGAACGGACCGTTGGCGAGCTTCATCGACGGTCTCGGCAACGGACTCGGTTACAGCGTGATCCTCGTGACGGTCGGTACGATCCGGGAGCTGCTCGGTTCCGGATCGATCCTCGGCTACGAGCTGCTGACGCCGGTGACCAAGGGAGGTTGGTACGTCCCGAACGGGATGATGCTGCTCCCGCCGAGCGCGTTCTTCCTGATCGGGATCTTCATCTGGATCCTGCGGACCGTGAAGCCCGAACAAGTCGAAGCGGAGTGACGATCATGGACTACCTCTCGCTGTTTCTCCGCTCGGTCTTCGTCGAGAACATGGCGCTGACCTACTTCCTCGGGATGTGCACGTTCCTGGCCGTCTCGAAGAACGTCAAGACGGCGCTCGGCCTGGGGGTCGCGGTCATCGGCGTCCAGGCGGTCACGCTGCCGATGAACAACCTGCTCTTCACGTTCGTGCTCAAGCCGGGCGCGCTCTCGTGGACGGGCAACTCGTACCTGTCGAACCTCGACCTGAGCTATCTCGGGTTCATCAGCTACATCGGGACCATCGCGGCGATCGTGCAGATCCTCGAGATGTTCCTCGATCGCTACGTGCCGGCGCTCTACAACACGCTCGGCATCTTCCTGCCGCTGATCACCGTGAACTGCGCGATCCTCGCCGGAACGCTCTTCATGGTCGAACGCGAGTACGACTTCGTCGAGAGCTGCATCTTCGGAGTCGGATCGGGAGTCGGTTGGGCGCTGGCGATCGCCACGCTGGCCGGCATCCGCGAGAAGCTCCGCTACAGCCACGTCCCCAAGGGGCTCCGCGGCCTCGGCATCACGTTCATCACCGTCGGTCTGATGGCGCTCGGCTTCATGGCCTTCGGCGGCATCTGACCCACGCCTCGGTCGTCCCTCCAATACCGCTTCGGAAGATCGTTGCCATGACGGAAATCCTGCTGGGCGTCGCGATGTTCGTCGTCGTGGTCATCGCCCTGGTGATCCTGATCCTGTACGCCAAGAAGCTGCTGGTCACCGGCGGCGCCGTGAAGATCCTGATCAACGATCAGAAGGAGATCACGGTCCCGGCCGGAGGAAAGCTGCTCGGGGCGCTGGCGGGCGAAGGGATCTTCGTCTCGAGCGCCTGCGGCGGCGGCGGCACCTGTGCCCAGTGCAAGGTGAAGGTCCTGACCGGCGGCGGCGAGATCCTGGCGACCGAAAAGGGACACATCAACAACCGTCAGGCCAAGGAAGGGCTCCGCCTCTCCTGCCAGGTCGCGGTCAAGCAGGACATGAAGATCGAAGTCCCGCACGAGGTCTTCGAGACCAAGAAGTGGGTCTGCACGGTCCGGTCGAACGACAACGTCGCCACCTTCATCAAGGAGCTCGTGCTCGAGCTCCCGGCCGGCGAAGAGGTGGCGTTCAAGGCAGGCGGCTACATCCAGATCGAGTGCCCGCCGCACGAAGTGAAGTACAAGGACTTCGTGATCCAGGAGCGGTTCCATCCCGATTGGGACAAGTTCAACGTCTGGCAGTACGTGTCGAAGGTCGAAGAGCCGGTGATTCGGGCCTACTCGATGGCCAACTACCCGGGCGAGAAGGGCATCATCATGCTCAACGTCCGCGTCGCGTCGCCGCCGCCGAAGCGCGCCGCCCTGCCGCCGGGGAAGATGTCCAGCTACATCTTCTCGCTGAAGCCGGGGGACAAGGTGACGATCTCGGGTCCCTACGGCGAGTTCTTCATCAAGGACACCGACGCCGAGATGGTCTACATCGGCGGTGGAGCCGGCATGGCGCCCCTCCGCAGTCACATCTTCGAGCTGTTCAAGAACCTGAAGACCGGCCGCAAGGTTACCTACTGGTACGGCGGCCGCAGCTCGCGCGAACTCTTCTACGTCGAGCACTTCCGCGCGATCGAGAAGGAGTTCCCGAACTTCAAGTTCAACATCGCTCTCTCGGAGCCGCTCCCCGAAGACAACTGGACCGGCTATCGCGGTTTCATCCATCAGGTGCTCCTCGAGAACTACCTGAAGAACCACCCGGCTCCGGAAGACATCGAGTACTACATCTGCGGTCCGCCGATGATGAACGCGGCGGTCTTCAAGATGCTCGACGATCTGGGAGTCGAGCCCGAGAACATCGCCTACGACGACTTCGGCGGCTGATCGCCTGCAGCCGGGTTCTCCCGGCCCGCGCTCGCCCTGGAAGGATGACAGACGAGTCAGGCCGGGACTCCCGACGCGGGAGTGCCGGCCTGTTCGCTTTGACCGACCGAGCCATCGGAGCTCCGCTCATGAGTCGCTTCGCTTCCGTCTTCCGTCGATCGCTCGTCGCGGCCGTCGCTCTGCTTGCCGGAGCGTGGCTCGGACCGGCGGTCGGCTCCGCGCGTCCCCTCGCCGACGAACCGATCGTCGTCGAAGGGACGACGATGGGGACGACCTACTCGGTCAAGTTCTCCGTCGAAGCCGGTTCGACCTGGGACGCCGCGACGACTCGCGCCCCGATCGAAGAAGAGCTCGAATCGGTCAACCAGGCGATGTCGACCTACCGTCCCGACTCGGAGGTGTCGCGCTTCAACGACTCGTCGAGCACCGACTGGTTCGACGTCTCGCTCCCCACGGCAACGGTCGTCGCCCGAGCCCAGGAGATTTCCGAGGCCAGCAACGGCGCCTTCGACGTCACCGTCGGTCCGCTGGTCGAACGCTGGAGCTTCGGCCCGAATCGCGACATCGAGAACCTGCCGAGCGACGACGAGATCGCCGCG
>CAZZBI010000061.1:0-1374 GCA_964652385.1 uncultured Pirellulaceae bacterium | reverse complement strand
TCGCCGCGCTGCGCGAGCGGGTCGGCTTCACCAAACTGGAAGTCCGTCTCGATCCCCCGGCGCTCCGCAAGTCGATTCCGAACCTGCGGATCGACTTGAGCGCGATCGCCAAGGGTTATGCGGTCGATCGTGTCGCGCTCCGTTTGGAATCGCTCGGCATCGCGGATTATCTGGTCGAAGTCGGGGGGGAAGTGCGTGCCAAGGGGCGACATCCCAAGGACGCGTTGTGGTCGATCGGCATCCGTCGCCCGACCGCCGCGCTGCAGCCGCTGGGAGTCGTCGAACTGGGCGAACGGAGTCTGGCCACGAGCGGCGACTACGAGAACTTCTACGAGGTCGACGGCAAGCGCTACTCGCACACGATCGATCCGTCGACCGGTCGACCGGTCGAACACCCGCTCGCCAGCGCCTCGATCATCGCCGACGACTGCATGACGGCCGACGGTTTGGCGACCGCCGTCAGCGTCTTGGGCTACGAGGCGGGACGCGAGGTGGTCCGCAAGTTCGGCGGCACGCTCTTCGTGCTCGAACACGACGGCCAAGGGCTGCGCGAACGGCGCGACGACGCGTTCGTCTTCACGCCGATCGAAGCGGCTTCCGGTGCGGGAGCACCCGGAGGTGACGGGAACGGCGCTTCGCTCGGCGGCATGATCCTGGCCGGGTTCATCGTCTTCGGGATCGCGATCGTCGGCATGGCGATCGGCGTGATGTTCGGCCGCAAGCCGATCTCCGGTTCGTGCGGCGGCCTGGCGAGTCTCAAGGGGGGCGTCATCCCCTCGGCCTGCGATACGTGCGGCCGCAAGACGCGCGAATGCTCGCAGCTGCAGGACGAGTTGCGACGGCGAGAGAATCCGTGAGACGGCCGGAAGCGGATCCGGAGCCGGTCGCTCCGGACGCCCCCTCCGCTTCCCGAGCCTCGACGGCGGCACCGGGCGTCGCGCTCGTGCTTGCGTCGACGAGATTCGTCGTCGCCGGTTACCGTCCGCTGGTCATCGCCCTGCTGTTGCTCCTCGGATCGTGGCTGCCGATCGCGTTCGAGACGCAGGTCGGAGCGGTCTTTCGTCAGACGTCGTCGATCTTGCTGGGCGTTCTGATTCGAGCCGTACCGCTCGGGCTGCTGACCGCTGCGGCATTCGTGCTCGGGCGTCCGTTCGGTGCCCGCTGGCTCGTGGCGCTCGTCGTCGCCTGGGGCGCCATGCCGATCGGCCTGACGACGATCGCCTGGAAAGGGGTCTGGCAGCATCCCGGGTCGGTCGTCGATCGCGTTTGTGCGCTGCTCGGCGGCTTCTTCGTCGCGCCTCGGACCGCCGGCCGATCACCGACCCTCGATGCCTCCGCCGCGCTGATGCGAGGAGAGAGCGCGGTGATCTGGAT
>CAZZBI010000060.1:2060-20268 GCA_964652385.1 uncultured Pirellulaceae bacterium | reverse complement strand
AAGGACAACACCCGCTACGAAGCTCCGGTCCGATCGCTCTATCTGCCGGTGATCCGCAATCATCTGTACGACCTGTTCGGGCTGTTCGATTCGACCGATGCCGCGGTCCCGGTCGGCAGTCGAGACGAAACGGTCGTGCCGAATCAGGCACTCTTCCTGCTGAATTCGCCGCTGGTCGATCAGGCGGCGCAAGCGTTGGTCGATCACAGTCGGCGTCAGGCAGGGGACGATCCGATCGCGCGCATCGAATGGCTCTTCCGACAGGTGCTCGGACGAGACGCGTCACGGCGCGAGGTGGAACGGTTCGCCGCGGCGCTCGAGCCATCGGGATCGGCGGCTGACGACGCGACCTCGGATGACGAGCGCTGGACGATGCTCGCTCAGACGCTGCTGATCTCGAACGAGATGCTTCACGTTCGCTGAGCGGGGCGCGATCGGGGGCGATCGCACGACGGAGTCGGACGAACGAACGACGCAAGGCGGAACGAGGTGCGGGGATGAACGGACGAACCGGTTCGGATCGACGCGACAGGCCCCGCGGCGCGGCCGGTCTCGAGCAGGGCGGCATCGATCGCCGACGCATGCTGGCCGGCAGCGCTCTGGGTTTCGGAACGCTCGCCCTCCGTTCGATGCTCCTGGAGCCGACCTCCGTCGACGCCGCGTCGCGGGACGAGTCGCCGCGCGGCCGCTTCCCCGGATTCGTGCCGCGTGCGAAGCGAGTCATCTTCCTGTTCATGAAAGGGGGGCCGTCGCACGTCGACACGTTCGACTACAAGCCGAAGCTCCAGGCGGACGACGGCAAGGAGCTGCCGTTCGACAAGCCGCGCGTCCAGTTCGCGCCGACCGGCAAGCTGCTCGCCTCGCCGTGGAAGTTCCGGCCGTACGGCGAGTCGGGGATGATGATCAGCGAGCTGTTTCCGAACGTCGCTCGGCAGGTCGATCGGATCTGCTTTCTGCATTCGGTGCACGGCACCAATCCGGCTCATGGTGGTGCCCTGCTGAAGCTCCATACCGGCAGCGATGCGTTCGTTCGCCCGAGCATGGGAGCTTGGGTCTCGTACGGTCTCGGAACCGAGAACGAGAACCTGCCGGCGTTCGTGACGATCGCGCCGACGCTGGCTCATGGCGGGGTGCGGAATTGGGGGAGCGCCTTCCTGCCCGCTCATCATCAGGGAACGCCGCTGGGGAACGCGAGTCTGCCGATCGATCAGGTTCGCGTTGCCCATCTGCGCCATCCGCGGCGCACGCTCGACCAGCAGCGTCGGCAGGTCGACCTGCTGGGAGTGATGAACGACGAACATCTGGCGACCGTCGCGGGAGATCCCGATCTCGAAGCCCGGATCCGGTCGTTCGAGCTGGCGTTTCGGATGCAGGCCGAGATGCCGGGGATCGAGGATCTGTCGGACGAGAGCGACGAGACGCTGCGGCTATATGGCATGGATGAGCCGGTGACGAGCGACTTCGGTCGCAAGTGCCTGCTGGCGCGGCGCTTCTCGGAACGAGGGGTCCGTTTCGTGCAGGTGACTCACAGCGACGCCTTCGTGCAGTGGGATCAGCATGCCGATCTGCTGAAGGGGCACACCAAGAACGCGCTCGAAGTCGATCGGCCGATCGCCGGACTGCTCGAGGATCTGGCGCGGCGCGGGCTGCTGGACGAGACGCTGGTGCTGTGGGGAGGGGAGTTCGGACGGACGCCGGTCGCGGAAGGGACCAACGGGCGCGATCACAATCCCGAAGGATTCACGATGTGGATGGCGGGGGGAGGGACGAAGCCGGGATATCGCTACGGCGCGACCGACGAATACGGCTACTACGCCCTCGAGAATCGGATGCACGTCCACGACCTTCACGCGACGCTGCTGCATCTGCTGGGGGTCGACCACGAACGGCTGACGTACCGACACGCCGGGCGGGATTTCCGGTTGACCGACGTCGCGGGGAAGGTCGCGACCGACATCCTGGCGTGAGAGGGGCGGGCGTCGTGCAACCGCGCCCTCGGTCGCAGTCTTGTCGTAGTGCGACCGCCCTCGGTCGCAGCCTTGTCGTAGTGCGACCGCCCTCGGTCGCAGCGTTTTCCGAAAGGGCTGATCCCGGCGCTTCGTTTCGGGCTGGTTGGGTAGCCGAACGAGTCGGCACCCTGCGTGGCCCCGGCTCGTCCCGAGCCGCGGGAGTGCGATGGCGACACCGGTCCGACGGCGCAGCTGCCCGAAGAACCGGAGTCGCTCTGCCGCGCGTCGGGGACGACGCGGGCCTACGTTGTTTCCCGTCGTGCGACCGACCTCGATTCGCTCAGCCGCGATCGAGCTCGATGTTCCAGTACGCTTCGCTGAGAAACTTCTGCCAGCTCTCGACTCGGGGGCCCCGAGCCGAGTAGGTCGGCTTCCACTTGGGACGCCGCGGAGCGGTCCGCAGCGGCATCCGCGCCTGATCGGGAGTCCGATCGGCCTTCGCCTTGTTGCAGGCGACACAGGCGAGCACGCAGTTCTCCCAGGTCGAGAGACCTCCCTGCGAACGGGGCAGGACGTGATCGATCGTCAGGTCTTCGCTCCCCGGCTCCGAACCGCAGTACTGACAGGTGTAGCGGTCCCGCTTGAAGACGTTCCGTCGGCTGAACGGAACTTCCTTGACCGGCACGCGGTCATAGCGAGTCAGGGTGACGACCTCGGGGATCCGCAGTCGGAAGCGGCAGGCCTGAATGAACGGCTCCCCCTCCCGGACCGCGAGTGCGGCCCAGTCGGCCCAGTCGTACAGCCGGTAATCGTCGGGATCGACGACCTGCGCCGCGCGGTTCCACAGCTTGATGAGGGACCGCGAAACGGTGCTGACGCCGATCGGCTGCCAATTCCGGTTCAGCACCAGAGTCGGCCGGTCGAGCACATTGGTGACCATCGACTCGCTCCCCTGCGAGAAACGGGCGTTCGCGATGATAAGCCAAGGGAACGGCGAACGCACGTCGGATCGGAGGCGATTTCGGCGTCGGGGCGAGTCCCGACATCGCGCCTCGCTCTGTTGGGACGCCGCCCGAGGGGCGAGGGTTCACGAAACCTGCGTGATGATTTTCCCCGAGCCGCGTCGCGAGGAAAGTCAGCGCCGAAGCTCGTCCCTGTTCCCGTCTTTCCCGGCGATCCGTAACGAGTCACGGCGGGTCGTGGATCGCCCCGCGCCGCGACTCGGGTTATTCTCGGAAGCGATCATCGCCGACGGCGGGCCGCTCGATCGTCCTTCACGACCGACTTCATGAGTGCTTCCGAACCCAGCTCGACCGCGCCGCCGGACGGCGACGCACGCGCCGTCGACGCTCGCGCCGCGGATGCGCCGCCGCCGATCGTCGCACCGATGCGTCTGCGCATCGGGCCGGTGGTCCGCCGCGCCGAGGAGATCGACCAGGGAGTCGCGGAGCAGTTGCCGGGGCACAGCGGTCTGCGCCGCGCGGCACAGGGGGTCGCGCGAGCGGCGCATGAGGCGGAACGCGTCTCGCGCGACGTCCGCAAGCTGTTCGGCATGCACCGTCTGCCGGTCTGGTTCCTGCTCGGTGCGATCCTGCTGTTCGGCGTCTGGTTCTACGGCGAGTTCCTGCACGTCACGAAGCTCAGTCTGGCGCTCCCCGATCGGGATGCGGTCCTGCTCCGCTCGCGTCTGCAGCGCGGGCATCTGCTGACCGTGCGACAGGTCGAGGTGCCGGGCTCGCGCGAGGCGGCGGAGCAGGTGATCGCGGGGAGGATCGATCTGGCGTTCGTGCAGGGAGGGATTCCGATTCCCCCGACGCTCCAGCGTCTGGAACTCCCTCGTTCCGAATGGGCCATCTGCCTGCTGCGCGAGGGACGACGCCTGGCCGACGTGCGTCGTCTGCTGACCTCGAGCGAGCGCGAGGGGAGTCACAGCGTCGCTATCGACTGGTTCCGCACGTCGGGCCTGCCGCTCCCCGAGTTCGTGCATGACTGGAGTCGTCTGACGGACGACACCTACGCGTTGCCGAGCGACGTCGACGGCGTCTTCGTCGTGAAGGATCTGGGAGCCGACGAGACGCTCGCGCGACTGGAACGTCTGGAGCGCGAAGGCTTCCGTCCGACGTCGCTGCCGGTCGGCGCGCGCGGGCTGACGCTCGACTATCTGGTCCCGTCGCAGATTCCGAGAGGCTTCCTGCGAGTCGATCCGCCGCTCCCCGCTGAGCCGATCGAGACGCCTCAGATCCGGACCTATCTGGTCGCCCGAGCCGGTCTGACGCCGAAACTCCTCGCCTCGGCCGCGCACCTGCTCGATTCCGACGTGGCGCGGATCGAGGACGGAAGCTTCGAGCTCGACGTTTCGACGACCAGCGAGATGCTGCAGGGAATCGAGGCGTTTCTCGGCATCTTCGTCTACATCGGCCTCGCCTTCCTGACCCTGCTCGGGCTCGAGGTGATGACCTATCGGCGACGCTTCAACGAACTGAACACGCTCGTCAGCCTGATCTCGATGCACCAGAGCAACAAGGACGTGCTCGGCGTCGAGGATCCGGCGCTGCGGCAGAACAACCTGACCTACCTGGGAACGTGCAGCGACCTGCTCGGGCTGATCGGCGTCATCGCCGGCTACTACGCGCAGGAGAACGGTTCGCTGCTGTTCAACGGTCTGCTGACGGTGGTCGTCGAGCGCGCCGACGCGCTCCGACTGAACATCCAGCTCAAGATCCTGCATGCTTCGATCCGGACCCTCGGACCGGCTCAGCTCGACGTCTCGTCGGGCGAGGTGGGAGGGGAGATCGAGGCCTGAGAGGGCTTCTGATGACGGGAGCCTGCACGAAACGGGACGGCGCGCGGCGCCGTAAGCAACGGTCCTCCGACGCACCGGTCCGGCGATCGACTCGCGACCCACGAGACGATCGCGATCGGGAGCGGGGCGTCGAGGACGGCATCATCCGATGAGGTGGCGATCGATGAAGGCGAATCGATGGTGGGGAGCGCTCGTCGCGGCGGGAATCGTCGCGACGCTCTGGGCTCCGGAGGCGGCGCTGGCGCAGCGCCGCGGGCCGGGAGGGGGCGGCGGCTCGGGGAACGGCGGCTCGGCGGCGGCGGATGCATCGAGCGTCAAGCCGTACGCCGAAGTGATCACGGACAAGGCCGAGACCCAACCGGGACTCTTCCTGATCCACAAGATCGGCGAGAAGCTCTACTACGAGCTCCCGGTCGAACAGCTCGGCCGCGACATGCTCTGGGTCACCACCCTCGAGCAGACGCAGGCCGGCTTCAGCATCGCCGGCATGCCGGTCGGCGATCGCGTCGTCCGCTGGGAGAAGCGAGGCGATCAGATATTGCTGCGCGACGTGAAGTACGCGTTGCGTACCGACAGCCAGGGCGCGCTGAAGCAGGCGGTCGACGCGACGAGCGTGCTGCCGATCATCCAGGTCTTTCCGGTCGCCGCGTACGGCACCGACCAGAAGCCGGTGATCGAGGTGACCGAGCTGTTCACGTCGGATCCGAGCGAGTTCTCGGCCAAGCAGCTCCTCGGCGCTCAGGCGATCGATCCCAAGAAGACGTTCATCGAGCGGGTGAAGAGCTTCCCGGAGAACGTCGAAGTCGAGATGCTCGCGAGCTATCGGCTGGGGGGCGGAGACGCCGCTGCCGGAGCGCGCGGTCCCGGTCGCCGCGGCGAGGATGTCCCTCGCGACTCGACCCAATCGTCGGTCACCGCCGTGGTGCATCACAGCATGCGGCTCCTGCCGCTGGTGCCGATGCGCCCGCGCCGATACGACGAGCGAGTCGGTTTCTTCACGGTCGGGTTCCAGCAGTTCGAGGATGCCGCCGACGATTCGCATGCGGTCGAGAACATCCAGCTGATCACCCGCTGGCGGCTGGAGAAGAAGGACCCCGCAGCCGCCGTCTCGGATCCGGTCCAGCCGATCGTCTTCTACGTCGGACGCGAAGTGCCCGAGAAGTGGCAGCCGTTCGTGAAGAAGGGGATCGAGATGTGGCGGCCCGCCTTCGAGGCGGCCGGATTCAGCAACGCGATCGAAGGGCGCCTGGCGCCGTCGCCGCAGGAGGATCCGAACTGGGATCCCGAGGATGCCCGCATCTCGACCATCCGCTGGCTCCCCAGCACCACCGAGAACGCGTTCGGCCCGCACGTGCATGACCCTCGCACCGGCGAGATCCTGGAAGCGGACGTCCGGATGTACCACAACGTGCTCAAGCTCGCGCGCGACTGGTACTTCGTCCAGGCGTCGCCGAACGACGAACGGGCCCAGAAGCTGCCGATGCCCGATGAGGTGGTCGGCGAGCTGCTCGCCTACATCGTGGCGCACGAGGTCGGGCACTCGCTCGGCTTTCCCCACAACATGAAGGCGTCGGCGCACTACAGCGTCGAGCAGCTGCGCGATCCCGAGTTCACCGCGAAGTTCGGGACCGAGGCGTCGATCATGGACTACGGCCGCTTCAACTACGTTGCGCAGCCGGGAGACGGAGCGGCGCTGATTCCGACCGTCGGTCCTTACGATCACTTCGCCGTCCGCTGGGGCTACACCCAGTACGCCGACGACGCGGCCGAGAAGGAAGGCCAAGCGGCGCTGTTGGCGATGCAAAAGGACGATCCGATGCTCCGGTTCGGCGATGCCGATCCGTCGCAGGATCCGACTCGCCAGACCGAGGATCTCGGGTCCGATACCGTCCGCGCGACCGAACTCGGCATGGCGAACATCGATCGAGTCGCCGGGTTCCTCGTCTCGGCCACCTGCCGCGAAGGGGAAGACTATGACCTGCTGCGCAACATGTACGATCAGCTCATCGCCCAGCGGAACCGCGAACTGAATCACGTCACGGCCGTCGTCGGCGGGTTCGAGCAGATCAACCTGTGGTACGGCGACGCGGACCGGCTGTACCATCCGATCCCGGCCGAGAAGCAGCGACAGGCGGTCCGTCTGCTGATCGATCACGGACTGAAGGTCCCGGCCGCGCTCGTCACCCCCGAGATCCTCGATCGCCTGGAGGTCGACGGTGCCGCGACTCGGTTCCTCGGTGCCCAGCGTTCGCTGCTGAGCTCGCTGTTGTCGCCGGGACGCATCGATCGGATGACGCGGCATGTCGAGTCGGCTCGTGCGGCCGACCCGAACGCCGACGTCTACGCTCCGGTTCAGCTGATCGCCGAATTGACCGAGGCGATCTTCCCGGCCGCCGAGCCGGTCGGGAGCGGCGATCAGTATCGCCGCAACCTGCAGCGCGCTTATGTCGAACTGCTGATCGAACGGATGGAAGCGAGCTCGACCACGAGCGACCTTCCCGGTCTCAGTCGCATCACGCTGCGCGGCCTGGAGGCGCGACTGAAGCATGAGGTCGAAGACCCGATCGCCGCGGCTCACCTGGCCGACCTCTCGGTCCGGATCCGCGATGCGTTCGAGCCCAAGTCGGCCGCCGCTCCGGCAGCGGCGGAAGCCGCCGGTCCGCCGCGTCGAGGCGGCGTCGATTGATCGCCGCGATCGGGTTCGCCCCGATCCGATGGTTCGAATCGTCTTGGGGGGGAGGCGGCCGTTGAGGTCGGTTCCCCCCTTCTTTTTTACGCAACGAACGCGTAGCCAGCCCGACTCGCGAGTCGTTTCGCTCGCTTTGCCGTGAGCCGATCGGCGGAGCGAGGCCAAGAGAGCGATCGGCGGAGCGAATCGCTCGGCGGTCGACATGAGACCGGCGTCGGGATCGTCTCGGACGAGCGTATCGACGCTCCGACCGCGACGCTCCGGCTGCCGAGCACTCGATTTACGCTGCGTCGGCCGCAGACTACCATGCGCTCCTCGTTTGCCCCGACCCCCGGCTCGACCCGGCCGAATGATGGGCGAACTGCGCCGCACCGACGAGGAACCTTCGATGAACTCGCCCGAGGAAATCAAAGCGGAAGAGAAGCGTCTGATGCGCGAGGAGGTGGAGCAGGTCCGCCAGGATCAGCGGAAGCGGCATCGGGCGCTCGGATGGTTCCTGAACCTCTACCTCGATTCGCCGATGCCGGTGAAGATCATCTTCCTGGTCTTCGGCATGCTCTATTCGCCCGCGATGGTGCAGAACCTGGTCGCCTGTCTGCGGGCTCCGAAGAGCGGCAAGCTGCATGTGGTCGCCGGTCCCGACTTCATCTACGTCTATCCGCTGGCGGTCTGGGGCTTCATCTTCTGCGTGCTCGACTATTACCTGGAAGGTCAGCAGCTGATCGCCCCGCTCACGTGGCTGTATCTGGGGTTGCTGCTGTTCACGATCGTCACGATCGGCCTCGATTTCCGCGGCGGAAGTTGGCTGGGCGTCATCGTGGTGTCGCTGGCGATCGTCGCGGCGGTCGGTTGGTGGGGCGAGCACCAGAAGATTCCGGTGATCGAACTGATCGGCAAGGGGATCCGCTGGTTCGAGCTGGACGAGTTCCCGCGACGGATGGTCTTCGCGACGAGTCTGTTTCTGTTGCTGATCTACATCGGCGTCTACATTCGGATGAACCTGATCGGCGTGCTGAAGATCGAAGGGAACTACGTGCAGGTCTGGACGCTGGCCAGCCGGAGTCCGAAGGACACGCGAGCCAGTTTCTCGCTGGTGCCGGACTTCGACGACCTGAACGAGCTGCTTCTCGGCTTTTCGTGCCGCCTGAACCTCAAGAGCAAGAGTCCTCGGGTCCAGTCGCATGAGTTCCCGAACATGCCGGGAGGGCCGGTCGTCGAGCAGATCGCGACGCATCTGCTCAACGCTCAGGAGGTCGAGCTGACGCAGGATCCGTTCGATCAAGGGGGAGGCGAAGACGACGAGTGAATCGGGGCTTGCGGGCGGTGGATCGATCGGCGAACGTCAGCGCTCGGACGACGTACGACGACCCATCGGTCGGCCGCTCTCCCCTTTCACGACGAACGGAAGAACTCGATGACCTACTCGACCGGCAACCTGATCGCCGACTCGTGCCGCCTGTCGCTCAGCTACGCCGAGAAACTGCTCACCGGGATTCCGGACGATCGTTTCGCTCGTTTCGCGGCTCCCGGCGGCCAGCTGATCGCCAGCAACCATCCGGCGTTCGTGCTCGGGCACCTGGCGATCTATCCGTCGCGCGTGCTCCGGTCGATCGGCGGCGAGAAGGGAGAGTTCGACGTCCCGACCTCGTTCGAGACGGTCTTTTCGCGCGATGCGACCTGCGAGGACGATCCGGACGGCTCGATCTACCCCGGTCGCGAGACGATCGTCGAACACTTCTTCCGCGGCTATCGGCTGGTGATCGATCGGCTGCGCGAGACCGATGAATCGGTGCTGCAGAAGCCGAATCCGAATGAGGCGATGGCGGGTCGCTTCCCGACGATCGGTTCGATGAACGCCTTCTACTGCGGCGGTCATCTGATGGTCCACCTGGGGCAGCTGAGCGCCTGGCGCCGCATGTCAGGTCTCGGTGCAGCCTGAGACGAACTCGGGACAAGCCGGGCCCACGCAGGGTGCCGACCGCGTCTGCAACCCGACCGGCCCGCAGCGAAGCGACGGGACTAGGCCTTTCGGCAAATGCTGCAACCGGGGTCGGTCGCACTACGGCAGATGCTGCGACCGGGGTCGGTCGCAGTACGGCAGATGACGTTGCGTCCCAGTAGGCCCGCGTCGTCCCCGACGCGCGGCAGTGCGACATCGGGCGTTCGATCCGCTTCGAAGGCGCGATCGGGGTCGCCGCCGCAATCCCGCGCCTCGGGACGAGCCGGGGCTACGCCGGGTGCCGACCGCGTCTGCAACCCGACCGGCCCGCAGCGAATCGCCGGGACTATGCCTTTCGGCAAATGCTGCGACCGGGGTCGGTCGCAGTACGGCAGATGACGTTGCGTCCCCGTAGGCCCGCGTCGTCCCCGACGCGCGGCAGTGCGACATCGGGCGTTCGATCAGCTCCGAAGGTGCGATCGGGGGCGCCGCGGCAATCCCGCGGCTCGGGACGAGCCGGGGCTACGCCGGGTGCCGACCGTGTCCGCAACCCGACCGGCCCGCAGCGAAGCGTCGGGACTAAGCCTTTCGGAAAATGCTGCGACCGGGGTCGGTCGCACTACGGAAAATGCTGCGACCGGGGTCGGTCGCAGTACGGTGAATGCTGCGACCGCCAGCCGAAACTGATGTTGGTCGTTTCGGCGATTTGGGGTTCAATGCCCGGTCAGCGGTCTCGCCGTCCGGGTGCGAGCTGCGCAGCGACCGACAACGACGACGGCCAGCAAGGAGGCGGGTCCGTGGCGAATCGTGCCGTATCGACCGATTTCGAGCCCCGTTCGGACTCGCCGCCGACGACGTGGATCGTCGTTCGACGACTCGGTGCCGACGGATCCCTCGCGACTCCGGCTCTTCCGGCGCTCCCCTTTGCCGGCGAACGGATCATTGCCTGGATCGCCTCCGATTCCGCTGCCGCAACCGCTGCTCCCGCCTCTCCGCCCGACTGGCTCTCGGTCATCGCGACCGATCGAGCGGCGGGCGAATCGGCGGCGATTCGCCGCGCGACGTGCGAGCGGATCGTCATGATCGACGGCGATCGGATCTCGGACAGTCCCGACTTCGACCTCGTCCAACAGATGCTCGGCCGTCACGATTGGGTGACCGGGCGTTCGCTCGATCCGGCCGGAGGGATCGCGGCGCGAACGATCCGCCGAGCGGTCACGTTCCTGACTCGCCATCTGTTCGGTACCGGAGTCGCGGACGGTGCGTGTGCGGTCGAAGGGATGTCGCGCCGCGATTGGCGCCGCGTGCTCGCCCGACCGACTCCCGGCGCCGAAACGCCGTCGAACGAGACCGGTTTCGAACGCCGTCTGGCGCGAGCGGCTTGGATGCGCGCTGCCGGAGTCGATCCGATCGACGTTCCGATCCGTACGGGCGAGCCGGCGATCCCCGAGCGAGCTCAAGGGCGATTCGGCGAGCTGCATCGCATCGCGAGGCTGACGCGATTCGTCTGGAGTCATCTCGCGTTTCCGAAACATGATCGCGAGACCGAAGCGAATCCGCAGCCGATTGCTGCGCGGCTCCAGTCCCTCGGTCTCTCGCTGGCGATGCTGCTGGGCTTCGCGCTGCTGATCCTGACCGGGCTGAACTTCCCGCTCGTGGAACCGGACGAGACGCGAAACGTGCAGATCGCGATCGAGATGGCGGAGTCGGGGGACTTCGTCCTGCCGACGCGTCATGGCGATCCCTACCTGGACAAGCCGGCGATGCTCTTCTGGTCGCTGGCGACCAGCTTCCGTTCGTTCGGCATCGCCCCCTGGTCGGCTCGACTGCCGGTGGCGCTCGCCTGTTTCGCGACGGTCGCCGCAGTGCTGCTGATCGGTAGCGGGCGTTACGGAGTCGTCTCGGCACGCGTCGGTGCGCTGCTGCTGACCGGCTGTGCCGGCTTTCTGCTCGTCGGTCGCTTCGTGATCACCGATGCGCTGCTGACCTGCTGGATCACTGGGGCGGCGCTGTCGCTGCATCGGGGCTGCGCTCCGGGCGCGTGGCGTTCCGCGTGGTGGCTCGTCGCCGGCATCGCGCTCGGTCTGGGCGTGCTGACCAAGGGGCCGGTCGCTCCGGTCCTCGTGCTGCCGCCGTTTCTGATCTGGAGCTGGCTCGAACGGAGTCTCGGGCGTCGCGATCTGCTGCGCGCCGCCTGGATCATCGTGCCGATGATCGCGGTCCCGCTCCCCTGGTTCCTGTCGGTCGCCATCCGCGAGCCGGGGCAGCTCGAGCACTTCTTCCTGAAGCACAATCTGCAGCGATTCACTCAGGCGTTCGATCATCGCGAGGCGTGGTGGTTCTACGTGCCGGTCGTCTTTGCCGGCATGTTCCCGACCTCGTTGCTGATTCCGTCCGCCGCGATCTGGTTGTTCAGCCGCCGACCGTCGCTCCGAGGACTTCGCACCCGCAACGACGGCTATCTGCTGTTGTGCGGTTTGTGGACGATCGGCTTCTTCAGCTGCTCGAGCTCGAAGCTGCCGACCTACATCCTCCCTGCCCTGCCGCCGCTGGCGTTACTGCTCGGTCGCTTCGTCGTCCGCGTGCTGCTCAGTCGGCGCGCCGCGGCGGGGCGATTGGTCCAGGGATATCATCGCCATCTGGCGCGCTGGCTCCCGTGGCAGATCGTCACGATGCTCGCCGTCGTCGCGGTCGCGGCGGCCGTGGTCGAGGCGTGGTTGGTTCCCGACATCCGGCCGACCGATTGGTGGCAGTGGATCGGCATGGCGCTCGCCGCTTCGCTCACCTTCTTCGTGCTGAGATCGACGCACGGGCCGTTCGTCGCGAAATGGGGGCTGCTCGGCGCCTCGCTGCCGATCGTACTCGGTTATCTGTCGCACGACGTCTACGGCGACGGCACCTCGCTCAGGTCGAACTTCCCCGAAGCGCTCGCTCAAGTCGGAACGCTCGAGCAGAATCGACCGAAGAACGATCCGACCCCGGTCGTCTGGTTCGGACGGATGGGCGATTCGATCCGGATGCACCTGGGACGGACTCCCGATCATCGATTCGCCGAATCGCAGGTGACCGAACTCTGCCGGTTCGCGGCGGAACGGGGCGAAACGATCGTCGTCGCGATTCCGCGACACGCGCATCTGATCGCCGACGACATGCCGATGGATTTCCGCCTGGAACCGATCCGCGACGACGGACTGCTGTGGCGACTGAGACGGGAATCGTCGGAAGCCGGCGAGCGCGTCGCGGGGCGTCCGGAACGGTCGCGTACCGAGCGCTAGCGATGCGGCACGAAGCGCGACTTTCGCGTTGAACCGCTCGACCGGCTCGGCGACAATGCCCGGACCACCCTCCGGGAGTCACCGATGGCCGACATGCTGGGACATCCGCGACTCGACCGACGCCGCTGGCTGCAGGCCGGAGGGATCGGGCTGCTCGGACTGACACTTGCCGATGTCGAGCGTCTGAGAGCCGAGACGCCCGATCACGCCGGCGGCCGATCGGTCATCTTCGTCTTTCTTTCTGGCGGCCTGGCGCAGCACGAGAGCTTCGATCCGAAGCCCGAGGCGTCGAGCGAGATCCGCGGCGAGTTCGACACGATCGCGACTCGGACCCCCGGCTACCGGATCTGCGAACATCTCCCTCGCCTGGCCGCCTGCAGTCAGCTCTGGAGCGCCGTCCGGAGTCTGACGCATTCGTTCAACGAGCACTCCCAAGGGCACATGGCGATGCTCTCGGGGCGGTCGGACCTGCCGCTGGGGTTCGATCCGAATCGGCCGAAGGAGACCGATCATCCGTCGATCGCCGCGATCGCCGGCGCGATGCTCCCGCCGCGCAACAATCTGCCGTCGGCGATCGTCCTCCCCGAGAAGCTCATCCATCGGACCGGACGCGTCCTGCCGGGACAGTTCGCCGCCTCGATGGGACCGCACCGCGATCCGTACTTTCTGGACTGCGTCCCGTACCATCCCGAGTCGTACGGCGCATGGCCGCGCTACGGATTCGATCATCAGAACGGCCCGCTCGACGTTCGGCTGAAGTTCCGGGTCCCGAGTCTGGAACTCCCTGCCGAGCTGACTCCCGAACGCTTCGCGGCCCGAGTCGATCTGCTCGGCGAGGTGCAGCGGCGTCAGCGCTCGCTCGAGCGCCTGGCCGAAACGGACTCGTTCGATCGGTTCGCCGGGCGAGCCCTGTCGATGCTCGCCGACCCCGAGATGGCCAAGGTCTTTCGGGTCGACGATGCGGACGACCGGACGCTCGAACGTTACGGCCGACACGCGTTCGGCTGGTCGCTGCTGCTCTCCCGACGCCTGGTCGATGCCGGCGCGACGCTCGTGCAGGTCAACCTCGGCAACAACGAGACCTGGGATACGCACGGCAACGCGTTTCCGCATCTGCGCGATCTGTTGCTGCCGCCGATGGACCAGGCGGTCTCGGCGCTGATCGAAGGGCTCGAAGCGGACGGTCGACTGGACGAGACGTTGGTCGTCGTCGCCGGCGAGTTCGGTCGGACGCCGAAGATCTCGCATCTGGCTCAGCACTATCGCCTTCCCGGGCGCGATCATTGGGGACGAGCCCAGTCGATCCTGTTGGCCGGAGGGGGAATCCGCGGCGGTCGAGTGATCGGCGCGACCGATGCGGCCGGTGGCGAGCCGATCGACACGCCCGTCACTCCGGAACACTTCGCGGCGACGATCTACCGGGCGCTCGGGCTGCCGAGACAAGCGACCTGGTCCGATCTGCTCGATCGGCCGATGCCGGTCTATCACGGCGATCCGATCCCTGGGCTGACCTGACGGCGCCGCACGCGACGATCGACGACCGTATCGCGGCAGATCAGGTCAGCAACTCGTGAACCACCGTGCCGTGGACGTCGGTCAGCCGGAAGTCTCGTCCCTGGAAGCGGAACGTCAGCTTCTTGTGGTCGATCCCCATCTGATGCAGCAGCGTCGCCTGGAGGTCGTGCACGTGCTTGCCGTCGGCGATCGTGCCGAGACCGAGGTCGTCGGTTGCGCCGTGGATCAGCCCCGGACGGAAGCCACCTCCGGCGACCCATATCGTGTAGCCGTCGACATGATGGTCGCGCCCCGTCGACTCGCGCACCTCTCCCATCGGCGTCCGACCGAACTCCCCGCCCCACACCACGATCGTCTCGTCGAGCAGACCGCGTCGCTCGAGATCGTCCAGCAGCGCGACGGTCGGTCGATCGATCTCGCGAGTCACCTCGGGGAGATGCTTCTCGAGGTTTTCGGTCGGACCGCCGTGATGATCCCAGTTGGTGTGATACAGCTGGACGAAACGGACTCCGCGCTCCACCAATCGACGCGCCATCAGGCAGTTCGCGGCATACGAGGGCTTGCCCGGTTCGACGCCGTAGTCGTCGAGCACCTGTTGCGATTCGCGGCTGAGGTCGATCAGTTCGGGAGCGCGCGCCTGCATCCGGAACGCCATCTCATAGGCGGCGATGCGCGTCGCGATCTCGGGATCGTCGGTCGCTTCGCGCCGCTCGGCGTTCGACTCGTTCAGCAGATCGACGAAGCGTCGTTCGTCGTCGCGACGGCGCCCGGCAGGACTCGCCAGATGCAGAATCGGCTCGGTGCCGCTCCGCAGCGGCACTCCCTGATGGCCGGTCGGCAGGAAGCCGCTCGACCAGAGCGCCGAACCGCCGCGCGGCCCGCGCGGGCCCGACTGCAGCACGACGAACGACGGCAGATCGTCCGCTTCGCTTCCCAGACCGTACGAGAGCCAGGCCCCCATCGACGGTCGTCCCGGTTGCGGGGCACCGGTATTGAGCAGAATCTTCGCCGGGCCGTGATTGAAGACGTCGGTCCGCATCCCGTGCAGCCAACAGACCCGATCGACCAGCCGGCGGTGTTCGGGGAGGAGATCCGAGATCTCCTGGCCGCATTCCCCCCATCGGCGAAAGGTGCGCGGCGATCCGAGCAGCGTCTCGTTCCCCTTGAGGAACGCGAACCGCTTCCCTTCCATCGCGCTCGGGGGCGGAGCCTGTCCGTGGTAGCGGCGCAGTTCCGGCTTGTCCTGGAATAGGTCGAGCTGACTCGGGCCGCCGGCCATGAACAGGAAGATGATCGACTTGGCGCGAGGGATCGATTCCGGAGCGACGACGCGTCCCGGTCCCCCTTCGCCTGCGGCGTCGCGCGACAGCAGCCCGGCGAGCGCCGTCGCGCCGACCGACAGCCCGGCGGCGCGCAGCAGCGATCGACGGTCGTGCGATCCGAACGAGGCTCGTGAGTTCGGCAGGTCGGACATCGGCAGCCTCATTCGCGCGTGATGAACTCGTCGAGATTGAAGAGCGCCCGAGCGACCGAACTCCAGGTCGCCGTCTCGATCGCCTGTCCCTCGTCGAACGCGGCCGGATCGAGACCAAGAGCGCCGAGCCAGGCGGACCGTGCTTCGGGATCGTTTGTCCATTGCCTCCGTTCGGCGGCGGCGAACCGCGCGAAACGCGCGACTTCGGCGGCCGAAGGTCGGCGGGCAAAGGCGGTGCGCCAGGCGATTTCGATTCGCTCCTCGTCGCTCGCCGTCGTTCGCGTCCACCCGCTCCCCGCGATACCGGCCAGCTCCAGAAAGGCGGGATCGTTCGCCAGCGTCAGCGCCTGGAGCGGCGTGTTGCTGCGGACTCGTCGCGTGCACGTCGTTTCGAACTTCGGAGCGTCGAACGTCGTCAGCAGCGGATAGGGGGCGCCGCGAACGAAGAAGACGTACAGGCCGCGGCGATGGCGATCCGCTCCTCGGCTCTCGGGCCACGCGACGTTGCGTTGGGTGAACGCGTAGATGCCGGCCGGCTGAGGCGGATGGACTCCGGGGCCGCCGATCCGTCGCACGAGCGAATCCGAGACGGCAAGTGCCAGGTCGCGGACGACTTCGGCCTCGACGCGAACGCGACGCTGCGTCGCGATAAGTCGCCCCGTCGGGTCCGCCGCAGTCACCTCCTCGCGCCGGCGCGACGACTGTCGATAGGTGGCGCTCCGGACGATCCGGCGCAGCAGCTGCTTCGTGGACCACCCGTCGTCGCGAAAGGTCGTCGCCAGATGGTCGAGCAGTTCGGGGTGAGTCGGCGGCGAGCCTTGCGAGCCGAAGTCGTTCTCGGTTTCGACCAGCCCTTCGCCGAACAGACGCATCCAGATCCGATTCGTCGTCACGCGCGGCACCAACGGTTGGCGGTCCGACACGAGCCATTGTGCCAGATCGAGACGATCGGCCCGCGGGCCCCGCTGAGCAAGCGGCGGAAGCCAAGCGGGGGTTCCCGGTTCGACCGGGTCGCCGCGACGAAGGAAATCGCCCCGGATCAGGACGTTCGAGGCCCGCGGCTCGGGGAGTTCGGCCATCACCATCGAGCGAGGAATCTCGCCGACCAAGCGACGCCGCTCGGCCTCGAGCCGCTCGACATCGGCGACGAGCGATTCGCGTTCGGGATCGGGAAGGCCGAGCGAACGCGGATCGCGATCGGTCACCGACACGCGGAATCGTCCGATCGAATAGCCGGCCGGTTGAGGTCCGAACCGGAGGACCAGCTCGATCTGCTCCGTAGCCGGACGCTCGATCGGCGTCGCGAACGCGAACAGCGCCGTACGCGGCGAGTTGAGCGGACCGTGCGACGTGTCGCCGGGAGCGAGATTGATCGCCCAGCCGGTACCGAGATCGCCGTCCAGAGCCGCGGTCACCGGATAGTTGGGCTGAGCGTGATCGGCGATTGCCGCGACCGGCACTCGCACTTCCCCGGGCCCGGTCAGCAGTTCCAGCTCGGACAGGACGAAGTTGCCGTTCCCGGCGCGCCCCGGTCCCTGTTGCGGGAGCGACAGATCGGTGAGCGTTTCGAGTCGGAGCGCCGTCACCTTCGACAGCTCGATCGGCATCGTCAGAGGGATGACGTAGCGGTCGCTCGGTGGTGCCGGACCGCGTGCGAGCCAGGAGCCGTCCTCCTGCGCGACGAACTCGGTCCCGCCGTCGCTCGTCGGTCGCTCGGTCGGCACGACGATCCAGGGATCGTCGGTTTCGTCTTCCGCGGCGGCCGCATCGACGGAGGGATGCTCCCGATCGAAACGCTCGAGCAGCGATCGCGCCGCGACCAGTCGACCTTCGACCACCGCCAGACGCGCGGACTGAGCCGGTTCGGGGACTGCGATCGTCGGGCCGACATCGTTGACGTCGCGCGTCGAGTCGAAGAAGGCATACAGTCGGTAGTAGTCGTGCAGCGTCACCGGATCGTACTTGTGCGAGTGACACTGGGCACAGCCGACGGTCAGGCCGAGCCAGACCGCTCCGGTCGTGTTGACTCGATCGACCACCGTCTCGACGCGGAACTGCTCGTTGTCGGTTCCTCCCTCCTGATTGATCAGCGTGTTCCGGTGAAAGCCGGTGGCCAATCGGTTGTCGTCGTCGGCCTCGGGGAGCAGATCGCCGGCCAGTTGTTCGATCGTGAAGCGATCGAACGGCAGATCGGCATTCAGCGCGGCGATGACCCAATCGCGATACGGCCACATCGTCCGCTCGGCGTCGACCGAGTAGCCGTTGGTGTCGGCGTAGCGCGCCTGGTCGAGCCAATGGCGCCCCCAGCGCTCGCCGAAGTGAGGCGACGCGAGCGTTCGATCGATCAGTCGCTCCCAGGCGTCGGGACGCTCGTCCCGCTCGAACCGCTCGACCGATTCGACATCGGGCGGAAGACCGAGCAGGTCGAGCGAGAGACGCCGCGCCAGCACGCTCCGCTCGGCACTCTCGCTCGGCGAGAGGCCGGCGGCTCGCTGTCGCCGCAGGACGAACGAATCGAGCGGTTCACGCGACCAACCGTCATCGACGGTGATCGGGACCCGAGG
>CAZZBI010000060.1:684-2050 GCA_964652385.1 uncultured Pirellulaceae bacterium | reverse complement strand
CGACCAATGCTCCACAAACTCCGCCCCCGACTCGATCCACGCGGTGAGCTTCGCGATCGCGGCGTCGTCGAGCGGCGGTCCGGCGTCGTCGGGAGGCATCCGATCGTCGTCATGCGAGCGGATCCGCTGCAGCAACGGACTCGCCTGCGGGTCTCCCGGAACGATCGCGGGGCCCGAATCGCCCCCCCGCATGGCAGCATCGAACGAATCGAGGCGCAGGCCCCCTTCGCGCGTCCCCTCGTCGGTCCCGTGACAGCGCCAACAGCGATCGCTGAGCAGCGGGCGGATGTCGCGCGCGAAGTCGACCGACTCCGGTTCGGTACCCTCGAGAGAAACCGGCCGAAACGTCGTCGCGGGAGGGGCCGAGATCGTGTCGACGGCGACTCGGTCATCGCGCCGTCGGGCATCGGCGCGCACGGTCGTCGGATCGACCTGCAGCAGTTCGGCCGTCGCGCGGCGCAGGATCGCTTCGCTCCCCGGTCCGGTCCAGGTCCACCCTTCGTCGAAGCCGTCGGCGAACGCCGCATCGGTCGGCACGTACCCGGTCCGACACTCGCCGTAGCCGACCGCAGCGATCAGCCGATCCGGCGCCAGGCGTTTGGCGGCGAGCTGGTGTCCGACGAAACTCTCGCCCGGAAACAGCAGCAGGGTCGCGGCGATCCGCTCGGCGCCGGCTTCAGGCCGGCCCCTCTCGGACCGACTCCGTTCGTCGCGCGTCGCCAGGTCGATGCCGATCATCGCGATCGGTTCGTCTCGTTCGACGCGCCGCAGCGAGGCGAGTCCCATTGCGGCGAGAATGCGGCGCTCGGTCGGCAGAGTCGGATCTCGCAACTCGGACTGGAGCGTGTCGGCCGACAGTCGCTCGTCGTCCGGCCAGGGAAGTCGCACGTCGACCGAGCGACAGGTCACGCCGCTCAGCGGAACTCGCTCGGCCGAACGGATCGAGCGACGCATCGCATCGGCCAGTCGTTCGATCAGTCCTTCGCGTGCCTCGTCCGAACCGTCGTTGTAGCGTCCGGCGGTGACGTCGCCGCTGCACCCCGAGGCGTAGATCTGATGGACCGTGAAGTCGTCACGACGGACCCGCTCGCGAGCCAGTCCGACGAAATCGGCCGAGACGATGCCTTCGCCGTAGCGACTCATCGGATGCACGGCATACGTGTGATAGGCGACGAGCGGCGCGTCGCCGTCGCAGAACAGGAGCGTCACCAGTTCGGCGTCGATCTGGCCGTCGTCCGCGGCGACCAACTGCGGATCGGTCGCGCTCCGACTGCCGCGCCGGAACGAGATGCTGCCGTCCGGTTCGACGATCCGTCGATTCGAAGCGATCCGTTCGACGGTCGCCCGGCCCAGGCCCAGGTGAGTG
>CAZZBI010000060.1:0-674 GCA_964652385.1 uncultured Pirellulaceae bacterium | reverse complement strand
GGCCGACGTCGCGCAGTAGCGCCTCGGCATCGCTGTCGACGACCGGAGCGTCATGCTGATGATTGGCCGAGAGGACGACATGATCGATCGTGGTCCCCGCCGCTTCGGCGAGCGCTTGCCGCATCCGATCGTAGGCCCCGTTGCGGATCTCGCACCAGTCGACCGCACCGACGACGATCGGCCGGTCGCCGCCGAGCAGAACGAAGCCGTCGGCGCGCAGCGGGTCGGCGACCGATCGCGACTTGGTCGGCAGGATCCCCATGCAGCGATGATCGAGGGGGATCGTGACGTCGATCGAGAACGGCGCGACGGCGAACTCGGGAACCGGCACGGAGTCGATCGGTTCGTCAGCCGGCGCACTGACGACGAACGGGATCAGCAGCACCAGCGAGAGCAGCGGCCGGCCGACCGATCCGCACGCGGCGCGCGGCAAGGGACGGGAGTTCGTTCCGGGCGAGGGCATCGGCTCGACTCGATCAGGAGGGGAGGTCGGTGGGAGCGGCGCGAGCGTCGCCGCCGACTCAGCATAACCCCATCCCCGTCCCGCGGCGCCCTTTCCGAAAGGAGGGCTCCTCAGCTCCAGTGATCGTCGGGAAGCATGCCGGCGGCATCGAGCGGGAACGGACGCGGATCGGTCAGGATCTCGAGGTCGTCGCGGCCGACGCAGCGCTCCC
>CAZZBI010000059.1:8843-20294 GCA_964652385.1 uncultured Pirellulaceae bacterium | reverse complement strand
ACGCGGGCCTACGGCAAGCCCGGTGCTTCTTCGCACCTCGGAATCGGTCCGAGGCGCGTCGTCACCTGGCCGCGCGTCGAGGACGACGCGGGCCTACGGCTAGGCCGGGTCCTGCGAGTCGTCGGGTTACGGCAGATCCAGGATCACCGCGGCCGGCATGACGCGCACGCGCACCCGCTCGATCGACACTTCAATCAAGTCGATCGTGATCAGGTTCCCGCTCCGATCGGCCATCGTCGCTCGGCCGTAGGCGGGCTGAGCGGCGACGGCGGCACGCTGTTCGTCGAGCGGTCCGCCGGTCGGGATGATCGCGGTCGCCGCCACGGGGACGAGCGGATCGAACCGGACCGGCATCGTCCGGCCGTCGGACTCGAGCAGCAGCGTTCCGCTCCCCGAGGTCGTCAGCACCAGTCCCTTGCGGACAAGCGTCGGGACCGAAAACGAGACGCTCGGTGCCGCGGCATTCGACTCGGTCGTGCCGCGGAGCGCCTGCAGCAGCTCGGGCCCCGGCGCGGTCGGATCGCGATCCTCTTCCTGACGACGCGGCTCGGGGAGCGGCGAGACGGGAACGGTCGGCTCGGGAAGCAGTCCGCCGCTCGGCGGTTCCGCTCCCGGCGTCTCTTGTCCCGGATTCCCCGGTGACGAGGTTTCCTGCGCGGCGCCGATCGGCGAAGCGACGCGCACGGTGGCCGAAGCCTGTGCGACGAGCGACGCGGCGCCGAACATCGCGGCGGGAATCAGCAGCGCCGCGGTGAACTTCAGGACCTTCATCGAAAACCTCCACCGGCCGAGTACAGGGCGACGAAGAACGAGATGTAGACGAAACCGACGATGCCGCCCACCACCAGAATAATTGCCGGTTCGATCAGAGCGCTCAGGCGTTTGATCGCAATCTGCAATTGCGATTCGTGGAACCGCGCGACGTGATCGAGGATCTCGTCCAGGTCGCCGGTGTTCTCGGCGACTGCGATCATCTTCGAGAGCATCGGCAGATAGGCGCCGCGCGTGCCGAGAGCGCTCGCCAAGCCGCCTCCTTGCAGGACCGACTCGCGCGCCTGAGCGACGCACTCGGCCAGGAACCGATTCCGGTGCAGCCCTTCGGCGGTCCGCAGCGCTTCGAGCACCGTGATGCCGCTCCGGATCAGCACCGACATCGCCGACGCGAAGCTCGCCGTGCCGGCCAGCCGCAGCACCGGACCGATCACCGGAATCCTCAGCGACCACCGATCGACCGTCATCCGCCCCGGCGGCCACTGGTAGATCAGTACGGCCGCGGCGATCGCCGCGATCAGGCCGATCAGGATCGCCGGTCCGTTCGTCTGGACGAAGATCGAGATGTCGACCAGCAGTTGCGTCATCGGCGGCAACTCGCGCCCGAGCACCGACAGGAACTTCTGCAGTTCGGGGATGACGGCGACCACCAGATAGACCGCGACGCCGATCGCCGCGACGGCGACGAACGCCGGATAGGCGAGCGCAGTGATCAGGTTCGTCATCAGCAGCCGCCGCTCTTCCAGTTGCTTCGCGGCGCGAGTCAGCACCTGGTCGAGCGTTCCGGTCTGTTCGCCGACTCGGACCAGTTGGACGACCAGCGGCGGAAAGCAGCGGTGCTGCTGCAGCGCTTCGGCGAATGTCGTCCCCTGTTGGATCCGATCGGCGACGTCGTTCAGCACGCGGCGCATCGAGACCTTGCGCGACTGTTCGGCGGCGGTCCGCAGCGCCGCCAGCAGCGTCAGGCCGCCGCGCAGGAGCACGGCCAGCTGAGCGGCGGCGGTTTCGATGTCCAGGGAGCGAGGCGGCAGCCAGGCGGTCGGATGCAGACGCTCGAGCAGATCGACCGTCCCGAGCCCCGGTTCGGGAACCGCATCCAGTCGGACCAATCGCAGACCGCGTCCGCCGAGTCCGGCGCGCGCCGCGGCCGGCGAACCGGCTTCGATCGTTCCGCGTTCCAGACGCCCGCCGGGATCGCGAGCGAGATAGGCGAACTTCGTCATGAGAACGTCACCAGATCGTCACCGCCCCCAGCACGTCCCTGACTGTCGTCGTTCCCTCGAGAATCTTCGCGATCGCATCGTCCATCAGCAGCGGTGCGCCGTCGCGTCGCATCTTGGCGACCAACGCCCCTTCGTCGGCGCCGTCGGCGATCGCTCGCGCCGTCGATTCGTCGATCGACAGCATCTCGAACCCCGCGACTCGCCCCGCATACCCTCGACCGGCGCAATAGACGCAGCCGACCGGTTCGTGCACCGTCGCTCCTTCCAGATCGGGGCGGCCGAGCGCAAACGCCTCTTCGGCGGTCATCGGTCGCGGGCAGTGGCAATGCGGGCACAGTCGTCGGACCAGACGCTGCGCGACCGCCAGCCGCAGCGTCGCCGCGACCATGAACCGCTCCATCCCCATGTCGATCAGACGAGTCACCACGCCGGCGGTGTTGTTCGTGTGGAGCGTGCTCAGCACCAGGTGACCGGTCAGAGCGGCCTTCATCGCGACGTCGGCGGTATCCGAGTCGCGGATCTCGCCGATCATCACGACGTCCGGATCGTGACGGAGCACGCTGCGGAGCGCCTTGCCGAAGTTTACCTTGTCGACGCTGTCGACTTCGACCTGCGAGGTGCCGGGGATCGCGTACTCGATCGGATCTTCGATCGTCACGACGTTCCCGCCCCGGACCTGCAGCAGGCGGCGGATCGCCGCGTACAGCGTCGTCGACTTGCCGCTTCCGGTCGGGCCGGTCAGCAGCACCAGACCGTGAGGCCGAGCGATCGCCCGCTCGAACCGCTCCCGATCGATCGCCGACATGCCGAGCGATTCGAGATCGATCGGCGCGTCCTGCGACGCCAACAGGCGCAGCGTCATCCGCTCGCCGTGTCGAGTCGGCAGGGTCGCGGTCCGGATGTCGACCTTCAGCTGAGCCGGGCCGATGCGGGCGGTGAAGCGACCATCCTGCGGCGCTCGCTTCTCGGCGATGTCGAGTTCCGCCAGAACCTTGAAGCGGCTGATGACGCCGCCGGTCGCTTCGAGCGGCAGCTCGCGATACGTCTCGAGAATGCCGTCGACGCGAAAGCGGACGATCAGTTGCCGCTCGGTCGGAACCAGATGGATGTCGCTCGCCTGGCGCAGCGCCGCCGCCTGGAGCAGCTCGTCACAGACGGCGACCGCATCTTCGGCATCGAACGCCTGGCGACTGTCGCGACCGCGGAAGCGGATCGGATTCGGATCGCCGGCCCCCGGGATCGAGACGCCGCCGTAGATCCGCGTCAGCGCCCGCCGCAGGCTGTCCGGCTCGGCCGCGATCGCTTCGATCGGCCGTTCCAGGTAGCGTTCCAGCAGCTGCAGCGTGCCGCGATCTTCGGGATCGGCGCACGCGACACGCACCCGCTCGTCGCCGGCCGACAGCGGCAGGACTCGCTTGCGCAGCGCCAGCGTCGCGGGAATGCGGAGTGCCCAGGTCGGATCGATCCGGACCAGATCGAGCGACAGCGGCTCGGTCGAGGAGGTCTCGGCGGCGTCGGACGAGATCGGGGTCGAGACGCGAGTCGACATCGGATCGGGAACGCGACTCATCGGCGAGCTCCCGGTCGGACGGCACTCGGCAGCGGGCGGATCGAGCTGCCGCGCAGCGCCGCGATCCGATCGGCGAGCACGCCGGGGTTGCGAGCAAAGGCGCCGGCGGTCGCTTCGGTCAGATGGCCGGCGACCACCTTCTTTGCCAGATCCTGTTCGAGCGTCCGCATGCCGAGCTGTCCCCCCGCTTCCATCGCGGAGTAGATCTGAGCGCTCTTGCCGCCGGCGATCAGATTCGCGACCGCCGGAGTGACTCGCAGGATCTCGCTGATCACCACGCGCTTGCGGCGCGTCTCGGGGGTTTCGTGGCGCGAACCCGGACCATCGGCGACGACCAGGTGCTGACAGACGATCGCCTTGAGGACGAGCGCCAGTTGGCGGCGGATGCCGTGCTGCTCGTCGGCCGGAAAGACCGACACCAGCCGCTCGATCACGCCGACGCTGTCGCCGGCATGCACGGTGGTGAAGACCAGGTGACCGGTCTCCGAGGCGGTGATCGCCGTCCGGATCGTTTCGATCTCGCGCACCTCGCCGACCAGGATGACGTCCGGATCCTGCCGCAGCGATGCGACCAGCGCCTCGCCGAAGTCGTTCGCGTCGACGCCGATCTGACGCTGATCGACGAGCGCCTTGACCGGACGATGGACATACTCGATCGGATCTTCGATCGTGATGACGTGTCCCAGCCGCGAGCGATTGACGCGATCGATCAGCGTCGCGAGTGTCGTGCTCTTTCCCGCGCCGGTCGGTCCCGCGACGATCACCAACCCGTCCGGGAGATCGGCCAACTCGTACAGTTCGTCAGGCAGGCCGAGTTCGGCGAGCGTCCGAAAACGGCTTTCGAGCTTCCGCAGCGCGATCGAGTGGGATCCGGCCGTTCGGTAGACGTTGAAGCGGAACCGCGATCCGTCGGGGCCGTCGATCGCTCCGTCGACCGAACCGGGAGGATCGAGCAGCTGCGGATCGCGCGGTGCGATCAGGAGCTCGGCGATCCGGCGGATCTCGAACTCGTCGAGCGGTTCGGCGTCGGGCTGCGGCTCCAGCAGACCATGCACGCGGAAGTACGGCGGCACGCCGTCCGACAGGTGAATGTCCGACGCGTCGGTTTCCAGACAACGTCGCAGCAACGCTTCCAATCGCTGCGCGGCGAGCTGCCGTTCGTCCGGATCGGGACGCGTCATAGCAACACCTGCAGCGTCCACCGACGGAGATCGGTCGGCGAGTCGGTGTCGAGCGGTTCGAGCGTCACGCCGAGCGGCAACAGCTGCGGATCGTTCGCGATCGCTGCAAGCAAGCCGCGCATCGCATCGAATCGCCCGACCAGCCCCAGACGATGGACCGTCCGTCGCGCCGACGTGGCGGTCGCGATTTCGGCGGTCGAGGCGCGCGCCTCGCGGCCGCGCGAGGCGGCCGAGGACCCGGAGTCGGTCCCGGTGTCGAGCGATGTGAAGAGCTCGCGCAGCGCCGCGGGCATCGGCTGGCTCTCCCCTTCCGACTCATGCGCTTCGACCAACAGACCGTGGCGACGGCAGAGATCGCCGAGCGCTTCGATGCCGCGAGTCGAATCGGCCGACCTCAATCGCGAATCGACCTCGAACCGCCACCGCTCGCGGATCTCGGCGACCTGACCTTCGAGTTCGGCGACCTCGGCACGGATCTGTCGTTCCCGAGCGGCGACGCCGGCGAGTTCCAGTTCGGTAACCCGTTTCGACTCGGCCTGCTTCCGGCTCTCGATCGCGCGTTGCTTCTGCTGATGCTGCGGGAAGTGGTAGAAGCCGTTGTACAGACCGAGCACCGCCGCCAACGGCGCAGCGACCATGATCAGCAGCGACGGCGAGCGGTTCGTATTGGCGTTCGACGCAGGCATCAGGACCGGATTCCGAACGAAGAAGGAGGAAGGCTCGAGGCACGGAGTCCCCTTGCTGACGCGGCGGGCTGGGAGGGCGCGGAGTTCCGTGGGCCCGGCCGCTCCGAGGCCGAGGCAGGATTCGTTCTGCCGCCGTAGGCGCTTCGCAGCGCAAACAATGTCCGAGCGAAACCCTCCTCGGGCACCATGTCCCCGAGCTCACTCTCCCGACTCGACAGATCGTTCGCTTCGCGAGCCGGTTCGGGCTTCGTGGCCTGGACGGTCAGGTCGACCAGCGAGATCTCGAACGCATAGACGCGGCCTTCCAGATGCAGTCCGGCGGGACGGACGAGCCAGCCGGCGTCGGCCAGCTTCTCCCCCAGCCGCGCCGCGAAACGATCGCAGACCTGATCATCCAGCGCGTGGCCGATCAGCCGAGTCGCGTTCGCATCGCGGTCGATCTTCTCGATCACCAGCGCCGGGTCGCGCAGTTCCTCGAGCGCCGCGAGCAGGCGACTCCAGCGCGACTGCTGCACGTCGAGCAGCGCGACGGCGTCCGCCAGACGACGCTGCTGCGCGGCGAGGTCCGCGGCCATTCGGTCGCGCTGCTGTTCGAGCGTGGCGATCCCCTTGGTCCGCGTCTCGAAGCCGGAGCGTTCCTCGGCCAATGCGTCGGTCTCGGACTGCAGCGTCGCGAGTTCCTGCTTGACCCACAGGTGATGCCCCCAGCAACCGGCGATCGCCAGCAGCGACAGGGTCGCGGCGAGGGTGAGCTTGGTGTTGGTCGCCATCGGCCGCACCGGCGACTTCAGCAGCGGCGCGCCGTCGCTCGACCGTAGCCCCGTCAGGTAGCCGCGCCCCCAGCGTTCGAGCGCCGTCGGCTCGGCCAGATCCTGCGGGTCGATCGCCGACCGCTGATCGTCGGGGGGGAACGAAGTGCGCGGCGGCGTCGATTCTTCCAGTCCCCAGCGGAGCACGAAATCGACCGAGCGGTCACCGCGCAGCGGATCGCTGTCGAGCCAGGCCGCGACGTCGCGCTGCAGGATCGACGAGCGAGGGTCGCCCGAGAGGAGTTCGAACGAGTCGCAGCGGCCGCCGTCGCCGCGCGCCAGGAGCGTGACGTCGTCCCAATGTTCGATGCGCCGCCAGCGGCCGCGGACATCGGCAGGAGCGGCGATCGAGGCGGGGTGACCGATGCCGACCAGCTTCCCTCCCCACTGCCGTACCGCCTGTTCGATCGCGTCGCGATCGTAGGTCAGCAGCTGCGTCACCCAGTGCCGCGTCTCGCCGGCAAGCAGCGGCATCGGCCGATGCGCCACGGTCGATTCGAAGGCGGGGAGTCCCGAGAACGCTTCGGCTTCGAAGGCCAGGGTCTGATCGAGACCGGTTTCTGCGACCATGCCGGCGACATCGGCCGGCAGCGGCACCGCTCCGGTCCAGAACTCGGTTCCGAGCACGACCACCGGCTGGCGGCGTTTCGGTCCTTGCCGGAGTGCCGCGTCGACCGCCGTCGCCGCGTCGACTCCGTCGGGACGCGGCCGCTGCCAGACGCCATCGACCTTCGTTCCGGCCAGATCGAGCCGAACGAGCGTGCGACGACGAAGGAGAATCAGCGACGTGCGAGCCATGAACAAGCGTCTCGAAGAGGGGCGGGATCAGGGGAGGTCGATCAGGATCGGCGCGTTGTTGCCGGGGAGAACGGTCACGTAGCGAATCGCCGTCTCGGTTCCCCCCGGGCCGTAGGTCGCGCGAATCGCGCGCAACCCGATCGGCACGTTCGAGAACGTCGCCCAGGGGCCGGCCGGTGGCGAGGCGTCGGGGCTCGCCACATGCAGCGTCGTCGATTCCGGATCGGGCCAGAACATTCGGATCTCGGTCGGGGTGATCGGGGCTCCCCCTTGTTCCAGACCGATCGTCAGCGTCACCAGCGCCTCGGACAGGTCGACGCTCAACGCATCGGTCGGAACGAACGGCGTTCGGACGGTCCAGTCGAGTTGCGTGACCCGATCGGCGACGATCGTCGGCACGAGCGCTTCGCCCCAGCCGTCTCGCAGATCGTTCTCGCCGAGTCCGAGTTGCAGGTACGGCCCGCGCCATCCGCACGGCAGGCTGACGTCCGAGTAGTCGACCGGCGTCGTCGGACCGACCTGAATCTGATGCGTGAACGGGTGCGGGAGCCAGAGCTCGGACAATTGCGTTTCCGGAGCGGTCCCTTGCGGGATCGGGAGTCGTCCCATGTCGGCGACGAAGCCGTGCACGATCGCCTGGCCGTCGGCTTGCCGGGTGATCGGACCGATCCCGATCGCCTCGCGCACTTCGTTCATCGTGCGGGCGGTCCGATCGTAGCGCGCCTGGTCGGCCATCGGCTGCAGCGAGCGGACGGCGACCGTCGCCATGATCGCCAGGATCACGAGTACGATCAGCAGCTCGACGAGCGTCAGCCCGCGGCGATGCGAACGAGCGACCGCGGCGCGAGCCGACCTCGTGCGAGCCGATGGTCGGCGACCGATCGCTCTACTTCCGCAGTCGGAAAGCGACATGCAGGTCGTCTCCTGGGTCGTCAGGTAGAGCGGCGGTCAGCGTCGCCGGAGGGAGATCGATCGCGCCGTTGCGGCCGGCCGAGACGATCCGCACGTCCCACGTGTCGCCGTCGTCGATCGCCTGAATGACGCACGGGCGCCCCCAGGCGTCGAGCTGGCAGAGATCGTTCGCTTCGCCGTAGAGGTTCGTGAAGTTGCTGGTCACGTCGATCGCGTAGCGGCCGGTCGCCGACGCCAGATATGGTCCGCGCCATCCGCGCTGATAGGTCGAGTCGAAGGTATACGCGGTGTCGCTCGTCCCGGCGTCCGCATCCTCGAAGGTGGTCGGGTTGACGAACAGAAAGACGAGCTGAGCCGACGCGGAGCGGGAAGGGACGGGAGCGGTCGTGCGAGGCATCGGCAGGGCGCCCAAGTGGTCCCCGTGGTAGGTCATCACCGCGTCCCGCAATTCGGTCAGCGTCGCCCGAGTCGCCGTCTCGCGAGCGTCGTCGCCATGCTGAGTCAACAACGGAACCGCCAGTCCCGCCAACGCGACGAGGATCAGCAGGACCATCATCAGTTCAAGCAGCGTCAGGCCGCGGCGCATCGGATCGGGACCAATAGGAGTAAGAGCAGATCGGACTCGAATCGGACTCACCCATCATCCTCCTGCAATTGACGTTCCGAGAGTGAGCGACCGGCGAGCCAAAACGCGAAAACGACCGGCAGGGAACCGTTGGCGGCTTCCCTGCCGGTCGTCGTTCAGGCATCGATTCTAACCAAGCCGAGGATCAGTCCTGTTCGGCAATCTCGAAGTACTCGCCGATGTGACCGCCGAGGCCGTCACCGTGCGGCGAGATCACGGCGACCAGCTTGGCTCGCTCGAGGGCAGCTGGCGGCGCTGCGCCGTCCAAGATCTGGAAGACGGCGATGAATCGACCGTAAACGTCGGCCGGGTTGGCGGTCCCGTTCTCCGGGAAGTGGACCGGCGCTTCCATCATCGTCTTGCCGTTCATCGTGCAGGAAGTGCCGACGCCGAAGCAGACGTACTTGTTCGCGACACCAATCGTCTCGAGTCCCAAGGACACTTGCTGCGTTGCCGAAAGTCCGAGAACGACGTCACCATCCGCGATAGAGTCGAAAGAATTCGGAAGGTCAAACGTTCCATCAGTGGCCAAATGAAGGCCGAGTGACGTGATTCCTGCTTCGTTCAACGCTGCAGCCGTGTCGGTTGGCAGAACGACTTCGACGAGAGGATCCGTCAGATTTCCGGCAAAGAGCTCGGTCGACAGGGACGGAAGTTCGTCGCCGGTGGTAAGCGCGGTCATCAGCGAGTCGAAGTTGTCCGGATAGCTCATGTACTGCGTCTCGAACCGCTGGATCGCGTTGGCGACCGAAGCGATGTTGGCCGACGCGGTGGCGGTGTGCGTCCGGCCGACCATCGAGGTCATGGCCGGGATCAGGATGCCGGCCAGGCCGACGAGGATCATCAGGACGACGATCAGTTCGATCAGAGTCAAACCGCGGCGAGCGGTTGCGTAAGTGGACTTCATGGTCTTCTC
Source organism: uncultured Pirellulaceae bacterium (assembly GCA_964652385.1). GTDB lineage: Bacteria > Planctomycetota > Planctomycetia > Pirellulales > Pirellulaceae > UBA11682. Next base: position 10,803 of record CAZZBI010000059.1, on the reverse strand, counting down.
GATCCGTTGAAAAAGAACTGGGAAACCTGAGGACGACAGGGCCGAATCGACCGAGCGATTCGAGCCGACGATCCGATGACCGAGGCCCGGCCGGAGACTCGGAGGCGATCTCCGGCGGCGGCGACGCGCTCGGCCTCTCGACGCGGATCCGGCGTCGATCGACCGGGCGGTCGCATGACGAACGCGGGTTGACCAAAGTCCGCTTCGTCCTCCGTTGCGAATCCCCTCCAGGTCCGCCGCGACCTTCCCGAAACGCGCCGGCCAGTTGGTCGGATATGTTCGGCGAGCCCCTAAAGGAGGCCGCGGGCGGATGGAGAGAGGGACGATCGACGCCGCCGATGCGCGAAGCATCCGACCGGAACCGACCGACCGAGCGTTGCGACTCGCTCTCCTGCCGAAGCGTCGCGAACGGTCCGTAAGCCGAACCGATCGGAAACGCCGTGATCAGGAAGCGAATCGAACGAGACTTCGTCGAGGGAATCGATCGCGACGCGATTCGATCGAGTCGACTCGGCCGTCATGCCGAATCGCAAACCGAACCCGGGGGCGATCGATCGGGAAAAGAGAGAGACCCGCGGTGTCCGAGAGGCCAGGACGAGCGGAGCGTTTCGCCGGTCTCGGCCAGATTCAGACGTCGATCGGGTCAGGCGAGCGGCGGGCCGCGAACGGCGACCGTCAGCTCGAACGATCGAGCGACCGAGCGATCGATCGGTGCGGCGATCGCCGCCGCCGGACGATCGAGCACCGGCGCGACAGCGACCGTGGCCGAAACGGCCGACGCATAGAAACGACAGACGGCACAGTCGTCGTCGGTCGAGGTCGCGATCAGGAACGACGCGGCCTCAGGAGCGTCAGCGGTCGAGGAATCATGACTCGCGTGGTCATGGTCGTGACACGACGAACCGGTCTGCTCGTCTTCGAGTTCGCAAGCGAGTTGCGAGTCGACGACGACGCAGTGCGAGCACGAGACGGACTCGTGACCGGCGGCGTGATCATGATGCCGATGCCAGAACGGACCGACGGCGGAGGTACCGCCGAAGATCGCCAGCATCAGCCAGCAGGTTGCCCGGAAGGCCAACCGTTCCATCGAAATGAACGCCTCGAAATCGAGGGGCGTCCGACCAACGATGATTCTCATTGCCGCATACGCACCGGTCAAGAGACCGGTTCGACGCGGCGCGACGGATTCCCCGTTCGTTCGCACAGCGCCGGACGGCGCGTGGCCAAACGTTCGCCATCCCGGCAACCATTTCGCCATGCGACGCGAGTTCTGTCGTAGTGCGACCGCGCGTAGTGCGACCGACCCCGGTCGCATCGTCTGCCGTAGTGCGACCGCCCTCGGTCGCACCGAACTGATGTCGGCGGCGATCCCGTTGACGGGGCGACCCCTGCGCTTGGCGCTTCGGGCTGGAGTGCCGCTCATGCCTCTTCCTCTTCCGCCTCCGGTTCCGCGACCGGGAACGGGTCGTTGAAGGCACTCCAGACCGCCGGGCCCGCTTCCAGCTCCTCGTCGGTCAGCAGACAGGCGTCGAACGCCGCGGTGATCGCCTCGCGATCCATCTCCTGGCCGATCAGCACCAGTTCCTGGCGCCGATCGCCGAACGGCTCCTGGAATCGACCGCGGATCTCCTCGATCGTCTCGGCATCGTCCGGCCATTGCTCCGGATCGATTGCGGCCCACCACCAGCCCGCCGCATCGACTCGCATCGCGATCCCTGCCTGAGACCAGTACAGAGCGTCGTCATTCCGCGTGGCGAACCAGACGTATCCCTTGGATCGACAGACGTCGTCGAGCGCGTCGGAATCGACCAGCTCCCACAACCGCTCCGGATGAAACGGCCGCCGCGCCCGATAGACGAAGCTCGAGATGCCGTACTCGTCCGCCTCGCTGCGCGGGGCATCGCGAGCTTCGCGCATCCAGTCGGGAGCGGTCTGAGCGGCCTCGAGATCGAACTTGCCG
>CAZZBI010000059.1:6351-8833 GCA_964652385.1 uncultured Pirellulaceae bacterium | reverse complement strand
TGCCGGTGCCGAGCACCTGCCGCGGATCGACCTTGCCGAACTCGCTCCGGACGATCGTCGCGCGATCGTTCAGCTTCCGCAGGATCGATTCCAGTTCCCCCAGCTCGGTCGCGTCGACGCGATCGCACTTGTTGATCACGATCACGTCGGCGAACTCGACCTGGTCGACGAGCAGATCGACGACGTTCCGCTCGTCGGTTTCGTCCAGGCCGATCCCCCGATCCCGCAGCTCCTGGTCCGAACCATAGTCGCGGAAGAAGTTCAGGGCATCGACCACCGTCACCATCGTGTCCAGTCGCGCAACCTTCGACAGGCTCTCCCCCTGCTCGTCCTCGAACCAGAACGTCTCGGCGACCGGCATCGGTTCCGAGATCCCGGTCGACTCGATCAGCAGATAGTCGAATCGTCCTTCCCTGGCCAGTCGCGCGACCTCGATCAGCAGATCCTCGCGCAGCGTGCAGCAGATGCAGCCGTTGGTCATCTCGACCAACTTCTCTTCGGTCCGGCTGAGATCGGCCGTTCCGGTGCGCACGAGTGCCGCATCGATATTGATCTCGCTCATGTCGTTGACGATCACCGCCACCCGCAGCGATTCGCGCGAGTTCAGCAGATGCTGCAACATCGTCGTCTTGCCGGCGCCGAGAAAGCCCGACAGGACGGTGACCGGCAGGCGGCGATCGGACAGCAGAGCCGCCGAAGCGGGATCGGGAGCGGTCGACATGAGCGGAGGATTCCGGGCCCGAGAGTTCCGAGTCGACGCAGCGACGGCTGGCATGACGACTCGCGCCGAACGCGGACCGGGCCCGACCGCTCCGTCCGCTCTTCGGCTGTAGATGCAACTGAGTTGCAGAAAAATATCCGGGGCGGTCGCCGTGGTCAAGTGGGTGCGGCGCGTCGAAGGAATTCCTCGGTGTTCTCGGTGAACTCGGTGATTGAAGGTGATTTCTCAACACAGAGAACACCGAGGTCACCGAGGTGACGTTGCCCCGTTCGAGGCGCTGCGAGGGGACGCGGAACTTGGCTAGACTGATTCGGAACTCGCAACCCCTTCCGCTCCGGCTCTCCACATGCCTCGTCGAAAGCAGCGAACCGAAGATTGGCGCCAGGTGCTCCGCGACGCGGGGCTCCGAGGGACCTCGGCGCGCATCGAGCTGCTCGAGCTGCTCGCCCGTTCGCCTCGTCCGCTGACTCACCAGGAAGCGGTCGAGGGGTTGCCGCAGGTCGAGACCGATCGCTCGACCCTCTTCCGCGCTCTGCAGGATCTCACCTCCGCCGGTCTCGTCCGCCGTCTGGATCTCGGCGATCGAGTCTGGCGCTACGAGCGAGTCGTGGCGACGGCCGATGCCGCCGGCGAAGCGGTTCCGCATCCGCATCTGCTCTGCGTCGACTGCGGCAACATCACCTGCCTGACCGACGACGACGTCCAGGTGAAGCTCCCCAAACGCCTCGGGACCGTCGAGGACGTGCTGCTCAAGGGGCATTGCGCCGACTGCAAGGAGAGCTGAACGGGGCGTCCGTCGCTTATCCTGTCGAAGGCTTCTCGACGATCTCACCGGCGTCTCGGCGGTTCTTCTCCATGCGTTCCCCTCTGGATCCCGACAAGCGATTCGATCTGCTGCAGAAGGTCGGCGGCGGCGACGGGATCGAGAGCTGGCGGGTGCGCGATCGAGTCGACGGCGCCGAGCGACTGCTGAAACGCCGTGCCCGAGGACTGTCGCTCCGGCAACGCTTCTCGCGCACGGTGCCGATCGAGGTGCGGATCGCGGCGCGGATTCGGCATCCCGATCTGCCGGAGCCGATCGCCTGGGGGCGGACTCGACGTTGGGCATGGTGGCAGATCCGCCCCTGGCTCGACGGCATCCCGCTCGATCGCTTCGCGGCATCCGGAGAACGGGATCGGGAACGGACGTTCGAGGCGATCGGTCAGCTGCTCGCGATTCTCGGTTCGCTGCACGGCGCGGGGTGGGTCCATCGGGACGTCAGTCCGCGCAATCTCCTCTGGGTCCCGAGCGAACGGCGGCTGAAGCTGCTGGATCTCGGCCATGCCGCTCCGGTCGGAGCCCGCGGTTCGCTCGATCCGCGCCGCGGGGGAACGCTCGGCTACGCCGCACCGGAGCAGTTGTCGGGAGCGACGGTGAGCGTGGCGGCCGATCAGTTCTCGGTCGCAGCCGTGGCGGTCGAACAGCTCTCGGGGCGACTCCCGTGGCCGGCGGTCGAGAACGGTCGACGCTTCGCGACCTGGATGGCGGAGCATCCGCCGTCGATCGATCCGAGTTCGCTCGATCTCCCCGAGGAGCGCCGCGCCCGAGTCGCGGCGCTGCTGGAACGAGGGCTGAGTCCCGATCCGTCGTCGCGCTGGCCGTCGCTGGCAGTAATGGCTCGCGAGTGGTCGGCGCTTGGGGAGCCGTGATGTCGGGCCGGACCCACGGTACTCCGTGCCTCAACAGCCCGAAGCGCCAAGCGCAGGGGTACTCCGTGCCTC
>CAZZBI010000059.1:3131-6251 GCA_964652385.1 uncultured Pirellulaceae bacterium | reverse complement strand
GGTACTCCGTGCCTCAACAGCCCGAAGCGCCAAGCGCAGGGGTACTCCGTGCCTCGGTTCGAAACCCGGTGCGACCGGGGTCGGTCGCACTACGACAGTCGGTCGCACTACGATTGCCTTACGATCGGGCTTGGCGTTCCAGCATCAGCCATTGACGTCGCGCCTCGTCGGCGGCCGCGCGGTCTTCCTGGGCTTCCCAGTACTGCAGCTCGTTCCACCAGCTGCGGGCGACGGCGTGTTGGTCGCCGATCGCGGCCAGTTGCTGGCGGACCTGACGCAGACGATCGAGTCCTCTCTGTCGATCGCCGAGCATCAGTTCGCCGAGCGCCAGGTCGGCCGACTGCTCGAGAGTCCAACGCTCGTTCCCCCCCGGCATCTCGTCGATCGCCTTGCGCAGGATCGGAACCCCTTGCGACGTGCCGCCGGCAGCCAGACGCTGAGCGCCGAGCGTGCCGCGCGCACACCGCGCCAGTTCCGGATCGTTCCCTTCGACCAACGTCGCGAGCACGGTCGTCGCGGCCGGCGCCTGACCCAGTCGTGCCAGCGCGACCGCTTGGCCCCAGCGGAGCCAGCCCGAGCAGCTCCCCAAGCCGCTCGCCTCGGCTTCCTTCAGATCGATCAGCGCCTGGTCGGCCTGATCGCGGTCGAGCGATGCGTGACCGATCGCCGCCCGCACCAGCGTCTCGGTCGGTTCCGGAGTCCAGCCGAGCCCTCCTGGCGCGCCGCAGCCGGCATGCTCGCGGAGCCACGCGGCGAGCGGCTGGCGTAGCTCGTCAGGCCACGCGAGCTGATACGGGCGATGCATCGCCGCCGAGCGCCAGTAGTTCGGTTCGACGTTCGCCGGCGTGCGGCGGAGTTCGTTCCCTCGCAGCGAGACCGATTCGATCCAGTACGTCGCGCGGCGCGACTCGTCGCCGATCATCGCGGCTCCCAGCGACTGCAGCAGACGCAACTCCGACATACCGATCGGATCGATGCCGGCCGAGCCGGCGATTCCTTGCTCCCACGCCGCGATCGCCTGCTCGCCGCTCCCCGCCAATCGATGCGCGATGCCGACGATTCGCCATCCTTCGACGATCGCGATCGGCGATCCGGTCGATCGAGCGATGACCGGCAGGTCGCTCCCGATCCCGACCGACGGATCTCCGTTCTGCATCGCGCCGAGAACGCGGCGGCGTTCAGTGACGAAGCGGAGCGCGCCGTCGTTTCGGTTCGCGACCGAAGCGACCCATTCGCTCCAGAGCGGCCGGCCCGTGCCGAAGCGGCGATCGAGCACTTGGGCAATGAAGGCGGAACGCTGCAGGTCGCGCGATTCGGCTCCCGGATCGAGCAGCGACAGTCGCGCCGCGTCGGCGTGACGGACGACCCAGTCCTCGGCCGACAGCTGCCGCTGCGCGTCGAGCAGCTCCGCGACTCGCCCCACGAGCGCATCGCCCGGCAAGGTCCGATTGCCGAGGTCGCCGAGCACCGTCTCGGTCCCGGTGAAGTCGATCCGCTTGGCCGAGCCGATCACCGGGCGATCGCCGAGCGGGGATCCGGAGGGGAGATCGTCCTTCGAGTCCCCGCGCAGGCCTGCGACGGTCCGCTGCCAGAGATTGGCGCTGCGGTCCGACGGCGCGTCGTCGGTCCCCCACGGCGTGCAGCCGACGAGCGATCCGGCGAGCAGGAGCGGGGCGAAGCGACGGAGAGTTCGGAGCGAGCGAGTCATCGGTTCGATCCTCGGACAAGAGCGGTGGTTCGGGCGAGTCGGTGGTGTCGGTCCTCTTCCGCGGTCGGGCGAGATCAGTAGTCTCGCGGCGCGACACTGTGGAAGCGGAAGCGACCGTCGAGCGGACCGCACGGCAGATCGGGACGAGCCACCTCGTCGGCGCCGTACGTACCGAGCATCCCTTCGCCGGTCGGCGACAGCGGATGCAGACTCAGCTCGGACATCAGCTCGTGACTGCCGAGCGACGCCTCGGTCGGCGTCGAAAAGACGAACGGACGAACCATGATCACCAGCTCGGTCCGACGCCGACCGGTGTCCTGATTGCGGAAGAAGATCCCGAGCCCCGGAATGCGCCCCAGGAGCGGGACCTGGTTGCGCGTATCGTTGACCCCTTCTTCGATCAGACCGCCGATCGCGACGCTTAAGCCGTCCTGAGCGACGATCGTGCCGCTGACGGTGTTGCGGCGAACGATGTCGATCGGCACCTCGGTCACGTCCCCGTTGTCGGTGTTCTGAATCGGAATCGACGCCGCATCCTCGACGCGCTGCGAGTTCTCCTGCACGATCCGGAGCGTGACGGTCCGATCGGCGTTGATGTTCGGAGTGATCAGCAGCGACTGGCCGATATCGCGAAGCACCGTTTGTGTCGCTCCTGCGACAATCGTCGTTCCACCGTCGTTCGAGTTTGTTGTGTTTCCTTCAAAGCCAATCGTTACCGGCACGGTCTCTCCGATGAAGATGCGACTCACCTCGTTGTTCGCGGTGAGCAGCACCGGTGCTGCGACTTCGGTGATGCGATTGCGCGATTCGAGCAATTGCATCCGGTACCGGAAGCTCGCGTTGACGAACTGAAAGGCGAGGGCGCCCGAGTTCACGCCGGTGCCGCCGAGATTCAAAGGCTGGAAGACTCGTTGAGCCGCGTCATTGGTTGCATCCGACGCCGGCGGGAGAACCGTGTTGCCGTTCGGCTGTCCGAACCCTCCGGCAACACTGTGCCCATCCGAGAACTGATAGTCGAAGGCCGATTCGAAGCCGTCGTCGAGCACGACACGGAGCACCTTCACTTCCAGCAGCACGAGCGGCGTCGGGACGTCGAGCTGGCGGATCAGTTGCGAGATCTGCTCCATCGTCCGTTCGTCGCTCGTCCGGACGATCACCTGATTGTTGCGGCGGATGACGGTGACGTAGATCGTCGCCTGGCGCCGTTCGAGCAGTTGCGACAGCAGCTCGGGATCGATCTCCCCTTGCTGACGCAGCATTCCCTCGAGTTGTGCGATCTGATCGGCACTCAGGTCATCGAGCTGTTCGAGTTGCGGGGGGAGGTAGCTGTTGGGGTCCATCTGCGAGCGACCTCGGCCGCTGAGGCCGCCGAAGTTGTTCAGGCCGCCGCCGAAGCCGAGCCCTCCCATCCC
>CAZZBI010000059.1:0-3031 GCA_964652385.1 uncultured Pirellulaceae bacterium | reverse complement strand
CCTCCCATCCCGAGGCCTCCCATGCCCATACCGCCCAACCCCATGCCACCCATGCCGAGGCCGCCCATCCCGAACCCGCCTCCGCCGAAGCCTCCGCCGCCGAACCCGCCGCGACCGAAGCCCCCTCCGCCGAATCCGCCCCCTCCGAACCCGCCGCCGCCGAACTGACCGTTCCCCTGCCCGCCGATACCGAGCCCCAGACTCCGGCCGTCGACCAGATCGAAGCGGTTGAATCGCTGCACCAGATCGAGAATGTCGATCTGATCGCTGTCCGAGAAGTTCAGACTGACGCGGTTGCCGAAGACGTTGCGGATCGCCATCGCGACCGAAACGGGATTGGGATACAGGAGCGTGAAGACTTCGGTCCGCTCTTCACGGAAGCTCGACAGGTCGCGCTCGTACTCCTCGGTCGTCGCGACGCGGATGATCCCCGACGCTTCGTCCGCTCGCCAAAAGAGGCCGTTCGCCTTGGTGATCGCGTCGAGCGCATCGAGCGGCGCGACGTCGCGCAGATAGGCGGTGACGTTGACCTTCGCCGCCTCGGGACTCGCCAGCACGTTCATCCCGGTCTGGTCGGCGAACAGGCGGATCGCATCGACCAGCGGGGTGTCGCGGAACTCGACCAGGGCCAGGCGAGGCGCATCGGCGAACCGGGGATCGCGCGACCACTCGACTCGTTCCGCCCCCTGCCCTCCGCGAACCCCTTCCGTCGTCGTTTCCTGAGCCGTCGCCCAGCCGACCAGCGCCAGGAGCACCAGAGCTGCCGTCGAACTCCCGAGTCGAATTCCGGAACGCCGAGCGCGCATGAGGCCGCCGCCATCAGTCAAAGGAGAGTCCGACCGACTCCCCTCATCGACCCGGCACCACCGTTGCCTTCGGCAAAATCGTCATTCGCCCTCAAAGTTCCCGCAAACGGCGACAGAGTGCCCAGCTTCGGCCGGCGGTGGCGGCTTATTGGCCACGTGGGCCCGGCCGTATTGCGACCGCCCCCGGTCGCAACATTCGTCGTCGTGCGACCACCCTCGGTCGCAGCATTCGTCGTAGTGCGACCGCCCTCGGTCGCAGCATTTTCCGAAGGGTCTGCTCCCGGCGCTTCGCTTCGGGCTGGATGAGTCGACGACAGGTTCGGCTCCGGCTCGTCCCGGGCTGACGCACCGTGCTGACGATACCGATCCAACCGCCCGACTTTCCTAGCGACCGATGTCGCACGGCCGCGCGTCGGGGACGACGCGGGCCCACGTAGGGCTCTGATCGAATCTGGCGCTTCGCTTCGGGCCACGTGCTACTCGAACGCGCGGCGGAATCTCAGGAACGCGGCGTTCAGCTTGCGGACTCGCGCCTGACAGGCGGCCGCGCGCTGATCTTCGACGTCGTGCTCCAGGCGCTCGAGATGTTCGAGCAGCACTTCCGACTTGGCTCGCCGATACTCGCTGACCGAGTTGCCTCGCAGGTACTCGCTGACCATCAGCTTGCGGGACCAGTCGTCGTAGATCGGGATCCAGTAGAGCGCCGTATCCCAGTCTCCCGAGTTCGCCGCCGAGAAGACCTCGGCATGCACCATCCGCATCTCGGCCAGAATCGTCTGTTTCGGCGGGTAGTACAGATAGCAGCCGAACAGACTCGCCAGAATCAGCCCCACGATCGCGACGCTCCCCAACACCCACTCCGGCAGTTCGACGTCCCACGAGCTGCGCGCCTTGGCGGGGACTCGCGAGAGGGCGTGTTCCAATCGTCCGCGCCGATCGAAGATCGCCAGCATCGTTCCGAACAGGATCACGACCGCCAGCAGGATGCCGCCGACGATCTCGTCGACGCGAACCGAGTCGGCCAGGTTCCGGCCGATCTGCGTCCACGGTTCGGTATGCCCTTCGACGAACGGATTGCAGTAGCCGTCGAAGGCATGCGTGTGTCCGGCCGATTCGACGCCGCTGTCGTACAGCGGTCGATCGAACGCATACGCGACGCCGATCGTCAGCAGCACGAGCGACGCCAGACAGATCGCGGTCCGTCCAGGCGGATGATTGCGAAGGAGCCAGATCATCAGCCCCAGATTGAGCCCCGCTCCGAGCACCAACAGACTGAATGCCGCTCCGATCGAGTTGCCGTGCTGGAACATCGACGCCAACTGCATCATGACGGTCATCGGCGCCGCATACAGCGGGACCGCAACGAGCGCCATGAAGGCGGGAGCGAAGAGGTCGTCGTGTTCCGCCCGCGTCTGCAGCACGCCGTGCGGCAGCAGCACCGTCGCCATCGCGACTCCGACCAGCGTCACTGCGGCATAGCCGAGCATCGGTCCGACCGACTCGCGAGCCGACAGGACCGCCATGCCGAGAATCCGTCGCCAGCCGTGCGGAATCCCCTCGACCGTTCCCACGACCGCGGTTTCCCCCTCGCCGGCTGACGCCGCCGCATCGAGTTCACTCATCGCCGCGACCGGCATCAGTCGCTCCCAGAGCGAGCCGAGGACCGTCACGACCAGCAGCGACCCCAGACAGAAACTGAGCAGCACGACCGGATCGGCCATCGTCAGGCCGTAGAGGACCGAGATCGGATTGAACAGCGGAGCGGTCAGGGCGAACGTCAGCGTCGATCCCGCGCTGACCTTGGCGCGTCGCATCTCGCGCACCACCGGCAGCACGCCGAGCGAACAGACCGGCAGCAGCATGCCGACCAGCCACGCCTTGAGCAGTCCCAGACCGTACCGACCCGAGAAGAGCCAACGCGTTCGTTCGGGGCCCATCAGATGCCGAATGATCGCGGCGACCATCAGGCCGACGAGAATCGTCGGCGAAGCCTGGATCACCACCTCCAGCACCCGCTGCGTCGCTCCTGCTGCCGCGATTTCGATCATCGTTCGGGTTTCCTGAGACGTGCGTTCGGTCGGTTCGTCCGTTCGGCGTCGTGCGACCGAGGTGGCGGAGGGCGCTGAGGTCGGGGGGCACGGGGGACCCCTGCGCTTTGCGCTTCGGGCTGGGGGGGCGCGGAGGTCAGGGAGGTCGGGGGGCACGGGGGACCCCTGCGCTTTGCG
>CAZZBI010000058.1:10212-20542 GCA_964652385.1 uncultured Pirellulaceae bacterium | reverse complement strand
GTCTGTTCCCGATGCACTTCAAGTTCGAACAGGTCCTGCGACTCGATTCGATCTGGGAAAAGACGTCGGAAAAGCGGCGATCGCTGCTCAAGACCTGCGAGAGTCGATGCGTCGAGATCGTCGCCGGCCTGGTCCGAGACGGGCTGTCGCGCGGCGAACTGGAACTCCCCGCCGAGACGACTCCCGAGGACCTCGTCTTCGGCCTCTGGGCGATGACGTTCGGAGCGTTCTCGATCATGACGACCTCCGAGTCGCTTCGCGAACTCGGCATCGAACATCCGTTGGCGGTGATGAATCGCCACATCGAACTGGTGCTCGACGGCTACCGCTGGCTCCCCCTCTCGGCCGAAGAACCACAGGATCCGCTCCGGGAGCGGATTCGGCAGGAGGTCTTCGGCGAGGAGTTCCGGCGGTTGGAAGCCCCCTGAAACCCGCGGCTCTCGACGTGAGAGCCTTTTTTTTGCGAACCAATATGACGCTTCGTCAACTGATGACTTCTCGTGTCGCGATCGGCGGGTCGCTCGCCGGATTGGTCCTGGCGGCACTGCTGATCCTCGGTCCGGCGCGAGCTTTCGGGCTCCTGCCGCAGGGGAACACGGCCGCGCAGGAGCAGTCCGGCAACCGCCCGTTGGTCGCTCTGGTCCGTCCGCTGCGGCGCGAGACCGGCTACACGCGGCATCAGGCATACACCGGCACCGTTCGCGCGGCTCGGACCGGCCTGTTGGCGTTCGAGTCGCCCGGCAAGCTGGTCGAAGTCCTCGTCGACGACGGCGACCGGATCGAAGCCGGAGCCCTGCTGGCTCGCCAGGACGACCGCAAGCTCCGGGCTCGGCGCGACGAGATCCAGGCTCGCCTGAAGGAAGCGCAGGCGGCGTTCGCCGAGGCGCAGAACGGTCCGCGTGTCCAGACGGTCGAAGCGGCTCGGGCGCGAGTCGCCGAGCTGCAGGCTCAGGAAGCGCTGGCCGAGATCGAGTTTCGGCGGGATGCGGAGCTGCGGGCAACGGGAGCGGTCCCGCAGCAGGCGCTCGATCGGACTCGCTACTCGTACGAAGCGGCTCGGGCCCGGCGCCTGCAGGCGGAACAGGAGCTCTCCGAGCTCGATGCCGGAACGCGCCCCGAGCGACTCGATGCGGCCGCTGCCGCCGTCGCTCAGCTCGAAGCCTCGCTCCAGGATCTCGAACTGCGGATCGAAGACTGCCGACTGGTCGCGCCGTATGCCGGCCGAGTCGTGCGGCGGATGGCGGACGAGGGGGCGATCGTCGCGGCCGACGTCCCGGTGCTGGAGATCGCCGAGACCGACCGCTTGGAGGTCCGCCTCGGGGTGCCGCCGGAGATCGCGGCGGAACTGCCGGACGGAATCGACTGCCGGCTGACGATCGCCGGCCGCGATCATGCGGCTCAGGTCCTCCAACGACTCCCGCGACTCGATCCGCAGACTCGAACTCAGACCGTGCTGCTGGCGTTGCGGTCGGAGGGGACCGACGCGGTCGAGCCGCCTCTTTCGGAATTGGCTCGACTGACGATCGAACTGCCGGTCGCGCGCGAGGGGTTTTGGGTTCCGCTCTCGGCGATGACGCGCGGTCCGCGCGGCCTCTGGTCCCTGTTCGTCACCGAAAAGACCGCCGACGGCCAGCACCGGGTGGCGCGGGTCGAAGTGGAACTGCTGCATGCGGACGACGATCGGGCCTTCGTGCGGGGACCGATCGACGACGGGACGCCGCTGATCGTCGACGGTCCGCATCGCGTGGTGCCGGGACAGCGGATCGAGCCGGTCGCGGAGACGACCGCGACGGCCGAGCCCGTCTCGGGCGGCTCCCCGCTGCCGGTCGCGGGGGACGAGTGGGTGGGAGCGGGAGTCGATGCGCTGCGGCGAACGGGTGACGGCGGTCCCGGCGTTCGGCCGAGCGGAAATCGGGCGCGCGCGACCGCCGGATCGTGCTCGACCGCCGGATCGTGCTCGGCCTCTGTCTCGGTACGCCCCTTGTCTCGCCCTTCGTGACGGAACTCCTTTCGATGTCGACCGTCGCTCGCTGGTTCCTGGCCAATCCGCGCTTCCTGCTCCTCGCACTCGGGCTGATCGCCGTGGCGGGCGGATCGTCGTACGCGGTTCTGCCTCGCATGGAGGATCCGTTGATGCGCGAGCGAGCCGCCAACGTCTACACGTACTTTCCCGGAGCGGATGCGGAGCGGATCGAAGCGCTCGTGACCGAGAAGCTCGAGGATTCGCTGCGCGAGGTGGACGAGATCAAGCAGTTGCGGTCGTTCAGTCGGACCGGCGTTTCGCTGATGGCGATCGAACTGCTCGACTCGGTGACCGAGCCGGGTCCGATCTGGTCGCGGGTGCGCGACAAGATCGACGACGTCCGACCGGAACTTCCGGAAGGGTGCAGCGACCCGGTCTTCGACCAGTTGGACATCAAGGCGTACGCGACGCTGATCGCGGTGACCTGGAAGAGCGATTCGCCGCCGAGTCTGACCGTTCTGCGCCGCCAGGCGAAGCAGCTCGAGGAAGTGATCAAGGGGGTGCCGGGGACCGAGAACGTCGATCGGTTCGGCGATCCCGAAGAATCGATCCATGTCGACGTCGACCCGCATCGGACGGCGGCGATGGGGCTGACGGTCGCCGAAGTCGCGTCGCAGGTCGCCGCAAGCGACGCCAAGAATGCGGCGGGACGGATCCGCAACGACCGCTCGTCGGTGATCCTGCAGGTCGACGAGGAAATCGACACGCTGCAGCGGCTGAGCGAGATCCCGATTCGGCATACGAGCGAAGGGGATTTCGTGCCGCTGGGCGATCTGGCGACGATCGAGAAGGGGATCACCGACCCGGCGTCGACCCTCGCGCTGGTCGACGGGCGCCCGTCGATCGTGCTCGGCGTCATGGCTCGCTCGGATGTGCGCATCGACCGCTGGCAGGCACAGGTCGCCGCGGCGATCGATCGCTTCCGGGGGGATCTCGGCACGGGGCTGGAGGTCAGCTGGCTCTACGATCAGAACCGCTACGTCTCGGACCGGATGAACCAGGTCGTGTCGAATCTGGTCACCGGAGCGGCGGCGGTCTTCGTCGTGGTGCTGCTGATGATGGGCCTGCGGAGCGCGCTGGTAGTCAGCCTGGCATTGCCCCTGTCGGCGCTGATCGTGATCGCCGGTCTGCGAGCGATGGGCATTCCGATCCATCAGATGTCGATCACCGGCCTGATCATCGCGCTCGGGTTGTTGATCGACAATGCGATCATCATGGTCGACTCGGTCACGACGCGGCTGCGCGAGGGAGAGTCGGCATCGGACGCGATCGGTTCGAGTCTGAAGCATCTGGCGCTGCCGCTCGCCGGCTCGACCGTCACCACGGCGCTCGCCTTCGCTCCGATCGCGCTGATGCCGGGACCGGCCGGCGAGTTCGTCGGTTCGATCGCCATCAGCGTGATGCTCGCGATCTTCGCGTCGCTCGGTCTTTCGCTGACGATCATCCCGGTCGTGACCGTGCTGCTCTCGCGACGATCGATCGAGCGCCAGGCCAAGGGGCAACCGAGTCGCATGAAGTTCGACGGGATCGAACTCCCGTGGCTGGCGCGACGGTTCGAGCGGCTGCTGCTGGGTCTGTTGCATCGCCCCTGGATCGGCGTCGCGGCAGGGCTCGCCCTGCCGCTCCTCGGCTTCATCGCGGCGGCCGACCTCGAAGAACAGTTCTTTCCGCCGGCCGATCGGGATCAGATCGCGATCGAGATCGAATTGCCGACCGGCTCGTCGCTCGAAAGGACCACCGAGTTCGCGTTGGCGATGCGTCAGCGGTTGGTATCGGAACCTCGCATCACCGCGGCTCACTGGTTCCTCGGCGAGTCGGCGCCGACCTTCTACTACAACCTGATTCCTCGTCGAAAGGCGACTCCGAACTACGCCCAGGCGTTGGTGCAGCTCGATTCGGCCGACGACGTCCGCGTCCTGATCCGCCGACTGCAGGACGAGTTCGATCGGGAATATCCCGAGGCGAGGATCCTCGTCCGGCAACTCGAACAGGGCCCGGCGTTCGATGCGCCGGTCGAGCTGCGACTGTTCGGACAGGACCTCGAACAATTGCGCGAGGTCGGCGAGGACCTGCGAGCGATCCTGGCCGAGATCCCCGACGTGATCCATACGGCGGCGGAGCTGTCCGAGGTGCAGGCGAAACTGGCGCTCTCGATCGACGAGGAGCAGTTGCGACGGCTGGAGTTGGATCACGGCGGGATCGCGTCGCAGTTGCGAGCCGGGTTGGACGGCGTGCCGAGCGGGACGATCCTCGAGGGGACCGAGGAGATTCCGGTGCTCGTCCGCGTCGCTCGCGGTTCGCGAAGCGACTTCGACGGAGTCGGCGATCTCGAGTTCGTCGCCGCTCGCCCCCCCGGCGCCGAAGCGACCTCCGACTTTCCCGGCATTCCGCTGACCCGTGTCGCGACTCCGCGGCTGACCTCGGACCTCGCGGCAATCAATCATTACGACGGTCGGCGACTGAATGAGGTCAAGGCGTATCTGCGAGCCGGCGTCCTTCCGGCGACCGTGCTCGAGGAGTTTCGGCGGCGGTTCGAGGCGAAGGGGATCCGACTTCCCGGCGGTTGCGAACTCTCCTACGGCGGTGAGGCGGCGGAACGGGATCAGGCAGTCGGCAACCTGATGGCGAACGTCGGCGTGCTCGGCGTGCTGATGGTCGCCTCGCTCGTGCTCAGTTTCCGCAGCTACCGGAACGCGGCGTTGATCGGCGTGGTCGGCGCGATGTCGCTCGGCGTCGGTCTCGGATCGCTCTGGCTCTTCGGATTTCCGTTCGGCTTCATGTCGATCGTCGGCTCGATGGGACTCGTCGGCGTGGCGATCAACGACTCGATCGTCATTCTGGCCGGCTTCGAGGAAGACCCCGACGCGGCTCGCGGCGACATCCGGGCGATGGTCCGAGTCGTGCTCGGCGCGTCGCGGCATGTCCTGTCGACGACGCTGACGACGGTCGCCGGCTTCATCCCGCTGGTGTTGGCCGGCGGCGGCTTCTGGCCTCCGCTGGCCGTCGCGATCTCGGGCGGGGTCGGAGGCGCGACGTTCCTGGCACTGCTTTTCGTGCCGGCCGCCTATCGCTTGACCAACGCGAATCGAGGACGCGATGGGTCGGTTTCGGGCGAGCGAGTCGCCGAGCCGATCGGCAGCGTCGGCTGATTCGATCGGTTTGCCGCAACGTTCGAGATTGACCCCGCTTCGCGATTTCGCGCAGAATCCCGCCGTGCGTCGGCACGGGGCGCGTCTGGCATGCCGACTTCAGTCAATCGGTCAGGTCATCGCGAACGGGAGTGCAGCATGGGAATCCTCAAGGAGTTTCGGACATTCATCGTCAAGGGGAACGCCATCGACATGGCGGTCGGCATCATCGTCGGAGCCGCCTTCGGCGTCGTCGTCAAGTCGCTGGTCGACGACATCATGATGCCTCCGCTCGGTTACGTGCTCGGCGGCATCGACTTCTCGTCGATGGGGCACGAAATCGCTCCGGCGGTCACTGCCGGAACGCCTCATCCGATCACCGGCCTGGAAGTGACGAAGGACATGCCGGCGACGGTGCTGCGGTACGGCCTGTTCATCAACGCGATCATCACGCTGCTGATCCAGGGATTTGCCGTCTTCCTGGTGGTCAAGGGAATCAACTCGCTCAAGCGAAAGGAAGCGGCGGCTCCGGCCGCTCCGGCCGAACCGCCTGCGGACGTGAAGCTGCTGACCGAGATCCGCGATCTGCTTGCGCGGCGCTGAGCGGTCGGGAGTGCACCGACTGGGGCGACGGCGCCCCGAGACTCAAGGAGTCGCGCCGGCGAGGAGCTCTTATCGGCCGCGACCTTCCGGCATCATCGAGGGCTCGAAACGAGGCGGAATCCCGGCGATTCCGCCTTTTTTCGTTCCCGCTCGACCGATCGACCACGACTCGCACCCCACGATTTCCCTATCGGGGACGCGGTGAACATGCTAGGATGCCGGGACATGGATCCTCTCGGAGACCTTTCGGCCCGTCGGATGGATCGCCAGGCCCGAAAGTTCTCTCTTCGGTTCGCGCCACGCGTCTCTCGCGTCGCCCACCGTGACATTCGGTCCTGAAATCGCACTTTCGAGACCACGAATGTCGTTCGCTTCTCTCGGCCTCAGCCGGCCGCTGCTTCATGCTCTCGAGTCCGAAGGTTATCGGACTCCGACTCCTATCCAAGCCGCTGCGATCCCGCCTCTGCTCGAAGGCCACGACCTGCTCGGTTGTGCTCAGACCGGCACCGGAAAGACGGCCGCCTTTTCGCTCCCGCTCCTGCAGCTGCTCGCTCCCGATACCGACGCCCCTCAGCGGCGCCGCCGCACGGTGCGCGGGCTCGTGCTGGCTCCGACGCGCGAGCTCGCCGCTCAGATCGGCGAGAGTCTGTCGCGCTACGGCGTCCGCGTTCCGCTCCGGAGCACGACGGTGTACGGCGGAGTCGGCTTCCATCCTCAGATTCGAGCGTTGCGGGACGGCGTCGACATCCTCGTCGCGACTCCGGGGCGTCTGATCGACCTGATGCAGCAGGGCTACATCTCGTTGGCCGACGTCGAGATGTTCGTGCTGGACGAAGCGGATCGGATGCTCGACATGGGCTTCATGCCCGCGCTGCGGACGATCATCTCGAAGCTCCCGAAGCGTCGCCAGACGCTGATGTTCTCGGCAACGATGCCGGGGCCGATCGCGGAGCTTGCCGACTCGCTGCTGCACGAACCGATCAAGGTTCGGATCGCCGCCGAGAAGCCGACCGTCGAACGGATCGAGCAGTTCGTCCGCTTCGTGCCGAAGGCCGAGAAGTCGGGGCATCTGGCCGATCTGCTGCACGAGACCGGCGGCGGTCGGACGATCGTCTTCACGCGGACCAAGCACGGCGCCGATCGCTTGGCGAAGTTCCTGACCAAGGCGGGGCTCCCGGCCGAGGCGATGCACGGCGACAAGAGCCAAGGGGCGCGCGAGCGCGTGCTCGGAGCGTTCCGCTCGAGGCGTCCGCCGATCCTGGTCGCGACCGACCTGGCCGCTCGCGGCATCGACGTCGACGACGTCACGCACGTCTACAACTTCGATCTGCCGGTCGAGCCCGAGACGTACGTGCACCGGATCGGTCGCACGGCGCGAGCCGGTGCGTCGGGGATCGCCGTGGCGCTCTGCGACGATGCCGAGTTCCCGTTGCTGCGCGAGATCGAACAGCTGACCAAGCATCCGATGCAGGTCGCGTTCGGTTCGCCCCCCGCCAGCAGCCGCTCCGGCGGTTCGCGGTCGGGGAGCGGCGGCGGAGGTCGCAACGATTCGCGGCGCCGCGGTCCGGCTCGCCCGACTGCCGATCGTCCGTCGCGCGCCCCTCGGCCTCAGGCGATCGAAGGGCGCCGCGCGGAGGACCGAGGCGGCAACGAATCGGGGGGACCGAACTCGGCCCAGGCCGCTTCGGCGCCGAATCGGGCGGTCAAGCGCGTCGTCGTCGGGCAGCCCAAGCGTCCCGCAGCTCCGTTCGGAGCCGGTGTCTTCGACGAGGCGTCGACCGGTTCGTCGGAGCGTTCCGGCAGCGGCCGAGCGGGCGGAACCAAGTCGAGCCCGAGCGGCGGTGCCGCACATCGAGCCGACGAGCGGCCGATTCGCTCCGATGCGACCTCGCGTTCGCAGGGAGCCCGTCGCCCCCAAGGGGAACGACGTGTGGGGAACGAGCCGGCGCGGACTCGCGAACCGGCGGCGGTCGCGGGGAACGAGTCGGGGTCGGGGCAGCGCCGACGCCGTCGACGCTCCCGCTGATCGCGATTCGATCGACCGCTTGCGGTGAGCTCCGGCCTGCGCATCGGTCGGAACCGAACGTCATCGGCGCAGACGCTTCATGTCTCGGCGCCGATGACCGTCTTCCAGGGACGAATGCGCCACGCGGTCACCAAGCCGTGCCTGACGTACGGATCCAGCTCGACGAAGCGCTTCGCCGCGGCGGGCGTGTCGCCGCGAAAGACGAGTACCGCCTGATCGACCGGATCGTCCAGCGCGCCGCCGAGCACCAGTTCGCCGCGCGCCTGACTGGCGCGAGCCAGGGCAAGGTGCTCGTCGCGATACGGCGCTCGTCGCGCCACGTAATTCTCGACGACGTCGTAGATCAGCAACTGGTGCATCATTCGGCTCGACGGAGTGAGGCGATCGGTATCGCTCCGAGCGCTCCGCTGCGGCGCGACCATCTCGATTAGAATGCGATCGGGAGTTCGCGACGAGCGGTCGCGGCCTCCGAGTCCGTTGCTTCGATCCTGCCGAACTGCGCCGAGGCCGATTCATGGTCGTCGATCGATCCGTCCGAACAGGCCGTGCCGCGCACCTGATGCGGCCGGCTCTTGCCTGCCTCCTGCTTCTGGTCGCCTTCGCTCCGCGACTGAGTGCCGACGAGAAGCTCTTCGGCATCGCCTGTCGCTCGGTTCACTTCGGCTATCGGACCGGCTCGGGAGAGGCGTTCTACAACGAGGTGACGGTGCGCAGCAGTGCTCCGGGGACCTTCTTCATGGTTTGCGGCTGGAACGCCGGCTACTTCGGGATGCAGGAACTCGATCGCGGACGCAAGGTCCTGATCTTCAGCGTCTGGGATCCGGGGCAGGGGGATGATCCGAACGCCGTCGATCCGGCCGATCGCGTCAAGCTGATCCATCAGGGAGAAGGGGTCCGCGTCGGACGCTTCGGCGGTGAAGGGACCGGTGGCCAGTCGTTCCTGGACTTCGACTGGAAGAACGACCAGACGTATCGGTTCATGGTCCGATCGCGCATCGACGGCGTCTGGACCGAATACGAAGGGTGGTTCTTCGATCCCGAACGGTCGGCTTGGCGCCATCTGATCACGTTCGCCACGCGGACCGGCGGCAAGCCGCTCGACGGCTGCTACTCGTTCATCGAGGACTTCAAGCGCAATCGCGAGTCGACGAAGCTGACCCGTTCGGCGCTCTTCGGCAACGGTTGGTTCCGCGATGCGGATGGGGAGTGGAACGGCATCACCGGAGCGCAGTTCACCGGCGACGGCAATCCCGCGACCAACATCGATTCGCGCGTCGAAGGGGATCGCTTCTTCCTGGCGACCGGCGGCGAGATCGAAAACGTCGGCACGAAACTCTGGGAGCGTCTGAAGCTCGAAACTTCCTCCGCGTCCCCTCCCGACGATCTGCCGGAAGCGACCGCTTCCTCCGAGCGCTGACGGGGAGTCGG
The DNA here is from genome assembly GCA_964652385.1 of uncultured Pirellulaceae bacterium. Classification (GTDB taxonomy): domain Bacteria; phylum Planctomycetota; class Planctomycetia; order Pirellulales; family Pirellulaceae; genus UBA11682. Next base: position 11,334 of record CAZZBI010000058.1, on the reverse strand, counting down.
CGGTCGCACGGTGGCGTCGGACCTCGCCCGAGCGACTCAGCCCCCGCCCAGTCGTCCCGCTTCGGTCCGATCGAGCGCCCCGTCGCCGTCGGTGTCCAGGCGATCGAAGAGACTCTTCAGACCGGCGCCGCGTTCGGGGAACGCCGTGCGGACCTCTTCCCACGTCACGCGCCCGTCCCGATCGACATCCAGACGATCGAAACCGATCCGTCGTGCGGTCGAGAGCGCGGTCGAGTCCTTTGCATCATCGCCGGCGTTCTCTGCCGAGTCCGCAACGCCGGAGGCTCCGGCGTTACCGCCGCTGCCGCCGGCCTCCGCCAGCCGATCGCGGAGGCGCCCGGAGAGCCGCGGAAGACGCGGAGCGACTTCGCCCGGCTCGACGCCGGGAACGACGTACTCGACGTAACCCAGCAGCATCTCGTCGTCGGTCTGCGGTCCCCAGCGGACCGTCTCGTCGGGGTTCGGATTCGCCGGATTCCCCGCGCTGTTGTCGAACACCACGTCGAACGTCAGTCGGTCCCCGCGCTTCAATCGGACCGGTTCCGCGTAGCGATAGAGCAGTTGCCAGTTGAAGTCGTAATGCGGCACATCGAGCAGCGTCCGCTCGCCGTCGGCGCTCGTCACGCTGTAGCGGGCACTCTTGCCGCGCAGATGCAGGTGCGGCAGAAAAGCGAGCACGTCGACATCCTGCGGGAGAACGATCTCGGCCTGTTCGTGATGATCGGCGGCGTGAGGCGGAATTCGGAACCGCACGTTCGCCAGACCATGCACGCGCACCTCATGTTCCGGAGGGGCAGCGGCAAAGACGACGCCGATCCGCGTGAGGTCTTCGGTCGCGCGTCCGTTGGGGGTGTAGTGCATCTGAAACCGGAGTCGCGCTCCCTTCGGCAGACGCTTCGCGTAGCCGGACGGGTAGACCAACGAGGCGTTGCCGGGGACATAGATCCCCCAGAACCCTTGCCGTTCGACGACACCGTCATCCGCCTGATCGTCGGCTCCCGGAGGAATGACCGACACGATGACGTGATGGACGACCGCCGGGTTGCCCGGACGGACCTCGATCGCGCTCACCCACCGATCTTCCGGAAGCTCGGTCTCGACGACGACATTGCGGTACGGCAT
>CAZZBI010000058.1:0-10202 GCA_964652385.1 uncultured Pirellulaceae bacterium | reverse complement strand
TCCGATCGCCCAACCGTCGTGAAAGACGCGCGGCGGAGCGGCATCGGCGGGATCGCCGAGCGGCCGGTCCGACGCGAGCCACTCGAGCAGGAGCTGCCGATCGGCTTCGGGGAGCGAGCGGTCGTTCGCCCAGGGGCTCGGGCCCGGCACCGACTCGACGGCAAACCAGGGAGGCATCACGCCTCGCTCGACCGTTTCGCGGATCATCGCGCCGTGCGACACGACCGCCTCATACGAATCGAGTGCGAACGGAGCGACTCCGCCCTGACGATGACACTCGACACAGTGGGCCGCGACCAGCCGCGAGATCGCGCCGTGGTAGGTCACCTCCGAGGTGCGGATCTCGGCCGCATCGGCCGGAAGATCGAGCAGGCAGCCCGGCGCGTCGGTCGCGACGACGGCCGGCGAATTCCCCTCGATCGCCGCTTCGATCGCCTCGCGGAGATAGTGACGTTTCGCGTCGGGATTGGCGTAACCGAAACCGAATCGGTCATCGACCGCTCCGCGAAAGATCACCGTCCGATGTCGATCGGCCACCAGCGTGTCGGTCGTCGTGGTCAGCCCCAGGGCCCGAGCGATCGATCCGGTCGGATCAGCCACGCAGATCGCCGAGCGATCGAAGTCCTGCTGCAGTCTATGCAGTTCGGAAGTCTCGTCGGTCGCCACCGAATCGACGATCACGAACGCGACTTGTCGAGGGGCGAACTCGCGAGCGGTCTCGGCCAGGATCGGCGCGAACTTCAGACTCAGCGGGCAACTGGTGCTCGTGGCAGCGACGACCAACACCTTGTCTCGGGCCACCTCGGCCAGCGAGTGCCGTTCCCCTCGAACGTCCGTCAGCTCGACGTCGGGAACGAAGCCCCCGATGCCGCGCTCGACCGGACTCGACCGGCGCGGACCTCGACGAATCTCCTTGTCCGCTTCCCGAGCTGCCATTGACTGCGTTCCGTCGGATCGCTCCGCATCGTCGGACGCAGCATCGTTCGACGTCGATTCGGTCGGCGAGGGGGGGAGAATGCCCGTCGCGTCCGGACCGCGAACCGAACGGACTTCGTCGAGCGTGATCTGACCGTCGCGGTTGCGATCCAGTCGGGCGAACAGGCGAGTGTTGGGGAGCTCTTCCGGAACGACGCATCCGTCGCCGTCCCGATCGAATCGATCGAACAGCTCGGCGAGCCGTTCCCCTTGCCAAGAGGTGGCCGACACGGGCGAGACGACGAGCGACAGGATCGAGGCGAGCGACAGGAGCGCCGTCGGCACGAACGGCCTCGTCGATCCGGTTCGCGCGCGTCGGGTCGGTCGAACGGGTCGGAAGAGAGGCGTCATGACGAGCTCTCGTGCGAAAGGGTGCGACAGCCGATGCGATGTGGCTGTGGCTGTGGCTGTGGCTGGCAACGCCGTCAACGAGCGATTACCCGTTCGATGACAGTCGAGTTTCGCGCGAGCGCGACGACGCGGCGAGTCGAAAGGAGTCGCGGTCCGAAACGATCCGCGAAAGGAGTGTCGGCCAAGCAGCGAAGCCGCTGAGCGTCGCCCGAAAGAAGATTCGGGGGGCGACGCGAAAGAAAGTACGCCCGACAGGATTCGAACCTGTAACCCTCGGTTCCGAAGACCGATGCGCTATCCAGTTGCGCCACGGGCGCCCGTGAGCCGCCCAGTGTAGAGAAGCGAACGGCCTCCAGCAACCGGTCTGTTTCGCGGCTCGGCCGCGTCGGCTTGGCCCTTCGGCGTCGCCGCGAACCGACGACCTGGCCGATGCCGAAACGATCGGATGTGCGGGGCGGAATCCGGAGAGGAGGTCGAAGCTGGGGAACTTTGACTTGACCTCGGTGAAGGAACGATGATACAAGGGGAAGGTCGAGAATTAGCCCATCCAGGGGACAGACGCCTCGACCCTTTTCGCGGCCGACCTACTTCTCTTCGGGCCGTCGCTGATGACTCCCTTTACCATTCGCGTCCTGGACGGCGCCGACCGCGGTCGAGTCTTCGACCAGTTGATGGCGCCGATCACGATCGGGCGTGAGGAAGGGAATTCGATTCAGCTCAATGACGAGCGGGTCAGCCGCTACCATCTCAAGATCCAGGAGGATCACGAGAAGCTGGTGCTGACCGATCTCGAGAGCACCAACGGGACGAAGGTCAACGGCGAAGACATCCAGCTCAAGATCCTGCGTTTCGGCGACATGATCGGTGTCGGCCGAAGCGTTCTGCTGTTCGGCTCGCGCGAACAGATCGCCGCTCGGATCGCGAAGCTCAAGGGAGAGACCTCCGGAGCGCGATCGAACCCGTCGGGAGGATCGAGCCAGGACTTCGAGATGCTCAAGGAGTGGCTCGACGATCCGCAGCTCTCGTCCAAGCTCCGCGAAGTCGACGTGCCGAAGGTGCCGGAGCGAATGAGTCCCGGACAGAGCGCACAGCTTTGCGAGTTGCTGGAGTTCGTCCAAGGGCGCATCCGACGACTGACGTCGACCGTCAAGGTCGATCGCAAGTCGCAGCAGGTGCAGCTGGACGTCGAACAGTGGCAACAGCTGCTCGACCTTCAGGCGCTGCTGGCCGAACTGACTCGCTCCGTCGGCGAACCGGAAGACGAGAGCTTCTGACGACGTGGTGTCCGATCGTCGTCGAACGGTGATTCGACGGGCGTCCTTGGTTGCCGTCGGGGACGAAACGAAACGAGCCGCATCGGACCGGACGGTCCGACACGGCTCATCGAACGTGTACCGACTCGGGCCGTCGGACTTACTTGTCCTCGTCCTTCTTGACGACGGCGAAGCCCTTGTCGAACGCTTCGTTGGCGAAGACGAGCTGCAGCTGCGCGTCCCCTTCCGCCTCGGCGACCTTCGACTGGCAATTGCCGCAGCAGAACTTCACTTCGACCTCACCGACCTTGACCGTCTTCTCGGGGTTGAGGTCGCCGCCCGAGAGCGGGCAGTGGAGCTGCTCGTACTGGCCGGTCTGCACCAACTGATGGTTGGCCTTCGGCGCGACGGCCGCCGGGTCTTCCTTGAACTTCGCTGCGCAGTTGCCGCAGCAGAAGAAGACCTTGCCGTCACGATAGGCGACTCCGGTCGCTTCCTTGACGGCGGCATTCGGATTCATCAGACACTTCACGCCGTCGAGCTTGATCTCGACCGCAGCGATCGACAGGGTGACGAGCGTCACCAGGGCCAAGGCCCCCAGTCCCTTGTTCAACATGGCGATACGTTCTCCACAAAGGGCATTCGAGCGGCGTTCGATCGTCGGTCGACCGAACGTCCTGATGGTTGTCGTTCGCGCTGCCCGGGTCAACCTCGGCCACAGGCCTCGACGATCGGTTCACCCCGAATCCGTCGTCACTCGGGGCACTCGCCCCCTCTTCGGCGGCACCGTCTTGTTACGCGGCACCGTCTTGTTACGCGGCACCGTCTTGTTCGGCGGCAACGGTCGGTTCGGTGGAACGAGGTTCGGCGAGCCCCCAGGAACCGAACCAGCCGAGCGACATCACCGCCGCCACGAGCACGAACGCCGGCTCGAAGCCCCATCGATCGATGGCGATCCCCACCAGCGGCGAACCGATCATCGCCGGCAGTCCGAGCGCCAACCCGAGCGTCGCCAGATAGGACGGATGCCGCGTCTCGTCGGTCAGCTCCAGCACGTAGTTGCTCATCAGCTTGATCAGGACGGGAGTCAGTCCGAGAAAGAAGAAGGCGACCGGCAACAGCGAGCGGCCGGCCGACCACGCGACCGCGGCCAGTGCGAGGAGCGGTCCCAGGCAGATCAGTCCGGTCGCCCAACGGATCACGGATCGATTGCCGCGCCGATCGGCGAGCCATCCGAACGGCGCACCGAAACAGGCGGCGCCGACGTTCTGAACGATGACCCAGAAGACCAGCTGATCGAACCCGAGCCCCAGGCGATGTCGTGCCAGCGGCTGGTAATGCGGAAAGAGCAGCAACGAGCACCCCGAGGCGCACCCGACCCAAAAGGCCTGACGCATCCGCGGATCGTCGCGCAGGATCGTCCACCATCGCGTCCGGACCGCGGTCGCCGGGCGTGCGTCGTCGACCGGCGACCGCGCGGTCACGATCGAAGGCCGCTCGCGCACCGCGAGAACGATCAGTCCGCACCCGACGAAACAACAACCGGTGAACAGGAAGAGCGACTCGAAGCGTTCGGCCCCCGCACGCATCCAGATCGGCATCAGCAGCGCCGCACACGACACCGCAACGACGACTCCGGTCGAGTTCGCGACGCTCATCAGCCGGCCGCGGCGATAAGGCGGAATCAGCTTTCCCTGCAGCGTCGCATAGCCGACCTGATTGATGCCGGTCGCGGCGAAGAACAGGGCATAGGCGATCAGAAAGAGCAGCGGAAACAAGAACGATCCGTCGGACTCTCCGCGCAGCGGCCAGATCGCCGCGAGCCCCAGGAACGGAACGCCCATCAGGACGGTCCAGAACGCGAGCGGAATCTTCTTGAGCGGTCGACGTTCGAGCCGTCTTGCCTGGAGCATCGGCGGAACAGTCTGCCCGAATCGGTTCAGCGTCGGCAGCAGCGCCCGCACCCAGGCGGCGGCGCCGATGCTGTCGAGCACCGCCGGCATCACCACGCTCTCGGTCTTGAAGATCCAGCCGACGCGCAGCATCACCTGGAAGGCGACGAGCAACGGAAAGTTGCGTCGCGGAGGGTCGACCGACGGAGGATTCGTAGCGGGAAGATCATCGCCGACAGGAGCCATCCGATCACTGTAGAAATCGGCGGCAAGCGACGAAAGCGGTCGATCGGCACGGCGGAATCGCCCGGTCGCATCGAGGGCGACTCGGTCCGCAACGTCCGCCGAACCGATCGGGCGGCATGGCTAGCGTCGGTCGCGACGGTCGAGCACGCGACGGATCTGAGCTCGCTCTTCGGCATCCAGGCGTCCGTCGCCGTTCGCATCGAATCGTGCGACCAGACTCGAGGTGTCGACGATCTCGGAGATCTGCGGACCATCGGGCCCTCTCCCGGCCCCTCGACCGCCTCCTCGTGGCGGAGTCGCACCGTCGGCGGCGCGCCGCCGAATCGCCTGAGCGACGGCACGACGTTCGGCGTCGCTCAACTGACCGTCGCCGTCGGCATCGAATCGCTTCATCAGCGCTTCGCGATCGAATCCTTGGGTTCCGAGAACGCGAGCCATCTCCTGACGTTCCTCGGGATCGAGCATGCCGTTGCCGTCGGTATCGAATCGCTGCAGCAAGACGGCTCGATCCTGAGGCCTCAACAAACCCGCGCCGAACGGAATGCCGTCGGACGGTCGCCGATTCCCCGACGGCTCCGCGCGATCGCGCGGCGTCGCTTCCTGACCGATGGCGGACATCGAAGCGAACACGATCGCAAGCACGACTGGGCTGAAGGTCAGCGTTCGGACGAAATGGCGTCGCATGGTCTCTGCTCCTGACGGGGCTTTCGGTCGGTGACTCACTCCGTCGTCTCGTCCGACACCAACGTCGTTCGTCGATGACGATGACAGCGTTTCCCGATTTCGGAGCCGGCTCCCGAGCGATTCGCGAGCCTACCGAGCGGGCACACCGCGGCGCCGACCGAGCACCAGCTCCAGGTAGCTCCAGTCGATCGGATCGGCGAGCCCCAGACGCTCGGCCCAGGCGAGCACCTCCTGCTTCGCCGATTCGCGCCGTTCGGGTTCGACGACCAGCTCCAGTTCGACGAACTCACCGAGCCGCTCCAGCGAATCGCGAGCGACCGTGATCCGACTCCCCTGATGCTCCACGATCCCTTGGCGGCGCTGCTTGACGACCGACGCGACCGGGCGGAAGCCGAGCGCTTCGATCATCCGCTTCGCATCCGCTTCATGCCGACCGGTGGAAGCGAGAGGGAGCTCGATTTCGAGCCGGGTCTTGGCGACTCGATCCAGGCGCGGCCCCTTGTAGGTGAACTCCGCTTCGTCGCCGACGACTCGCAACCGAAACGCCTCGTCGGTCACGGCGAAATCGCGCTGCGGATGATTGAAGTAGTGATCGGCCTGCCGCAGCACTCGTTGGGGAACGAAGCCGAACTGCGCGAGTCTCGTTTCGAGCTCCGCCGGATCGACGACGGCGAACTTCATTTCGATTTCGAGCACGGCGGAGACTTCCTTGTCGAACGGAAACGGGACTCGTCGGCCGAGGCTACTCCGCGATACCGCGATCGGCGCGGCGGTCGGCGGACGCCGGGGTGACGTACGAGCGCCAAGCCTGACGGAGGATCAGCTGCGGAAAGATCCGGGCGTCGCGGGCATAGCGCGGGACGAGTCGCTTCGGCTCTTCCAACATACGGTGGAGCCACTCGAGGCTCAAACGGCGCAGCCAGACCGGAGCGCGATGCCGTTCGCCGGCCAGAAAGTCGATCGTCGCGCCGACGCACAACGAGACCGGCGCAGCGATTCGCTCCCGATGTCGCGCGACCCACAGTTCCTGCTTCGGAGCTCCGAGACCGACGACGAGCAGATCGGGTCGAGCGGCGGCGACTCGGGCGAGCAGGTCCGCCTCGACCTCGGGCCGCTTCTCGAAACCGACGTCGGGCGAGGCGGTTCCGACGGTCGTTACGGTCGGCCAACGTTCGGCGATCCGGAGCGCGGCGCGGTCGGCGACTCCGGGTCCCGCTCCGAGCAGGAAGATCCTCAGCGGGCGACCGCTCGCCAGCGACCGATCGAAGAGCGCCGGAACGAGATCGGATCCCGCCACCGTTTCGGGAAGCGGGCGGCGCAACCAACGCGAGGCAGCGACGACCGGCCGGCCGTCGGCGACGACCAACGAGGCGGTCGCATACGCCTGACGCAGATCGGCTCGCTCCTGATACAGCACGGCATGGTCGACGTTGGGTGTCACGACATAGCGAGTCGAAGTGCCGGGATGCTCGATCCAATCGAACAGCCGGTCGACCACCTGGGACATCCGCAACGGGTCGAACCGGATGCCGAACAGTTCGATGCGAGGCACTTCCGCAAGGGAGCACGCTGCGCGATCCGACGAGGGAGTGGGGGGAGCGACGGCAGGGGCGGACATCGGCAGCGATTCCTCGACCGAGATTGAAGGGAAACGTCATGCGGGTCGTAGCGGCCGTTCGCCGATCGCGTCGACCGCTCCCGAAACCTATGTCGCATCGCTCGGCGCGAGCGCCGCGGCGGGGAAGGAAGATCCGTTCCGCGAAGGGCGTTCGCCGGCCGTCCTGAGGATCTCTGAGCCGCGGGGACGGTCGCCGCGATTGCCGGCGACGGATCGAGCGAAGAATCCGCCGCGAACCGATTTGCGACGCATGGTTGGGGCATTCGTAGAGCGGTGCGGCGATCGGATCGCGCGCCGCGTCCGACGTCCGCGACAATCGGTACCGCCGATGAATCCGCTCCGATCAATGCTGACCGATGCCTATGTCGGCCTGACCTGGCCCTTGCGACGATTCGCGGCGGCGCGCGATGCCCGTCGCCGGACGGCTCCGGTCGCCGCACTCTTCTATCACCGCGTCGCCGACACGCATCCGACTCCCTGGTCGATCGACCGTGAGACCTTTCGACGCCAGGTCCTGTGGATCGAGCGGCACTTCGACCTGGTGTCGATCGCCGAGGCGCAGCGGCGGATCGTCCATGGGCACGATCGACCGAGCGTCGTCCTGACGTTCGACGACGGGTACCGCGAGAACGCCGACTGGGCGCTCCCCTGGCTGCTCGATCGTCGCATTCCGATCACCTACTACGTCTCGACCGGATTCGTCGGCGGCCGAGTCGGATTTCCGCGTGACGTCGCGCTCGGCCTCGATCTGCCGCCGGATGACCTGTCGACCTTGAACCGCTGGAAGGGCTCGACCCTTTCGTTCGGAGGGCACACGCGAACGCATGCCGATCTGGGGCGAGTCGTCGATCCGCAGGTGCTGATCGACGAACTGGTGACGGCGACCGGCGATCTCGCGAGGCTGCTCGACGAGCCGATCGTCGACTTCGCGTTTCCGTACGGACAGCCTCGGCACCTGCATCCGCTGGCGTTCGAGATCGCCAGGCAGGCCGGTCTGCGGAGCGTGGCGAGCGCGTACGGCGAGCTGAATCGGACGGGGGACGATCCGTTCCATCTGCGTCGCATTCATGGCGACCCGTCGCTGGCTCGGCTGAGAAATCACCTGACCGACGATCCTCGACATCGCCGCCGCCCTCCGTTCGCTCCCGAGACGAGTCGTCTTCCCGAAGGGCTGCTCGTTCCGCTCGTCGCGCAAGCACGACCGGCCGCCAGGCCGATCGCATCGCGCTGAGTCGATTGCTCTCGTACCGGAGTCCCGATTCGATGTCGCACCGATTCCGATCGCTCCGTCCGCGCACCGACCGCGCCCCGCTGAACGTGATGTTCGTGATCACGAGCATGCCGGTCGGAGGTGCCGAGACGCTGTTGGTCCAGTTGGTTCGAGGGCTCGATCGCACGCGATTCGCGCCGTCGATCTGCTGCCTGAAGGAACCGGGGCCGCTCGGCGAGATGATGGCGAACGAAGTGCCGCTCGAATCGCAGGTGATTCGCGGCAAGTACGATCTGCCGGTCGTCGAACGGTTGGCCGCGCTGATGCGGCAGCGACAGATCGACGCGGTCGTGACGGTCGGTGCCGGAGACAAGATGTTCTGGGGGCGCTTGGCGGCTCGCCGCGCCAACGTGCCGGTCGTCCTGAGCGCGATCCATTCGACCGGCTGGCCCGACGGGATCGGCCGCCTGAATCGGATGCTCACGCCGATCACCGACGCGTTCGTCGCCGTCGCCGAGAACCATCGTCGGCATCTGATCGATCGGGAACGGTTTCCCGAGTCGAAGGTGGTGCTCGTGCCCAACGGAATCGACGTCGAACGGTTTCGCTTCTCGGACCAGGGACGCGCGTCTCGACGGGCCGAGTGGGGGATCGCAGCCGATGCGCCGACCGTCGGTCTGGTGGCGGCGCTCCGCCCCGAGAAGAATCACGGGTCGTTCCTTCGAGTCGCGTCTCTCGTCGCGCAGCAACTTCCCGAAGCGAGGTTCGTGCTCGTCGGAGACGGCCCCGAGCGACCGGCGATCGAGCGTCAGATCGACCAGGCGGGGCTGCATCGTTCCGTGGTGCTGGCCGGATCGCGAAGCGACATCGTCGAGTGCCTTTCGGCCCTCGACCTGTTCCTTCTGACCTCCAAGATGGAGGCGAGTCCGGTGTCGATCCTCGAGGCGCTTGCGTGCGAGCGGCCGGTGGTGGCGACCGACGTCGGCTCGATCGCCGAATCGGTGCGAGTCGGTTCGACCGGATTCCTGGCCGCGGTCGACGACGATGCTCGGCTGGCGGACGGGGTTCTCGCCCTGCTGACCGACCGCGACCGACGGGAGAAGTTCGGGCGAGCCGGTCGGGAGCTGGTCCGGAAGCGCGGATCGCTCGCGTCGATGGTCGGCGGCTACGAGCGGCTGATCGAGGCGATCTACGATCGGAAACAGGGGGGCGAGCGAGCGTCGTCGAGCCGACTTCCCGGCGCGCTGCCGCTCGGTGAAACGACCGCTGCCGAGGGATTCGGAGCGGGGCGAGGCGCAGTCTCTCGCTGAACGGCCCTCTCACCCGGAGTCCGCTGACGGGGACGGATCGCGAATCGGGACCGATTCGCGAGGGGAAATCGGGCGGGACTTCACGCGCCGCGGCCTCGACAGTAGCATGGCGGTTTGCGCCGGGCGGATCGGGGATTCGACAGCGTGGCCGGAAAGAGCGGCGGAAGGTCCCGGCCGAGGGGCGTTCGCGAAAACGTCGGTGAGGATGCCTGCCGGGTCGTGCCGGACGGGTGGTTGACGGTGGCGTCGGCGGCGTCTGGTGCGGTAGCGACTCATGAATCTGACGGTGTCGTTGCTGGCGGCGATCGCCAAGCTGATCAGCGGCGCCTCGCTCCGTTGGGTCGACTGTCAGCCCGACACCTGCCAGCGGGTCTACTTCGCGAACCACACCAGCCACCTCGATTCGCTGGTCCTCTGGGCTTCGCTCCCTCGTGACGTGCGGGCGCTGACTCGTCCGGTCGCCGCCAAGGACTACTGGGACGGCAGCGCCGCTCGCCGTTACATGGCGAAGCAGTTCAATGCGTTGCTGATCGACCGTCGCGACATTCGAGTGCACCAGAGTCCGGTCGACCTGATGATCGATGCGATCGGCGACAAGTATTCGCTGATCGTCTTTCCCGAAGGGGGACGGAGTTCCGACGGCGAACTGGGGGAGTTCAAGAG
>CAZZBI010000057.1:15891-20655 GCA_964652385.1 uncultured Pirellulaceae bacterium | reverse complement strand
CTCGCGAGCGACTGGCGCATGCCGCGAAAGGTCCGGTGATCGAGCCACCCCCGAGTGCTCACCAGCGCGACCGTCGCCCGGTCGCTCGTGGCCGTCCACCACTGGGCCAGTCGAAAGAAGCGGACATAGAGATCGTGGAGCCAACTCTTGCGTTCGCCGAGCGGACGACCGTCGAAACAATAGTAGTCGAACGCTCCGCCAGGCCCCGGCACCTCGCCGCGCAGCAACCGCTCGATCCACGGATGACTCGATTCGACCCGGGACGAGAACGGAGGATTGCCGACGACCAGACGGTAATCCTGTCGTTCCGCTCCCGGTACGCCCCCGTCCGCCGGTTCGGTCCTCGTTCCGTCTCCCCAGTGCCAAGCGAGCGGTCGTCGCGCGACCAGATCATGACCGGACTCGTCCAGCGTTCGGGCAAGGCTCAGCAGGCCGACCAACCAAGCGCCGAACGTGATCTCGATGCCGACCGAACGATCGAGCAGCCATTCGATCGCGGCGACGCGGCGCCCGGAGGTCGAGCGCCGTGCGACGCGAGCGATTCCCTCACGCAGAAAGACGCCGGTCCCGGCCGCCGGATCGATCCAGTCTCCCGATTCCGATCCGCACGCCTCGGCCTGTCGCCAGACATGTGCCACGAGCGGTTCGGGCGTATGCCAGATCCCCAGACGCCGGCGAAGTCTCGGAGCGATGCGGGCGATCGTTCGCTCCAGCGAATCGTCGTTCGACGTCGGGCGAGAGTCGCGAGCGACCGAGCGGCGGCGAGTCGCGTCGCGCGGCTTCGTCAACGACCTGTGCCTCGCAGCGAGCGATTCGATCCGCTCCCACCAGATGCCGGTCCAATCGGGAGCGACGCCGCGGATCCAGGCGACTCGACGAGCCAGTTCGTGCGGCTCCCACGTACCGCATTCGCGAAGCGCCAACGACAGCTCGACCGCTCCGCGCGACAGCTTCGCCTCGGGTGCTTGCTCGCCATCGTCGGCTCCGACGTGCTTCGATGCCGTTCGAGGCGAACGTGTTTCCGGTTCGATCCACGCGATCGCCCCCTCGCGACGATTCGATTCGGTCGCGTCGATCAGCGTCCGAGGGATCTCGAGATCGGCGAGCCACCGATCTCGGTCGAGTCCGTTCATCGCGCAAGGTTCTCGTTCGACGAGGGGGCGGGACGAGCCCCGACGATCGGGCCTTCGCGGTCGATCTTCCCCGTCGCATTCCCGGCGTCCGTGACTCGCCCCCTCGGCATGAGACGCGACATCGGAGCTCCGAAGGATCGCTGCGGACCGGGCCGTTCATGATCCCGAGCGGCCGAGCTCCGGTCAACGCGACTCCGCTCGCCCCCTCTCCGGTCGCTTCCCCGATCGCTCGGGATCGGCTAATGTCCCCGTTCGCAGCTAAGCCGCCTCGGCGGCATCAGCGGTTCCCGAGCGCGGGGGCCGACCCTTCTGCATCCGAATCGACCATGAGCCGCGGAGGTCCCGACGCGATGAGCGCCGAAGCACGCCTGAAGGAACTCGGAATCGAACTCCCCCCGCCGCCGAAGCCGGCCGGCGTCTACAAGCCGATGGTGATCGTCGGCAACACCGTGCTGGTGTCGGGACACGGGCCGCTCAAGAGCGACGGAACGCTGATGACGGGTAAGGTCGGCGTCGCGACCGATCTCGATGGGGGTTACGCCGCCGCTCGACAGACCGGCCTCGCGATCCTCGCGACGCTGCGTCAGGGACTCGGCAGCCTCGACCGGATCGGCCGCGTCGTCAAGCTGCTCGGGATGGTCAACTGCACCCCGGACTTCGACAAGCATCCGGCGGTGATCAACGGCTGCAGCGAGCTGTATGCCCAGATCTTCGGCGCCGATCTCGGTGTCGGCACGCGGAGCGCCGTCGGCATGGGCTCGCTCCCCGGCGACATCACCGTCGAGATCGAAGGGATGTTCGAACTGAAGAGCTGATCGACGAACGCCTTTCGTCGATCGACCATTACCGCTCGGCAGAAGTCGACGCCGAGCGGTGGTTTCACGGTCGAAACTCGATTCGCCGCCGGCGGCGTCGCGGCAGTTCGTATCGCGGCAAATCCGACCGCGGCAATGCGGTCGCGTCAGTTCGGCCGCCGCGCCGCGGTTCCGTTCGATTCAGTCGTTGCGGGCCGGCCAGCGATACGGTTCCGGACTCCGATCGTTCGTCGCGCGAAGCGTGCGCCGCTGATCCCCGACTCGCAGCAGAATGACGTTCTCCTGATCGGGGTGGAGTTCGAAGAAGAGCGAGTTGCGGAATCGCAAGCGATGACTCGGCGGATCCGCCTCGTTCGTCCCCTCGGTCGCTTCGCGCTCCTCGGCAGCGGGTTCCTCGCGACGGCGGTTCGGTCCGATCCCGCGGCCTGCGGCAGGGACCGCCGGCAGTTCGTTTCCGTGCGGTACGAGTTCGAAGTAGCACCAGAGCGAGTCCTGTTCGATCTCGAAGCCGAGCCACTCGACGGCGGCTCGACGCGGCCCAAGCTCCGCCGCCGGCACTTCGGTCGTTTCGCCCGCGTCGTCGGCGCCGCTGTCGGCCGGCGGCAGGATGACGAGCGCGAACCGCGACTCGACATAGCGTCGCAATGCCTCATCGAGCGGCTCGTGCTGCTTCGGGTCGTCGAGATCGATCGTCTCGGGGACCTGTTTCCGCAGCTCCGGATCGTCGCGCAGCACCCCTTCGACGTCGACCGGCCAGAGCGACAACGCGACTTCGAACCGCTGCGACTCGGGGTTCCACTCCACTTCGGCCTGAGTCGCATGGAACGGATGAGCGGGCCGAGTCGATGCCGCCTCGCCGGACCGAGTCGGACCGATCGCGAGCAGCGCGGCGATCAGGAGCGACGCTCGAGAAAGGGGCGTGACGAACGCGAACGCCGCACCGGGAGTCGCATGTCGAATGAGGCGAAACATCGCGGGGAGAGCTCGTACGGCGTGCGGTTGAGCGACAGCAGGGGACGATCGGCCGAGTCGATCCGAGCGATCGGCTGATGCGATCGCAGTCGCCCCGGCAGGCGTCGCTGGTCGATTATACTGGCCGTTGCCGAGAGCCCGGACTGCCGATCGGTTTCGCGGTCCGGGTTCGGCCTCTTGCGGTGGGGAATCGTATCGGATGGATCGGATCGGCTTCATTCTCACCTCCCCCTGCTCCGGCGGCGAACGGATCGGCTCGTGGCTTTCCGTCCGACGATCGGTCTTCGTGACCGAGAACACGCTCTTCGGGCGCTTCTGCGAGCTCTGGCCCGACGATCGAGGGCAGATGCTGCCGGCGATCACCGTCGATCGGTTCGTCACCGAGTGGTCCCGTTCGGCGCGGCTCGGTCCCTTGCGGATGAACCGAGTCGACTTCCAGCAGCGTTTTCTGGACGAACTGGTGGCGCTGATCGTCGACTTCGGGCTTCGGCATTCCGGGCGTCGCTCGATGATCGATCTGGTGATGCCCTTTCCGGGAACGCTCGGCGCCGTCGAGAGCGGACTGGCGGGGCGATTGCCCGACGCGCCCCGCCTGAAGCTGATCCGCGACGGTCGAGACGTGCTGATCGACCAGGCGTTTCGCTGGCTGCTGCGCGACACTCACGGAACGAACCGTTACGCGTTCTTCGTCGAGCGACGTCCGTTGAAGCTGACTCGCTTTCTCGACGATGCGTTCCTCGATCGCTGGGGGCGACTCTGGAACGACGTCGCTCGGTCAGGCATGACCGCCGCCGACGGCGCTCCGATCGAGCGATTGCGGTACGAGGACTGGGTCGCGGCGCCGGCCGACTGTCTGGTCCGTCTGACCGATCACTTCGGACTCGAGGATCTCCCGGCGCCGACGAGCGAATCGTCCTCGACGACGGCCGCTGCGAGCGAGAATCTCGCGACGACTCCTGCCGCATCGACCGAACCGTCGAGTGCGGCACGGCAGGATCGGATGTTGCTGCGAGTCCGCAAGATCGCCGCTCCGTTTCGTACGGCGATCGGTGCATGGCGCGAGCTCTTCACGCGCGACGACGGACGACGACTGCAGGAACTGGCCGGCCCTGCGCTGATCGAACACGGTTACGTCGACGATCCGAAGTGGTTCCTGGCGCTGCCGGAAGTGCTTGATTCCGCCCAGCTCGAAGCGATCGCCAAGACCGGCGACGACGCCTGAAGTTCGGCGATCGCGGCACGCCTCCCAGCCCGAATCGCCTCCCAGCCCGCAGCGTCAGCAAGGGGCCCCCCGTGCCTCCCACCCCGAAGCGCCAAGCGCATGGGTCCCCCGTGCCTCCCAGCCCGAAGCGCCAAGCGCAGGGGTCCTCTGTGCCTCCCAGCCCGAAGCGCCAAGCGCAGGGGTCCCCCGTGCCCGGATCGGAACACGCGTCGACCGAGGTCCGACAAGTCCCAACAGGGACGACCGACCATAGCCCGGCGATTCATCGCCGGGTAACGCGACTCCAATCACGAAATCCGTAGTCCCGCTAGGGACGACCGAACAGCGTCCTGAAACGGCGAGTCAACCTGTCGGCAGGGCACCATCTTTCGTCCCTGTCGGGACTCTTCACTTCGAGATGTCGTCGGTCCTTGCCCCACCGATGAATCGGTGGGCTATGGTCGGCCGTCCCTGACGGGACTAAATGCGATCGACATGGTTCGCAACGGACGGCAACACGCCTGACGATGCTGATCCCGGTGTTTCGCATCGGGCGGTATGGACCAGTCAGCACGCGCCGCATTCGCCGTGCCTCCCAGCCCGAAGCGCCAAGCGCAGGGGTCCCCCGTGCCTCCCAGCCCGA
>CAZZBI010000057.1:0-15791 GCA_964652385.1 uncultured Pirellulaceae bacterium | reverse complement strand
GTGCCTCCCAGCCCGAAGCGCCAAGCGCAGGGGTCCCCCGTGCCTCCCAGCCCGAAGCGCCAAGCGCAGGGGTCCTCTGCGTCTCTGCGTCTCGTCGATCAGAACGAATCGTGTTAGAACGCAGACGGACGAGGTGACTCCGGAGAACCCACCATGGCGAAGCGCAAGACGACGGCGAAGCGGATCCCGACCAAGACGGCTCGCGCCGGGGCGGCGAAGCCGAGGCCAACGGCAGGTCCATCATCGGCCAAGGGAACGAAGAAGTCCGCGACTCGGCGGACCGGCGCTCCTCGCACCGGCGGCAACGGGACTCGGACGCTTCATTTGGTTTCCGACTTCACCGGCAACCTCGCCAACCATCTCGTGTCGACCGTCGTCGGTCAGTTCGCCGACGTCTCGCCCAAAAAGGTCGTGCATCGCTTTTGCGACTCGGACGAGAAGCGGGCTCGCGCGCTGCGAGCGGTTCGCGATCCGTTGCGGGATGTCGTGCTGCATGCGGTGCTCGACCCGGCTGCCAAGCGGCAGATCGAGGAGCACGCGACGGCGAGCGGCATTCCCTGTTTCGATCTGACCGGTCCGCTCACCGAATTTCTGACGACCGCGCTGCAGTCGTCTCCCAAGAACGATCCGGATCGCGTCCATCCGACCGACGAGGGTTACTTCCATCGGATCGATGCGATGGAGTTCACGCTGCAGCATGACGACAGCCGCCGTCTCGAGACGATCCATGAGGCGGATGTCGTCCTGCTCGGCATCAGTCGCGTCAGCAAGAGTCCGACGTCGTCGTTCCTCGGGTCGCTCGGCTACAAGGCGGCGAACGTCTCGATCGCTCCGTCGCTCGGTCTTCCCAAGGAACTCGCCCGCTGCAAGGGGCGCGTCGTGGCGCTGACGATGCAACCGTCGAAGCTGTTCGAGATCCGCCAGCGGCGGTTCCGCCTGAACGGCTTCGCCACCGCGCTCGCCGAACGGGACGCGTCGCTCGACTATCTGCAGTTGCGGGACGTGTCGCAGGAGGTGATGGCAGCCGAGCAGCTGTATCGCAAGGCGAAGATCCCGATCGTCGACGTCACCGGCATGACGATCGAAGAGGCAGCGACGCACGTGCTCGAGGAACTGAAGCTGCTCGATCGCCGTTAGTCCGGCGCGGCGCTCACGCTGCGGCGAATCGCAACCCGACGTCCCGATCGTCTCGCTCGAAAGTCCTCTCCGATACGAACGATCGAGACGATTGTGCCGATCGAACGGAGGTCGTTTCGGACAGCGTCCTTCTTGACGCCCTGTCGATGGCCTCTTCATTCTCTCGGTCGCTTCGCGAGCCGCTCGTCGCGCTGTTCGACATGCCGACGTCGGACTAGCCTGGAGTTCCGACGCTCGGTCGTCGCGTTCGGCGGACGCCGTCTTCGTCGCTCCCCCCTCTGCCCGTCGAACCGTCACGCACCATGCCCATTCGAATCCCATTGACGACCGCTCGGGAGGAAACATGAAGTTCGCCTTCGAGTCGTCGATGAACGGGATGCCGTGGGGTGGGAGCGAAGAACTCTGGTGGGAGTGCGCCAGCCGTCTGGCCGATGAAGGCCACCGGATCGCAGTCAACTGTCAAGGCTGGCCGACCGTCGCGCCGAAGCTTCGCGAGCTCGCGTCGCGCGGAGCCCGCCTCTGGCTCCGCCGTCGGCGTTCACCCTCGCCGTCGATCGTTACGCCGCTCGACTGGTGGCGAGCCGTTCGCCCCTCCCCTGCCGACGGCGATCGCTGGCTCGATCGGGAACGCCCCGATCTGGTCCATGTCTCGCTCGCGATCCATGTCGATCCGATCCGCTGCGCCGCCGGTTGTCGCCGTCGCGGGATCCCCTACGCCGTCTTGGTGCACTGCGCCACGACGCACCATCAGCTTCATCCCTCGCTGCTCGACGTGACGCGTGAGAACTACGCCTCGGCCGAACGAGTCTGGGTCGTCTCGGAAGAGAATCTTCTGAAGATCGAAACGTTGCTCGGGATGCGTCTGTCGAACGTCGAACTGGTCCACAACCCGTCGAACGTCTCGCGTCAGACGGTGCCGACTTGGCCGACGACCGACGAGTTTTCGCTCGCCTGCGTCGGGCGGATCCATTTCGCGAGCAAGGGGCAGGATCTGCTGGTCGAGGTGCTGAAGCGTCCCCGATGGCGCGCACGACCGTTGTCGGTCGTGCTCTACGGCCAGGACCAGGGGAGCCGCCGACAGCTGGAAGGACTGATCGCAGCTGAAGGACTCGAAGAGACGATCCGTTTCGGCGGCTACGTCGACGACCTCGCCGCGATGTGGTCGCGCCATCATGGGTTGCTCTTGCCGAGTCGCTTCGAAGGGGCACCGATCTCCGTCGTCGAGGCGATGATGGCGCATCGACTGGTCATTTCGACCGATGTCGGGCGCAATCGCCAGTTGGTGGACGAGGGGAAGGCGGGCTTCATCGCCGCCGCTCCGACCGCCGAGCTGCTCGACGATGCGCTCGAGCGCGCCTGGGCACAGCGCGATCGCTGGCGCGACATCGGACTGCAGGCTGGACGAGACATTCGCGAGCGGTCTCCGGCCGACCCGATCGGCGAGCATGTCGCCCGACTCCGACGACTCGCCGGTCTCGCACCCGACAGCGGCACGCCCGACAGCCCCTCACCGAAGACCGCCGCCGCGAATCGCCTCGCCGCGATACCGGCGGCCGATACGAAAGAGCCGACGTGAACGTCCCGACCTCGCGGCCGTATCTCGTTTCGATCGCGATCTGCACGTGGAATCGAGCCGCGTTGCTCGAGCGGACGCTCGCGTCGCTCGAAGCGCTCGAGATCCCGGCCGATGTCCAGTGGGAAGTGATCGTCGTCGACAACGCCAGTACCGACTCGACCGGCGACGTCATCGAACGCTTCGTGAAACGTCTGCCGCTCCGAGGGGTCCGCGAGTTGCGGCAGGGGCATTCCTACGCCCGCAATGCCGCGGTCGCCGCGATCCGCGGCGATCTGCTCGTCTGGACCGACGACGACGTGACGGTCGAGCGAGACTGGATCGCGCAGTACGTCGAAGCGGCGACGACCCAACCCGACGTCTCGTTCTGGGGAGGGACGGTCGTTCCCGACTTCGAGACACCACCGCCGCGCTGGGTGCGGGAGAACTGGGAGGTGTCGAGTCGGATCTATGCGCTGCGCGACTGGCGAGGGGAAGTCCCGGCGGTCGACCTGAGACATCTGCCGTTCGGCGCGAACTTCGCGATCCGCTCGGACATGCAGCGGCGATACGGATTCGATCCGGAGTTCGGTCGCAAGGGGACCGGCATGCGCGGCTTCGACGAGGTCGACGTCTTTCGTCGGATGCTCGATGCCGGCGTGAAGGGAACGTGGTGGGTCGCGGCGAAGCTGCACCACTTCATTCCGACGTCGCGCCTGACGCTCGACTACCTGCGGCGCTACTACGTCGGTCAGGGCGAGACGTTGGTGGTGCGAGGGGAATCGCACGAATCGCTCGATACGCTCCGGCGGCGCGAGCGTTCGCAGCGATTCTGGTATCGCATGAACCGCGCGCTCGGACGCTCGTCGCGGCATTGGCTGCCGAATCTGATCGAAGCGTCCCGAGTCGCCGGGCAACTGGCGGCTCGCCGCCGAACCGCCGCCGCGGTTCCCGAGTGACGATCACGCCGTTCGCTGCGACCGGAGCAGGGCGCGACGTCCGGTTGATCGAGGCGCAGAAAAAAGGACATGCCGTCGGCGACGGCATGTCCTTTCCTCGAGATCGCAGACTCGAACTGCCGTCAGGCAGAGCGAAGTCCGACGAGCCGGATCAGCTCGCCATGTCCTTGAGGGCCTTCAGGGGGCGGACCTTGATCACGCGAGACGCGGGCTTCGGGTCGGCCCACACCATCTCGCCGGTCGACGGATTGCGGACCTGGCGCTTCTTGGTGGCCGGCTTGTTCCGGACGACGATCTTGCAGAGCCCAGGGATCGTGAACTGACCCGGTCCCTTCTTGCTGACCGCCGACGAGATCTGCGCGGTGAGGGCATCGAGCACCGCCGCGACATCCTTCTTCGACAGTCCGGTCGACTCGGCCATCGCGGCCAAAATCTGGGACTTGGTCAGGGGCTTGACAGCCTTCCCCATGAAACAGGCCCTCCTTGCGAGGATGAGAGTTGAGTAACCACAGAACGTCCATCCGCCTTGCGGACCGCGAAATTAGAAGCATTGATCGCCAGAATTCAACCCGACGATCCGTAAAAATCGGCAAAACCGAAGGATTCGGCGCACTTTTCGGAACCGGTTCCGGCCCTCGCTCGCGGCGCGCCGGATGAGCCCTCCGGCACGGTCGCTGCGATCGACCGACGGCCGAAGTCGCCGATTCCCGTCATCGTCGACCTTGTCGGGGCCGAATCGATCGACGGCCGAGCGGAGAGCGCCGCCCGTGAAACGACGACGCCGAACCGAAACATCGCGGCCGGGCGGAGGTGCGCGTCCGGCGGCTCGCGTTGTTGGGGTTTCCGTCCACCACTAAGATGACGCGCTCGAGTCCTGCGGACCGATCGCAGGACCGCCGAACGTCGCGCCGGGAGCGGAACCGATGGATCAGGTCGTCAGCCACCGAGCGGCTCGCCGCTTCGGCTTCTCCTTCGCGGCCCCGAGTCGTATCGCGGTCGGGAGTCGCGGCGACGCGAACTCTCGTCGGACCATCTCCGCGCGGACGATCACGACCGGCGCGATGCTCCTCGCCCTGGCGATCTCCTTTGCTCTGGCGGTCGGTACGCCATGCTCCGCCGTGCAGAATGCGCCGACCGAAGATCCGGCTAACGCCGGCGACAGCATCTTCATTCCCGCCCCGCGCGAACTGACTCGTCCGATCGAACTGGCGTGGCGCGACATCGAGCAGCGACGCTATGCCGAGGCGGTCGCGCGACTGGGCGAGGTGATGTTCTCGGACCAGGCGGACAACTACTTCGTCCCCTCTCCCGATCAGCCCGGCCTGTGGCTGAGTCTGGGCGTCTTTCAGCAGATGCAGATCGATCGTCTGCCGGCCGAGGCGCGCGAGGCGTTCGAACTGAAGTTCGGCATCGAAGCGCAGCAGCTGCTCGACCAGGCGATCACGCGACGCGACTGGAACGAGATCCAGCGGATCGCCAACGACTTTCAGCATTGCCGAGCGGGCCGAGCGGCATCGATGCTGCTCGGCCGTCGTCTGCTCGATCAGGGGCGAACGATGGAGGCGGCGCGGCAGTTCCAGCGCGTGCTCGATTCGGAAGAGGGGCGATCGGCCTGGAGTCCGGAAGTGCAGTTGCTGACCGCGACCGCCCTGCTCGCCTCGGGGCGATTCGACGAGGTCGATGCGGCGCTCGCGACGCTCCCCGCAAACTGGCAGGCGCGAATCGGCGGTTCGGAACTCGAGGGAGCGACGACGTCGGCGGTTCCCGCCGGCGAAGGCCGCTCGGTCGAGGTCCGAACTTGGCTCTCAGAGCGGATCGGCTCGGTTCCCGCTCTGGCCGCGGCCGCCGAACGGAACTGGTCGATGTTCCGCGGTAATGCCCAGCGCAACGGAAGCACCTCCCCCGGATTCCCGCTGCCGATCGATCACTGGCGAGTCCCGACACTGCTGAGCGCCGAGGATCGCGCGCTCGCTCAGGCGTTCAAGCGTTCGATGATCGACGAAGGACGGATCACCGCTCCGGCCGTCAACGCGCTCGCCGTCGGCGACTATGTCGTGATGCGGACCGCCGACTATCTGATCGGCGTCGAACTCTCGACCGGACTTCGCACCTTCTACTATCCGTGGGACGAAGGGGACGCGATCGTCGACCGGGGCGAACCCGAGGGACCGCAGGCCGGCTCCCCCCGTCTGCCGCAACTCCAGGAACGGCTCTGGATGGACGGCGTACACGGCCAGATGAGCAGCGACGGCCGCTCGGTCTGGTTCGTCGATGACCTCGAGTATCGCCTGGCCGATCTGCAGCGCAACCGTCTGGCGGTGATTCGCGGCCAGAGTCCCGAGACGGTCCCGAATCGGCTCGTCTCGCTCCGGCTGTACGACGACGAGGGGCGTCCGACCGAAGGGAAGATGCAATGGATTCTCGGCGGCGGTGACGGCGGCGATCAGGAGTGGTCCGCCGGCGTCTTCTTCCTGGGTCCGCCGCTGCCGCATGACGGCGTGCTGTACGTGCTTGGCGAAAAGCAGTCCGAGATTCGGATCTATGCGGTCGCCGAGGACGATGCGGAGCTGCTGTGGAACGCTCAGATCGGCGTCGTCGGAGTCGGTGGGCTCGAAGAGCGGGTGGTGCGACAGATCGCCGGCGCCTCGCCGAGTCTCTCGGGGACGCAGCTCATCTGTCCGACGTCGACCGGCGCGATCGTCGCGGTCGACCTGATCTCGCGAACGCCGATCTGGGGTTATCAGTATCGCGGTCTCGCCTCGGGGCGCAACAACTTCGCTGCGCCTCAGGCCTGGCGTCCGGGCGAACGGTTCGCCGATGCCGCGGCACTCATCTCGTCGGGAGTCATCGTGCTCGCTCCGGTCGAGTTCGATTCGCTCCTGGGAATCGATCTGGTGACAGGCCATCTCCTGTGGCGCGTGCCGCGTCAGGACGCGTCGTACGTCGCGGGAGCCGAGGACGGAATCGTCGTCGTCGCCGGCGAGCGGACGGTCCGCGGGATCCGGACCGTCTCGGGAGAGCAGGTCTGGGAGCGCTCGCTCGCCGACTGGGGTTCGCCCAGCGGACGCGGCTATCTGGCCGGCGGTCGGTTCTTTCTGCCGACCGTCCGCAAGCAGGTGATCGCCCTGTCGGTCGCCGACGGCAGCATCGTCGATTCGATCGAGACCGAGTTCGTGCTCGGCAATCTGATCTGCCATCGAGGCGAGGTGATTTCGCACGACATCGATTGGGTCGCCGCCTTTCCGCAGGACGAATCGAATCGACCGATCGTCGCCGGTCGCCTGGCGGCCGATCCGGACGATCGCGGCGCGTTGCTGCTCGAAGCGCAACTTGCCGCCCGCGATCGGCAATGGGATCGAGCGATCACGGCGGCCGAACGCGCCTATGCCCTCGATCCCGACAGTCTCGATGCCGAGCGGACGCTGATCCGCATCCTGATGCTCGCCTCGCGCAGCGACGAGATCCCGATCGATCGGATCGCGGCTCACGAAGGAATGATCCTCGGGTCCGAGTACCGCAACGACTATCTGATGCGCAAGCTCGAACTGCTCGATCGATCGGGCGATGTCGACGGCATGATCGGCGCGCTGTTGCTGATCGTCCAGGCCGCTCCCGCGCTCGCTGACGACCAGCCGCCGCTGATGGTCCGCGACGGACGCGTCGAGTTCTCGGCCGACATCTGGGCCGAGCTGCTGCTGCGTCGATCGGTCCAGGCCGGGCGGACGCCGAGCGCGA
Organism: uncultured Pirellulaceae bacterium; assembly: GCA_964652385.1. GTDB lineage: Bacteria > Planctomycetota > Planctomycetia > Pirellulales > Pirellulaceae > UBA11682. Next base: position 8,408 of record CAZZBI010000057.1, on the reverse strand, counting down.
CGACGCTCGCCGCGCTCGAATCGGCTCGACGCGCCGCGGTCGAGGCGTTCGATATCGATCGGATGAGACGCTTCGATCGGATCTTCGGACAGATCGCGCCCGATCCCGAGTTCCGATTGACCCTCGCGCGGATGCTCGCTCGCGCCGAGCGCCCGGGCGATGCCGAGGCGGTGCTGGTGGAGCTGTTCGAGGCCCCGGCTGCCGAGGTCCGAGTCGCGGCGCTGCTCCAGGCGGTCGAGTTGCTGAAGACCGGTCGTTTCGACGGAGAGCTCGGTGCGATCGCACAGCGCCTGATCGATGAAGGGGAAGGCATCTCGGACGAGAACGGCATCCCCGCCGCGCGCACGGGCGCCGATCTGCTCGCGAACGTGCCCAGTCGCCGCGCGGTTTCGACCGGTCGTCTGGCGATCGAGACTTCGGACCGAGCCGACATCCAGCTCCAGCCGACTGCGCCGCTGTCGGTCGAGCGGTTCGTCGGTCCGCTCGTTCCGCGCGGACTGCGGTTCGCCTTCTGGAACTTCAACTTTCATGTCGCCGATGCCGACGGATCGCAGCGCGGATCGGTCAGTGTCGCGGACGGCGCCGGTTGGGCTCTGCGCAGCAACTCGCGCGTCCAGCTGCTCGATCACCTGGTCATCGTCGACGTTTCGTTCGGCGGCTTTGCGCACGAGCTCGTCGCGATCGATCTGTTCCGACTGTCGGCCGGCGATCCGCAGCCCTTCGCCTGGCGTCATCGGCTGTGGGGAGACGCGATGCGTCAGGCCCCGTTCAGTCGCACGACGCAGCAGGCTCGCTTCGAGACGCGATCGAACGCGCTCGGCATCACGTCCAGTCGCCTGGTGTACGAGAACCGCCAGGTCGCGGCCTACTCCGAGGCGACTCGCGAAGGGATCGTCGTGCTGCGGGACGAGACGGCGACCTGCCTGGATCCGCACACCGGCGAAGTGCGTTGGAAGCGGAGCGGCATGCCGCCGGGAGGCAAGGTGGTCGCCGAAGGAGATCGCTGCTGGATCATCGCCGAAGACGGCAAGACGGTCTCGAGCCTCTCGCTGGCCGACGGATCGGAGCTCCCCGGGCGCGAGATCGCGGCGAACGGAACACCGGTGTTCGAGCTCGGATCGAAGCAGGTTTCGCTCGTCGCGACCGCCGACTCGTTTCGCCTGTCGGCCATCGATCTCGGCACGGGCGAAAACGCCTGGAACCTCGAGATGCCGTCGGGCGCGCGAGCGGCGACGCTGTCGGGAACCCGTCTGGCGCTGCTCGAGCCCGAGGGACGATTTCGGATCGTCGATCTGGACGACGGCACGACCCTCTTCGAATCGACCGTCTCGTTCCCCGGTCCGCTCGGAGCGATCCAGGTCTTCGAGGACGAGTACGGTCTGCTCCTGGTCGCGGCTCGCAACACCGCAAGCGGTCGGCTCGGGTCGCGGATGCATCAGAACGTCGATCTGATGCAGGTCCAGTCGCCGCTGATCGACGGCTCGCTGTTCGCCTTCGCACCGGACGGTTCGGCGTTGTGGCCCGGTCCGGTGGCGATCGGTCAGTACAGCCTGATGGGGAGCGAAATCGGCAAGGGACCGATTCTCGTCTTCTCGCGCGCCATGCAGCTGCAGATCGACGGCAATCCGACTCCCGTCATGGATCTGGCCGTGGTCGATCGCCGCGACGGGCGACTGTTGTGGGAAGAGAGCGGGATCATGACGAAGAACCTGCAGAACTGGACGGTCACGCGCAACCGCGAGACGGGGAAGATCGAAATCACCGGCGGCAAGCGCCTGGAACTGACGCCGACCGACGAACCGCTTCCCCCCGCTCCCGCGGCGCGGATCGGAGCGGACGCGAGCGGCGTGACGGGAGTCACGGTGCCGATCCGCCGGATCCGGGACGGGATCGGACCGACTCGCGATCCGCAGTGACACGCGGAAGACTAAGCTGACGACTCGCCGGGTTTGCGGGGCGAAATCGTCGGTTCTTCGTCCGTTCGCGCGGCGCGGTCGCCGAGATCTCGCCGCCGCCGACGGGATTTCCCCTCCGCTTCCGAAGCTTGTCGCTTCCTCGACGAATCCGATTCGCCCCTTGAAGCACCGCTCTCCTTCGTACTTCGGAACGCTCTTTTGAGTCGCTCGTCCCTGTCTCCGTGGGCCGGAATCGGATTGTTGGCAGCGGCCGCGTTCTTCGGCTGGCTGCTGATCACCTTTCCGCCGCGGCTGATCGAGACGTATCGCGAAGTCGAGTCATGGGGGCCGGGCTGGGGGCGTGCCTACCTGATCGTTACGGCGATCGGCGGAACGCTCTTCCTCGTCGCGACGCTCGGGATCGTCTGGCGACTGGTCGGGCGGACCTGGAGCAAGCGGCGACGGCGACACCTGCGCGATGCGGCTCCGAGCGAACTGAGCCCCGCGCAGCAGCAGGCGGAACTCGACGAGAACCTGCGAACCGTCGTCGAACTGGAACGGGACGACCGGGTCGGCGAGATCGTCCGCGACCGCCTGGAACCGCGACGCCACGAGATCGAAACGAAGCGGGCGACCCGGACGTTCGAGATCGTCGCGTTCGGTACCGTGTCGAGCGGCAAGAGTTCGCTGCTGAACCTGCTCGCGGGACGAGACGTCTTCGAGACCGACCCGCGCGGCGGGACCACGACGACTCGCAACGAGGTGCGGTGGCCCGACGACGATTCGGTAATTCTCGTCGACACGCCGGGATTGGCCGAGGCGAGCGATGCGACGCACGGGGGGATCGCGGCGTCGGCCGCGCGCGATGCCGACCTGGTGCTGCTGGTCGTCGACGGACCGCTGCGCAGTCATGAGCACGAGCTGCTGCGGCATCTGGGAGCCATGGAGAAGCGGACGCTGATCTGCCTGAACAAGTCGGACTGGTATTCGTCCGAGGATCGGGACAAGCTCCTCGGTCAGCTCCGGTCGCAGACCACCGCACTCCCGTCCGCTCCGGAGATCGTCGCGGTCCGCAGTCGCGAAGCGACTCGGGTCCGAGTTCGGACGGCGGCCGACGGCAGCGAGAGCGAAGAGACGGTGGCGATCGAACCGGACATCGGCGGCTTGGCCGAGAAGATGCTGGCGGTCGTGCGCCGGGAGGGGGACCGACTGCTGCTGGCCAACCTGCTGCTCCGCTCGCGCGGGCTCGTCGAATCGGCTCGCGAGGAGCTGCGTCAGGCACTCGACGACCAGGCGCGACAGGTGGTCGATCGGGCGATGTGGGGAGCGGGGAGCGCGGCGGCGCTCAGTCCCTTTCCGCTGATCGACGTCGCCGCCGGGATCGCCATCTCGACCAAGATGGTCGTCGATCTGGCACGTGTCTATCGCCAGGAGGTCGACTCCGAGATCGCCGGCAAGCTCCTGGCCGAACTCGGCAAGAATCTGATCGGCATTCTCGGCACCAGCCTGGCCGCACCGACCGTCGCGACCATCGCCGCCCAGGTCTTCAAGTCGGTCCCCGGGATCGGCACGATCGCCGGCGGCATGCTGCAGGGGATCGTGCAGGCGCTGATCACGCGCTGGATCGGCGCGGTCTTCATCGAGTACTTCCGCAACGACATGCGGCGCCCCGAAGGGGGACTGACCGGCCTGGCTCGACGACAATGGGAGCGAGTGACTCGCCCCGAGGAACTCGCCAAGCTCGTCGCGATGGTCCGGGGTCGAGGTGCTTCGCAGGAGGAACGATCGTGAGTGCCGACACGCCGCGGGAAGCGACGCCGATCCCGGCCGACGCCGGCGCTCCTTCCGATCCTTCGGACGACCGATCCGATCGGATCGACGAACCGATCGAGGTCGCCGATCGCCATCGTTTCGACAAGGCGCGCGACACGCTCGAAGAGACGCTCGGTCGCTTGCGCGGCTGTTCGCCGAAGGAACGCGAACGACTGCAGGCGGAGTTCGCACAGCTCGGCGACATGCTCGCCAAGCTCGACGGCGGCTTCGTCGAGATCGTCGTCTTCGGTGAGATCAGCACGGGCAAGTCGGCGCTGATCAACGCGCTCGCCGGCTCGCAGGTCGCCTCGGTCGACGTCCAAGGGGGCTGGACGCGCGACGTGCAGCGGACCGCCTGGGAACGATGCGAGTATCGGATCCCCGGCTTCCGCGGCGGCGGTGTCCTGCTGGTCGACACGCCGGGGATCAACGAGGTGCAGGGGGCCGAGCGGGCCGACAAGGCGCTCGAAGCGGCGCGGCGCGCCGACCTGCTTCTGTTCGTTACCGATTCGGACCTGAACGACGTCGAGTACCGGGCGCTCGACGGACTGTTGGCGCTTCGCAAGCCGCTGCTCGTCGTACTCAACAAGCAGGACCTCTACTCGCGCGATCAGCGTCAGCGTCTGTTGCAGGTACTGCGCGACGAACGACTGTCCGGTCGCGTGCCGGCGGAGAGCATCATTCCGACCACCGCCGATCCGCGCGAGCAGGAGTACGTCATCGCGGACGCCCAGGGGAACGAACGTTCCGAGTGGCGACGGCCGCGCCCCGACGTCGATCGACTCAAGGAGCGGATCCTCACGATCCTCGATCGCGAGGGGCTCTCGCTCGTCGCCCTCAATGCCGCGATGTACGCGGCGGACAAGAGCGACCGGATCGCGGCGCTGCGGGTCGAGCTGCGCGATGCGATGGCCAATCGGGTCATCGCCAGCTATGCGGCGACCAAGGCGCTCGTCGTCGGACTGACTCCGCCGGCCGCCGACATCATCGGTGGCGGGCTGGTCGACGTTTCGATGGTCGGCGTGCTCGGACGGATCTACGGCATCGATCTCAGTTGGGCCCACGCGCAGCGGCTGGCGGCAGCGATCGGCAAGGCGGCCGGCTGGGTCCTGATCGGCGAGATGACGTCGTATGCCGTGGCCGCGCTCTTCAAGGGAGCGACCTTCGGCCTCGCGACGCCGCTGACCGCGATCCCGCAAGGAGCCGCCTCGGGGTTCGCGTCGTACATCGTCGGCAAGGCGGCGAAGTACTACTTCGAACATGGAGCGAGCTGGGGCGGGCGAAGTCCCAAGGGGGTCGTCGCCGAGATCCTCGAAGCGACCGACAAGGACTCGGTCATCGCCCATCTGAAGGACGAGATCCGCCGCAAGATCCTTCACAATCCGCATGCTCGCCCGGAGTAGACGAGCGAGCGGCCACGACTCCGGCCGAGACGCCCGTGACCTACGACCGGCGACTCGTCTCGTTCCGCGGCGTCACTTCGCCGTGCCAGCGCGACAACAGCTGTAGGGCCTCGATCGGACTCAGTCGATCGACGTCGAGCGACCGCAGCTGGTCGAGCAGCGGATGCTCCTCGTAGCCGAATAGTGTCAGCTGCAGATCGCCCCGACGGCCGCTGCGCGTCCTGCTCCCCTTCCCGCCGGCTCGCGGCCGCCCGTGTTCGTCCAGGTGCTCGTGTTCCAGTTGAGCCAGCACTTGCTTGGCCCGCTCGTTGACGCTGGTCGGTACGCCGGCCAATCGAGCCACATGGATGCCGTAACTCTTGTCCGCCGCTCCCGGCACGATCTTGTGCAGGAAGACGACCTGATCTCCCCATTCCTTGACGGCGACGTTCGAATTGCGGACGCCGGGCAACGTCTGGGCGAGGTCGGTCAGTTCGTGGTAGTGCGTGGCGAACAGGGTCCGACAGCCGATCCGATCGTGCAGATGCTCGACGATCGCCCAGGCGAGCGACACGCCGTCGTAGGTGCTCGTTCCTCGACCGATCTCGTCGAGCACGACCAGACTGCGGGAGGTCGCGGTATTGAGGATCCGAGCCGTTTCGGTCATCTCGACCATGAACGTGCTCTGCCCCTTGGAGAGCTCGTCGCTGGCGCCGACTCGGGCGAAGATCCGATCGGCGATGCCGATCCGCGCCCGCTTGGCCGGCACGAAGCTGCCGATCTGAGCCATCAGCGTCAGCAGCGCGACCTGGCGGATGTAGGTGCTCTTGCCCGCCATGTTCGGACCGGTGATCAGCCGGATCATCCCTTCCTCGGGACTCATCACGACATCGTTCGGGACGAAGGTGCCGTCCGGCTCGGTGACGTCGAGCACCGGATGGCGTCCGTCGACGATCTCGAGTTCGGTCTCGTCGACGATCGTCGGGCGACAGTAGCCTCGGCGCCGAGCCAGTTCGGCGAGCGCCGTCACGACGTCGAGCGCGGCCAGAGTGTCGGCCGATCGCTGCAGTCGCGGCGCGGCATCGAAGACGCGACGCCGCAGTTCGTCGAACAGATCGTACTCGAGCGCCTTGGCCCGCTCGTCGGCCGTCACCACCTGCTCTTCGTATTCCTTCAGTTCGGGCGTGATGTATCGCTCGGCGTTCTTGATCGTCTGCTTGCGCAGGAAGTCGGCCGGCACCTTGTCGGCCTGAGCCGCCGTGACCTCGATGTAGTAGCCGAAGACCTTGTTGAAGCCGACCTTCAGATTCGGAATGCCGGTCGCCGCGATGATCTTCGCCTGGTACGAGGCGATCCACGCCTTGCCCCCTGCCGCCAGATCGCGGAGCTCGTCCAGTCGAGCGTCGTAACCGGCGCGGATGAAGCCGCCGTCGCGCGCCTGGAGCGGACAGTCCTCCTCGAGCGCCTGTTCGAGTTCGGCGAGCAACTCCGGTTCCGGCGAAAGGTCTCCCAGAAGCTGCTCGTAGTAGGCCCCCGACGCGTTCTCCAGCCGTCGGCGGATGTCGGGAAACTTCGCGAGCGTTCGCGCGATCGCTCCCAGATCGCGCGGCGTCGCTCGGCCTGCCACGATCCGCGAGACGACTCGCTGGATGTCGTAGATCCCCTGCAGAAAGCCTCGCACCGCGTCGGCCCAGTCGCCGGTCCGGAACGCGAACTCGACCGCATCCAGCCGTTCGTCGATCCGCTGGCGCGAGGTGAGCGGGTCCGAGAGCCAATCGGCCATCAGCCGCGAGCCCATCGGCGTCACGCAGCGGTCGAGCACTCCCAGCAGCGATCCGTCTCGCTTGCCGTCGCGAAGGGTTCGAGTCAGTTCCAGGCTGCGCCGAGTCGCCTCGTCCACCTCGAGCGAACTGCCGACATGCCAGGCGATCGGTCGATCGAGATGCCGAAGCGACTGCTTCTGCGTCTCCTGCAGGTAGGCCAACAACCCGCCACAGGCGCGGATCGCGGACGCGTCGCTCTCGTCGAAGCCGAGCCCCGCGAGCCCCTTGAGCTCGAAGTGCGATTCGAGGGTCCGAGTCGCTTCGTCGAGACCGAACGACCAGCCGGGACGAGTCGTCACCATCACGCGCCCCTGTCGGAGCGACGCGACCAGCGGCGAACCGTCGGCGCAAAGCACCTCGCTCGGCCGGATCCGCGCCAACTGATCGCCCAGACGAGCCTGGTCGATCGTCGTCGCCAGAAAGCGACCGGTCGAGAGATCGGCCCAAGCGAGCCCGAGGCGCGACCGGGCTTCGGTCGAACGCCCCGCATCCTCGCAGATCGCCAGCAACCAGTTCGCTTCCTTCGGGTCGAGCAGCGCATCGTCGGTGATCGTGCCGGGACTGACGACCCGAGTCACCTCGCGCTTCACGAGCCCTTTGGCGAGCTTCGGATCCTCGACCTGCTCGCAGACCGCGCAACGGAATCCGGCATGGATCAGCTTGGCGAGATAGCCGTCGAGCTGATGGTGCGGAAAGCCGGCCATCGGGATCGGGTTCTCTCCCTTGTCCCGACTGGTGAGCGTCAGGCCGAGCACGCGCGCGACGGTCTTGGCGTCCTCGAAGAAGAGTTCGTAGAAGTCCCCCATGCGAAACAGCAGCAGCGCATCGCCGCACGCCTGCTTCGCATCGTCGTACTGCTGCATCATCGGTGTCTTGGCCATGACGGACGATGATAGCGGTCGACGTCTAAGGTCTGAAGGAGGTCCGGGTTTCGCCTCCGAATCGAATTCGACCGAGACCGATACGACGGCGCGCCGATGCGCGAAGCGCTACCGATTGCCGAGACAAGACCGGTCAGAACGACCTCGCAGCGCTCCCCCGTGCCTCCCAGCCCGCCGCGTCAGCAAGGGGTCCTCGGTGCCCTCCCAGCCCGAAGCGCCAAGCGCAGGGGTCCTCGGTGTTCCCCCAGCCCGCCGCGTCAGCAAGGGGTCCCCCGTGCCCTCCCAGCCCGAAGCGCCAAGCGCAGGGGTCCTCAGTGCCTCGGATCGTAACGCCCTGCGCACCGCGAACCGATTCGCCGTCGCACACCTTCGGACGTCGCTGGAGCGGCTGATTCCGGCGCTGCGCCTCGGGCTGATTGAGCCGGTCATAACGCGTCGCCCCGCCGTTGGCCCGCGTCGTCCTCGACGCGCGGCCGAGCGACATCGGTGATGACCGACGTGGCGCGGCTCGTCTCGCTGGGGCTGATCCCGGCTCGTGGTGCGACCGAGGGCGGTCGCACTACGGCGAGACGGTGCGACCGAGGGCGGTCGCACTACGGCGAGACAGTGCGACCG
>CAZZBI010000056.1:13082-20757 GCA_964652385.1 uncultured Pirellulaceae bacterium | reverse complement strand
GAAGCGGGCGGCGCGAACTCGGATTCCCGCCCGCTCCCTCGATTGTTCCTTCGAGGGCAGCTCCCGATAATCCCCTTCTGTCGCGGCGACTGGAGCGTCGCGAGCATCGCAGCGGCGGTAGCGCTCCGCCGATATCGCTCCCGGAACCGAGCGTGTTCCGCCTGTGAGGTAACGATGAACGATCTCGTTCCGACCTGGCATCCGCAACCGCAGGCCGCCGACCTGCTCGAACGGTTGATCGACGATCTCGTTGCCCGCTCCGAGCCGCTGGCCCGCTTTTCGGCCGAACTGCGCGAGACGACCGGAACTCGACTGTTCGATTGGGTCGATCATCTCGCGTTGCCCGGTGATCTCGACTGCGAAGGACAGACGCTCGTCGATGCCCTCGGCTCGGCCGGCTTCGTCCCGACCGATCGCCCCGATCGACGCGTGCTCGCCCATCCCGGCGCTCTGTTGCCGGATATCGAGACGGTCGAGAGCGAGTTTCGCATCGTGCTGAAGGTCGATTCGGTCGTCGATTTTCTGGTCGCACGCGGCGAGCGAGGAGAGATCGTCGGCGCCCCGTTCGACCGGCGCCGCCAGGTGCGACTGGCCGAATCCGACGAGATCGCGATCTGGGTGGTCGAGCGACATGGCGATCGAGGCTGGTATGCCGTGCCGGAACCGATCGGCGATCCGCACGACCTTGTCGACTGGTTCGAGCGGGTTCGGCTGCGCGATCGCGGCGGACTCGATGCCGAACGGGGCTTTGCGGCGGCCTTGAGCCTGATCGACGAAGGGAACGCGAAGTTCGGCGTCGATCCGACCTGTTCGGCGTTCTTCGAGGCGGAGCGATCGTACTGGCAGGTGCGGAATCGAGCCGGCCGTCTGCAGAAGGGACGTCAGGACCGCATGGGACTCGGCTGGGCCAATCATGATCATCACACCTATCGCAGCAGCCGCGAGGCGTTTCGTGCGCTGATCGCGACGCTCGAACGGATGGGGTTCCGGCGCCGGGAGCGGTTCTACGCCGGCCGTGACGCGGGCTGGGGCGCTCAGGTGATGGAGCAGCCGAACGCGGGCATCACGATCTTCGCCGACGTCGATCTGTCGGCCGAGGAGCTGCAAGGGGATTTCGCGACCGAGGGGCTCGTGCCGCGCAGTCGTTTCGGAACGGTCGGCCTCTGGTGTGCCCTGCATGGAGAAGCGTTTCTCGAGGCGGGAATGCACCATCTGGAATGCCAGTTCGACTTCGAGTCGGCTCGCGAACAATTGGCGGTGATGGGGGTCGGCAGCATGGCTCCGTTCACCAACTTCGACTACCTGCGCCAGTGCTTCACCGAAGGGGAACGCTGGAAGGTGAGTCCGGCTCGCATCGAACGCCTCCTGTCGCTCGGTGCGATCGATGCCGCTCAAGCCGAACGGTTTGCGCGAGACGGCGCCGTCGGCTCGCACCTCGAGATCCTCGAGCGGAACGACGGCTTCAAGGGATTCAATCAGACCGGGATCAGCGACATCATCCTGAAGACCGATCCGCGCGTGATCCGACCGCACTGACGACTCGGCGTGGCCGCACGGACGACTCGGACGACTCGAGCCGGCATCCGGAGATCGGCGGTCGAGCCCGTTGCGGCGCCCCTTGATGTTCGTCTCAGGGCTCCGCGAGCGGACTCGGAGTACCGAGATCGATCAGTCGAGTCATGAAGGGGCGCCCGTATTCGGCGGGCCCGGTGATCACCGTCAGATTCGGCTCGGCGACGAACCTCCCCGATCCGTGAGTGTGGCCGCAGAGAACGGTCGAGTCGCGGGTCGGAAAGCGTCGAGCCGTCTCGGCCAGCCGCTCGCCGAGCGCGACGTTCGTGAAGTGCGGCGCCCAGTGATCGTCCGAGATTCGCCCGTCGTACCAACAGGCGCCTCGAAACGGCGGCACGTGCGTGGCGACCAGTACCGATCGGAACCGCTCGAACGCCGACTCGAGACCTGTCCCGAGCGCCCGAGCCGATTCGTCGGCCAGTCCCTTCATCAGGTCCCAGCGAGTCTGCCGATCCTTGCCCGCCAGGTCGGCGATCAGTCGCGCGTCGTGCATGAAGACGAGCGAGCGGACGAAGTCCGGTGTCCGGCCGTCGGCCCAGCCGTCATGGCCGATCAAGCCCCAGTCGCGCCCCAGGTCGATCCTTGCGCCGTCCGTCAGATAGACCGCATCTCGTTTCGCGGCCCACTCACGCACCGAATCGCGGACCCGAGCGATCGAGTCGTAATAGAAGTCGTGATTGCCCAGACAAAACCAGAAGGGGCCGTCGACCATGCCGCGGAGCTCGTCGAGCGAGGCGAGCAGTCGGACCGACTCGGCGATGTCCCCCGTCACCAGCAGCGCATCGGGCGAAGCCGCCGCGATTTCGTTGCGGAATCGCTCGATCGCCTCGGGCAAGGCGTGGTCCAGATGAGGGTCGGTGACCCAGGCGATGCGTCTCATCGGTCGGTCGAAGCTCGGTAGCCGCGGGCGTTCGTCCGGACTCGATAGACACCGGTACGTGCCGTGACGATCAGCGTCCGGAAATCCTCGCCTCCGAACGTCACGTTCGCCGGATGTTCGGGGAACTCGATGGTCCCCAGCAGCTTGCCGTCCGGTGCGACGATCTGCACGCCGAGTTGCGTGGTCACGTAGAGGTTGCCCTGTTCGTCGACCGCGCCTCCGTCCCCTCCCGATTCCGGCGAGGCGTTGTCGGGGAGTGCCAAGCGACAGTGGATCCGCTCGGCGCCGAGCTCGCCGGGGCCTTCGACCGGATAGGCACGAACCTGCGGATCGCGACTGGGAATCACATACAACGTTCGACCGTCCGGAGAAAGCACGATCCCGTTCGGTGCGGGGAGATCCTCGACGACGCGAGTCACGTCGCCGCTCGGTGCAAGGTAGTACACCGACATCCGCCCCTGCGGCAGCGGTTCGGGAGCCATGTAGAGCGGGTCGGTGAAGTAGATCCCTCCGTCGGCATCCCGCGTCAGATCGTTCGGTGCGTTGAATCGCTTGCCGTCGAAGGTCGAGGCGAGCACGGTCGTCCGGCCGTCGGCCGGATCGATCGCCACCACTTCGCCGTCCATCCGACAGGCGAGCAGGCCGCGATCCGCCGTCCAGAGCAGGCCGTTGGCGTGTCCCGAAGGGTCCTGCAGCACCGACACGCCGTCGCGCTCGGTCCAGCGATGGATGCGCTGGTTGGGAATATCGGTGAAGAACAGCGTCCCGTCGTCCGCGACCGCCGGACCTTCGACGAACGCGAAGCCACCGGCGATCTTCTCGATCGCTCCGATCGGCCGAACCGCCTCGGGGAGCGAACCCTCGTCCTGTCCTGGGACTCGAGCGACGGGGGCGAGCACGATTCCGAATAAAGCGAGCGGCAACAGAACGAGTCGCGACGTCGAGGGGCACATGGTGAGCATCTCGCGAAGGAGCGGGAACGACCGGCGAGTCCGCAGCGTGACGATTCAGACGCTCGGCGTCCACCCCTCGCGATACTCCTTGGTCCAGAGCGCCGCGGCCTCGGGATCGCCGACGATCGAGCCGTCGGTCTCCGACGTCACCAGCGCGCGGCCGGTTCGTGCGGCGATGTTGCCCAGATGGCAGAGGAGCGTGCTCTTATGCCCCTCTTCGATATCCGCGTGCGGTCGCTCTCCCTCGCGGATCGACATCAGGAAGTTCTCGATATGCGCGGCATCATCACCGGGGCCGGTCTCTTCCGCGACCACCTTGGACTGCATGTCTTCGATCCGATACCCGACGTCGAACAGATGGAGCATCCCTTCCGTGCCGTGAAACGTCACCCCGAAGCCGGCGCGGTGGATACCGTGCGGGGACCAGCTGAGCCCCTCCCACGTGATCATCCGATCGCCGAACTCGTAGGCGGTCAGGTGCGTGTCGAGCGTCTCCTGATCGTCCTCGAACCGATACTTACCTCCCGCCGACACGACTCGGGTCGGATAGTCGACTCCCAATCCCCAGCGAGCGACGTCGAGTGCATGCACGCCGTTGTTCCCCAGTTCGCCGTTCCCCCAGTGCCAATGCCAATGCCACTGGTAGTGAACCAGGTTGTCCTTGAAGGGACGGGGCGTGCACGGGCCTTGCCAAAGCTCGTAGTCGAGCCACTCCGGAACGTCGGCCGGCTTGCCGACGCCGATCGTCCCGCGTCGCGCCGCATACCAGGTGCGAGCGTAGAGCACCTGGCCGATATCGCCGCCGCGTAGTCGTTCGATCGCCTCGCGATGGATCGGATAACTGCGACGTTGAGTCCCCATCGTGACGACTCGGTCGTGATGTCGAGCCGCGCGGATTGCGGTTTCACCTTCCCACGGCGTGTGGCTGCAAGGCTTCTCGACATAGACGTGCTTGCCGGCACCGCAGCCGAGGATCGTCGCCGGTGCGTGCCAGTGATTCGGAGCGGCGACGATCAGCACGTCGATCGAGCGGTCGTCGAGGATCCGGCGAAAGTCGCCGGTCCCCGACGGAACGGTCGACTGGACGCCGTCGACCGAGCCGATGCCCTTGCCGACCGCTCGCGAGTCCACGTCGCAGATCGCCGCGACCCGACAGTTCGGACGTTGGGCAAACGAACGAGCCAGCGAAGAGCCGCGCCCGTTGACTCCCATCACGCCGACGACGATCTCCTCGTTGGCCGATGGTCGAGTAGTCGCCCGCGACGAACGCGGTGCCGCTGCCGAGGCGAGTAGGGCCGCGGAGCCGATCACGAAGGTGCGTCGGTGCATCGAACTCATCGTCGGGCTCCTGACGTGTGGTGGGGGCGGAATCGAGCGGTTTCGGTTCGCCGGCGCTCTCGAGAGCCCGATCGGCATCGCCTCGCTCCGCCGCGGACCGGCATTATCGAGTCGCCGGGCGCAGGGCTCAACGATTTCCCGGACGGAACGACGGCCTGTTCGCCGCCAGACGATCCGCCCCGGAGCGGCGCTCAGTCGCGCGCCGTCAGAAAGCGGACCGATGGGTGCCAAGTCCCCGTTTCGATCCGTATCGCGACCTGTTCGCCGAGCGCCGTCGCGAACTTGAATCCGTGCCCGGAGAGTCCCGAGACCCAGACGACTCGACCGTCGTCCCGATCCCCCAGTCGAAAGTCGCCGTCGGGGCTCATCGAATAGCGACAGATCTCGTGAGCGATCGGAGCCGGACTCAAGCCGGTCAGGAATCGCATCGCGAATTCGTCGGCATCCCGCTCCTCATCATCACGACCGATCCGACGATCGTCGTCGTCCGGAGCGACCTCGACGCCGCCGTCATGCCGCGCGATCTTCACGCCTCCGCCGTCCCCGTCCGGCATGCCGTACAGATAGGCCGAACCGGTATCGAACAGAAAGGACGGAGCCGCGGAACGGACCTTCCAGCGATCGTCGCTACAGCCGTACCAGAAGAGGTGTTTCCGCAGGATCGTCGGTGGCGCAGGCCCCAACGAACGCCACTCTCCGGTCCACGGACCGACGGTCAGCACGAGCCGTTCCGCCTGCAGCTCGCCCCGATCGGTCGTCACCCGCCAGCCGTTGCCGAGACGGTCGGCCTGTCGCACCGCACAGTCGGTGAGCAGTGTCGCTCCGCGAGCTTCGGCGACCGACAACGCAGCCTCGATCGCGAGTTCGGGAATCAGGTAGCCGGCGTCATGCTCGAAGAGGATCGGCCAACCCTCGGGGATCACGACCGGAAAACGTCGCTCCGTCTCGCGCCGGCCGGGACGCTCGATCGCCAGTCCGTGCATCGCCGCGCTCGCTTCGATACCGGCGATCAGCGGCGAGTCGGGAGGACCGGATTGGAGGAGTCCGGTGCGCACGAAAAGAGACCGTCCGCTATCCCGCTCGAGATCGGACCAGAGCTGCATCGCACGTCGGACGAGGGGAACGTAGTCCGGGTGTTCGAAATAGGCGAAGCGGATCAATCGCGACCGACCGTGCGAACTCCCTCGATCATGAGGCGGGGCGTACCGGTCGAGGCCGATCGCCGAAATTCCTCGCGAGGCCAGCGCCGCCAACGTCTGGCTGCCGATCGCGCCGAGTCCGACGACCGCGACTTCGAACGATCCGATCATGACTCGGGTTCCTTGCCGAACGAGACGGCGCCGAGAGTCCCGTCCCTCGAAGGCCCGACGTGAAACTTCAGCGCAGGTCGATGTCGAGCATCGTCGACATGGCGGACTTCTGCGCCTTCAGATCCTCGAGCATCACGGCGAGCTTGTACTTTCCCGCAGGGAGATCGCTCGGCATCGTGTAGACGAAATGCAGATAGAAGTCGCGACGGATCCGACGCGAGCGATCCATGATCGGATCGAAGTCCTGCTGCGCGACCGCCTTGCGGGTTTCGTCGAAGATCACGATGCTCGGTCGGAACTCGCTCTCGTAGAGGTCTCCCTGCTCGCCGTCGACGACCCGTTCGGCGCGAAAGTTCTCGACTTCGCAATAGGCGATGACCTGTTCCCCCTTGGCGAAGCGCCGGTGAGGAAACTCTCGGAAGTTACCGTAGCTGTTGACCTGATCGCACAGGGCGATGCTGTGGACCCGCAGTGACGCGGTCGCGGCGAGCGCCTGTTCCGCTCGGCGCAGGTGATCGACGCCGATCGCGATGCGCCGCTGGTTCTCGAACCGAAAGGAAGCATCGAGATCCAGATCCTCCGGCTCGATCAGATGGAACAGGCCGAATGCCTGCTCCTTCCAGAACTCCTTCTGCGGTTCCTCGAGCGAATCGATCGTCTCGACCGCTTCGTCGCGATCGCCCAGAACGAGCGCGAGCATACGACGTCGGATCTCGAGTCGATTGCGTTCGTCGTCCGACAACGACTCCGATTCTCGCGCCAACATCCGCTCCAGCGCATCATGAGCCTGGCGAGCATCGGCGATCCACGATTCGGTCTCGTCCGAGGCGGTCGCGGATGCGCCGCTGTCGGGTGAGCCGGGTTGGGGGGTGACGTTCGAACTGCTCTCGCTTTCGGAGCGGGGTGCCGAACGCGTCGAGTCGGGCGGAGCGCCAGGTGCCGGCAGGACGGTTCCGTCGCCCTCGGGCGGACTCGAAACGGGGGACGAATTCGCCGGGGGCGTCATGGTCCGGCGTTCGGCCGGAGTATCGCTGACCAGGGGGGCGGACGTCGTTGAGCCAACGGGGGAATCGGAGATTCGAGCGCTTGGGCGTTGGGGCGGTGCCGGTGGAGCCACGGGGGGCTCGGGAGTTTCCGAAGAACGACCATTCGGAACGCCATGCAGATGTGCGGCGGGAACGACCGACGCATCGCGTTCAGGCGGGTCGATCGATCGGCTTGCCGGCAGCTCGACGTCCGCGTTCGACGAATCGTCCCGTTCGTTCTCGGGCAAGTTCAGACGTTTTCGAAACTCCGGATCGTCGGACAGTTCGAGCAGTTGGCGGCGGATCCGCTCTTCCTGGGCAGCCGTCTCTCCGGCATCGCGAGTCGCTTCACGCCGATCGGTTGCCGCAGTGTTCTCCGGCACGGACCTCGATGTCGCTTCTCGCCCACCGCTGTCCCGCTCCGTCGCCGCGACCTCCGGTGCCTCGCTCGACGAACTTTCCGAACGTTCCCACCGCAACCGAAACGGCAACCCGATCGACGGTCCGGCGCATCCGGCGACGAGAATCGACAGACTGGCGGCGATGGTCGTCAAGCGAACGCGGTTCATGGCGGGATCCGGCGAGACGGCTTCGTTT
>CAZZBI010000056.1:0-13072 GCA_964652385.1 uncultured Pirellulaceae bacterium | reverse complement strand
GGGGGGGAGGGTAGGGGAAGTCCGTTCGGGCGACAAGGCGAACTGGACCCGGTTCAGGGGGCTCCGCCGGCCGATCGACGCGAGACTCTCTCAGGCGGTTCGCGACGGATTTGCCGACCGGGCCCTCGGCGAGATGCCGAAACGGGGTCCGTGCGGGAGCAAAAGGAACGATCGGTTCGAGCGAGGGCGGCTCCCCGGGTCGATGTGACGCTGCGGAGGCGAGCGGAAATCGCCGCAGGACCTAGAGTTCCGCGATTCGTCTCGGGACCTGTCCTCCGTCGTCCCGGCGTCGGCTCTTCGGACCGTCGGCCGGCCCCATTTCACGGCGGGAGGGCGATTCGGATTCCGCCGCAAGGAACGACTGCGATGGCTTGGCTGTACGGATTCACGCTCTTCACCAGTGCTGCCCTGCTGTTCACCGTGCAGCCGATGTTCGCCAAGCTCGTGTTGCCAAGACTGGGAGGGACGCCGTCGGTCTGGAATACCTGCATGGTCTTCTTCCAGGCGATGCTCCTGTTCGGTTACCTGTATGCCCACGGCTCGACTCGGCGTCTGCCGGGACGACGCCAACTGGTGCTCCACGGGCTGATGCTGACGCTCCCGCTGATGCTGCTGCCGCTGGCACTGCCCGCGACGCTTCCGTGGGATGCAGCGACCGCGCCGACCGCCTGGTTGCTCGGGGCGCTCGCCGTCTCGGTCGGACTTCCGTTCCTGATGCTCTCGACGACCAATCCGACGCTGCAGGTCTGGTTCGCCGCGTCGGGGCATCCGCGGGCGAAGGATCCGTACTTTCTGTATGCCGCCAGCAACGCGGGCTCGTTTCTCGGACTCTTCGGTTATCCGTTTCTGGTCGAGCCGATGCTCGGCCTGAGCACTCAGCTCAAGCTCTGGAGCGTCGGCTATCTTCTGCTGATCGGTCTGATCGGGGCGTGTGCGCTGGCGGTCTGGCGCCGCCAGGGCTGGAGCGGCTGGGAACTGCCGTCGCCGTCGGTTAGTTCGTCCGGGACTCCGGCGACCACGGCGGATCTTGCGCCGACGGTCCGACGACGAGCCGCTTGGTTCGGGCTGGCGCTGATTCCGTCGAGTCTGATGCTTGGCGTCACGACCTTTCTGACCACCGACGTCGCCTCGTTCCCGCTGTTGTGGGTCATTCCGCTGGGGATCTACCTGGCGACCTTCATCATCGCCTTTGCCCAGAAGTATCGCCTGTCGCAGAAGCTGGTCGTCCGCTGGACGCCGCTCCTGGTGCTTCCGGTCGTCGCGACTCAGGCCTTCTCCGCGGGGCTCGCGTTGCACTGGTCGACCTACGCGCTGAACTTGGGAGCCTTCGCGGCGCTCGCCTTGCTCTGCCACGGTCGCCTGGCCGATCTTCGACCCGGCCCCAAGCACCTGACCGAGTTCTACCTGTGGCTTTCCGCCGGAGGCGTTGCGGGAGGGATCTTCAACACGCTGGTCGCTCCGCAGCTGTTCGTCTCGAGCGCCGAGTACTCGTTGGCGATCGTCTGCGGTTGTCTCGCGCTGCCGGTCTCCGAGAAGCTCTCGCGACAGCGAATCGATCGGGTTCTGGATTTCGTCCTTCCGGTCCTGACCGGAGCCGCCTGTCTGGCGATCGGACTGGCGCTCGAGTTCAATCCGTTTCCGTTCGCCTTCGTCGCCGCGCTGGTCGTTCCCTGCGTCTTCGGACTGTCGTTCTCGCGACGGCCGCTCCGATTCGGTCTGGCGGTCGCCGCGATCTTCGGCGCCGGAATGATCTGCCGCTCGGCGAGCGAAGAGGTGCTGTTCTGGGAGCGAGGGTTCTTCGGCGCCAATCGCGTCGTCGCGGAGCGGGAGACCGACCGCCATCTGCTGGTTCACGGCACGACCTATCACGGATGGCAGTACCAGGACGAGCGGCGCGACGAACCGCTCTCCTATTACCACCGCCGAGGCCCGCTCGGCCGACTCTTCGGTTCGCTCCAGTCGCGGGACGATCTGCGCGTCGCGGCGATCGGCATGGGATGCGGAACGGTGATGGCCTACCACCGGCCCGGATGGCATTTCACCTTCTACGAGATCGATCCGATCGTCGTCCGAATCGCCGAGAATCCGCAGCTCTTCAGCTACCTGCCGAGCCGGTGCGGAGCATATGACGTCGTGCTCGGCGATGCCCGAGTGGAACTCGAGCGAGCTGAAGCCGGCCGCTATGACGTGATGGTGATGGACGCCTTCAGCTCGGACATGATTCCGACCCACCTGCTGACTCGCGAAGCTCTGGCGACCTATCGCCGGCACCTCGCGGACGACGGGATCATCGCCTTTCACGTCAGCAATCGGTTTCTCGATCTGGTTCCCATTCTCGATGCCCTGGCGGTCAATGCCGGGATGCACGCCGTCGCCATGACCGATGTCGCGGGAGCGAGCGGCGAAGCCGAAGGTCGGACGACGAGCATCTACGTCTTTCTGGCCGAACGCCGTGAGACGCTCGACGAGTTGGCGTCGGACGAGCGAGCCCGTTGGACCGACGCCGATGCGACTCGCCGCCCCTGGACCGACGATCGCTGCAACGTGCTCGACGCGGTCCGTTGGTAGTCGCGGTCCGTCGGTCGTCGTCGCGTCCAGATCGCTCGTCGTCTTCGCGCCGTGAGCGACGTCGCACGGAACGATCGACCGTCGGTCGACGACGGCGACTTGCCGCAATCAGGTCCCGCGCGTCGCTCCGAACCACTCGATCTGTCGACGCGGGCAGAAGCGGAAGCCGTGTCGAGTGCACCAGGGGGCGAGCCACGTCGCGATCCGCGCCAATCCCGCTGCCTCGATCCCCTGAGGCATCAGATAAACCCGATCGGGGTCCGCGTTCAGCGACTCGATGCTCTCGAGCACCTCGTCGCAATCCTCCGGAAGATCGACGACATACTTCAGCTGATAGGGATGCTCGGCCATCAGGCGTCGAGCGATCTCGTCCGCACGTCTTGCCCGATCATGGCGGACGTTCCACCGCGGGTTCTGCAGGTAGGACGGCGTGCTGTTGGAGAGCTTCGGACTGATCGACATCAGATCGCAGTGCAGGGGGAGGTGCAGCGTTCCGGCCGTCTCGATCGTCAGATGCCGCCCGGCTTCATGCAGTCGCTCGCAGAGCGGGATCATCTCGGCGAACAGCATCGGCTCACCGCCGGTCAGCACGACATGTTCGACGCCGTACGACAGGACCGCCTCGGCGATCTCGGCGACTCCCCGATCCTCTCCCTCCGGCTCCCAGGACGCGTAGAGCGTGTCACAGAACCAGCAACGCAGATTGCAGCCCGAGGCTCGCACGAAGACGCTGTCGGTACCGGTCAGCAATCCCTCCCCCTGCACGGAACGGTAGATCTCGGCGATTCGCATCGGCGCCAGGTGCGGAAAGAGCGGGGGATGGGGAAGAGAGGGTCCTACACGACCGAAGGCCATGATGCCAGAATGGGCCGACGACAACCAGGAGGCCCCGATGACGACCGACCGCCGCACGCTTCTCGAGACGTTCGAGAACTCGTTTCCCGACCGCGACTACGAGATCCGCATCCGTTGCCCCGAGTTCACGAGCGTCTGTCCCAAGACGGGGCAACCCGACTTCGGCGTCCTGCAGTTCGACTACGTCGCCGACCGCCTGTGCATCGAACTCAAGAGTCTGAAGCTGTATCTCCAGTCGTTCCGCAACGCGGGGATCTTCTACGAGAACGTCACGAACGCGATTCTCGACGACTTCGTCGCCGTCGTCGCTCCGCGACGTGTCGTTCTGACGGCCGAGTTCAGTCCGCGCGGCGGCATCTCGTCGACGATCGTCGCCCGTCACGAGCGGCAGGCCTGAACCGGCCGATCCGGCGTCGGTCGGGAGCCTCGGGAGGGCTCGGCGCCGCGGAGTCGAAAGCGACCAAGTCCGAATCGCACCGGAACCGCCGAAGACAGCCGACTCACCTTTTGGGATCGCGAGGGCTGCGATGCGCGTGACCGTTCTCGAGACGCCGGACGAGCTGGGCCGTGAAGCGGCTCGGCGCGGAGCCCAGTCGATTCGCGCCGCCCTTCGCGACTTCGGACGAGCGACGATCATCGTCGCGACCGGGGCCTCGCAGTTCGCCACGCTGACTCATCTGGTCGTCGCACCGGAGATCGACTGGGGACGAGTCGACGCGTTTCATCTGGACGAGTACCTCGGACTCGACGCCGACCATCCCGCCTCGTTCCGCCGGTTCCTTCGCGAGCGATTCGTCGATCGGCTACCGACGCCTCTGGGGTCCTTCGCGGCGATCGATGCTGCAGGTGACCCGCACGCCGTCTGTCGAGAGCTGGCGCAGCGCATCTCGTCCCGCACCGTCGATGTCGCCTTCATCGGCATCGGCGAGAACGGCCATCTGGCGTTCAACGATCCCCCGGCCGATTTCGAGACGACGGCCGTCTATCACGTCGTTCAGCTCGACGAAGCGTGTCGTCGCCAGCAGCTGGGCGAGGGGTGGTTTCCGACGCTGGACGATGTCCCGGCGCATGCGATCTCGATGACCGTCCCCGAGATCCTGCGGGCTCGACATATCGTCTGCAGCGTACCCGACCTGAGAAAGGCGCGAGCGGTGCACGATGCGGTCCGCGGCGCGGTCGATCCCCAGGTGCCTGCGTCGGCATTGCAGCGGCATGCGAATGTCGATCTGCTGCTCGACCTGCCTGCCGCCACGCTGCTCGGCAACTGAGCCTCGGAACGTAACGAGTTCCGGATCGAACGCCGCGACTCGCACCCACCTTCATTCAGTCGAGGAACTCCGATGGCACAGAATCCGGGTGTCCTGCTCAGCGGTTTCGCCGACGAGGCCGCCAACGAAAAGACGGCAGTGCAGCAATTCACCGCCTTTGCGGCGCTCGGTCTGCGGCACTACACCGTCCGATTCGTCGACGCCGGGAGCGGCGTGCGCAACGTGATGCAGCTCTCTGCCGCCGAAGTCCGTTCGCTCGTGAAGCTGCAGCAGGCCTATGGTCTGCAGGTCGCTTCGCTCGGCTCGCCGATCGGCAAGGTGAAGCTCGCGGATATCGAGGACGGAAGCCGCAACCGGTTCGTTCCGTTCCGCAAGTACCTGGCACAGGATGTCCGCAAGGCGTGCGATCTCGCGAACCGCTTCGGAACGCGACTCATTCGCGGCTTCTCGTTCTATCACCCCAAGGGCCAGTCGCCCGAATCGTACCTTCCCGAGGTGGTCGATCGCCTCGGCAAGATCGTCGACGAGTGCTCGGCTCGCGATCTGATCTTCGGTCTCGAGATTGAGGCGAACCTGGTCGGGCAGACCGGTGATCTGCTGGCCGAGATCCATCGTCAGGTCGGATCGGAGCGTCTGGTGCTGATCTTCGATGCCGGCAACATCGTCACGCAGGGATGTTCGGCCGAAGAGGTGTTTCGGCAGTATCGCGTGATGAAGCCGGGACTCGGCTGGTTGCACATCAAGGACTATCGCCATCCCGTTCCGATGGGCCGCGTGACTCACGTCGACGAAGAAGCGCTGAAGCACTTCGTGCCGGCCGATCGAGGCGACAGCGGCCACGAGGCGATTCTGCGCGACCTCGCCACGGAACTCCCGCGACTCGACAAGCGAATGCGGGGACTCGGAGCACCGGGGGTCTTTCTCGACCTCGAGCCGCACGTCAAGGGAGGAGGCCAATTCGGAGGCTTCAGCGGCCCGGACGGTTTCGGAGTCGCCCTGCGCGGGCTGACTCGACTGCTCGACTATGTCGGAATCGGATACGACCTGCGGACCTTCGACGACGTGTTGGCGAGTCGAGGGTTCTGAGCGAGCATCCCGTCGTTCAGTCGATCTCGACCGGCTCCAGCCGCCGCATCGAGTTGCCCTTGCGAAGCGACATCACCTGACGGATCGAGAAGATCGTACCGCCGAACGAGGCGATCGAGAGGAAGAAGGACATCGAGAGCGGGCTGGTCGAGGTCTTGAGCAAGAGACCTCCCAGGACTACGCCGATCACCGAACCTCCGACCCACAGCAATGACGAGCTGGCGTTCCGCTTCCGATTGCTGGTGTCGATCGCGACCGCCGAATGCGCGTTGGCCACGTCCCGCAGCGTCTTGAGGTCCTCGACCTTTTCCGGAGCGAGTCGCGGTACGTAATCGACCGATCGGAACTCCTCGTCTCGCGCCTTCAGTTCCGAAGCGAAGGTCGACCGCAGCAACGACTCGGTCTCCTTCGCGCCGGAAGTCCCCGACGACGACTCCTTGGTCGGTTCCGGAGACGTCTCGGGGCCGCCGCTGACGCGAGCCAGAAGCTTCGCCATGTACGCGTCGATCGACTCCTCGTCGTCGTCGACACCGGTTTGAGCGGTCGAGGCGATCGAACGTGAAGCTGCCGGAGTCGTTTCCCGTTCGACCGACTGCGGCGCCGGGGAGTCGGCTCGGTCCTTCATTACAGGAGCTTCGTCGACGACCGACGGCTCGACCACGCTCGGCTCGGGCGACATCGTCTCCTCGGCAGCTTCGCTCCCTTCTTCGGTCTCGCGCAACCGGCGATAGAGTTCGGCAAACGGGTGCTCGTCGTTCGATGCCTCGGTCGGTTCGACGACCGGACCGGGATCGCCCAGGGCCTCGGTTTCGGAGTCGAAGGAGTCGGGCGCTTCCGCGGTAGCCGAACCCTCGGAAGGCCATGCGGCACCGAAGGTCGACATCGGCTCGGCAGGTCTCGTGAGCGATTCGGTCCCGACGGACGAAGGGACTTCTGCGGTGAAGAATCGTCCCTCGGTCGACGACGCGGATTCCGCGTCGAGGTGTCGCGCGGCGATCGACTCGGCATCATCGTTCGTGGCAACGGGCTCTTCGGTCCGCTCGGCCAGCAACGACGCCAAGCTGGCTCGAATGCGAGCCAAGGCATCATCCTCGGCCGACGGAATCGCTTCGGAAACGGGCAGGTATCCCGGCGCGGCGTCATCCTGTCGCGAGCCGTAATAGTCGTCGTTGTCGAGCGACGCGAACGGATCGGTCGGTTCGTCGGCAGCCAGGCCGGTCGTCGCGAAGAGCGGTTCCGCGGTCGGTGCGTCGACGACCGACGAGCCATAGGCGTCGGTGACGTTCGACATCACGTCGAAGCGATCGGTAGCCCCATGCTCCGCGCTCGCGTCCGGCTCTCGGTACCGGAAGAGCGATTCGGTCGGCGGCGCCGGTGCCTCGGACGCGGTCAGGATTCGATCCGCTGCTTCGTCGTTCGAGCCTTCGTGAGCGAACGTCGGATCGACTTCCGATGAGAAGCACGAGGCGACATCGCCGAACCGCTCGGGCGTTGCGGGGGGGGCGATCGCTTCCGGAGGGGACGAGCGGTCGAACGAGGCGACGAACGAATCGATCTCGGACTCGGCTGCGTTGACGTCGGCCGGCATCGTCGTTGACTCGGTCGTCGCGACGGCCGAGGTCGACTCGAAGCGAAGCGACTCGGTCCTGCGGACGCGCAGCTGCTGGATCAGGCGACGAAGTCGCGCGTGTTCGTTCAGTCGCACGGCTCGGACGGCTGCCGCGATCGAGGCCGACAGGTCCGAATCGGCAAGCGTCGGAATCGATGCGGGCGCTTCGGGCCGAGCGTCACGATTTCGAGCGAACGAGTCGAACGGCGTCAGGAGCTGCTCGACCTCGAGATCGATCGGACCGATCGACAGGCGATCGCCGACGGCGACCCAGGCATCCGAGATCGTCCGTCCGTCGAGACGGGTGTCGGGCGAGAAGGCGCGGACCAGAGTCCCCTCGGGTCCGTGAACGCCGATCAGGTGCAGCGGTGCGACCTGTTCGGACCGAAGACTCAGCGAACAGCCGGGGGCAGAACCGACGGAGAACTTTTCGCCGACGATCCGCAGCAGTTGGCCTTCGCGGCGCGACCCGAACATCCGGAACGAGATCTCGAATCCGCATTCGGGGAGCCGCGAGGCGCGGTGCGGTTCGGCAGCGTTGTCGCATCCGGTCGAAACGGCGCTCATCGGATCCTCGTTTCCGTATCGGTCGAGCGGCGCAACGGTCTTCCGTCCGCCGATCCACTCATCTACGTCGCGCCGGGTCCCGAGTCAAAAGTGCGAAGCACCTTCGTCGCCGAGAGTTCCCGCCACGAAACGATCCGACCGGAGCGCGTGCTGCGAGGTCCGTTCCGGCCCCGTCTCGGGATGACGGCATCCGTCAGGAACGTCGTCGGCGCTCCGATTTCCGGAACTATGGTTGCGGGCCTTCGGGAGTCCGAAGGAGAGGCCGATCGTCCGGCTCGCGGTGCATCGCTGCTCGCGAATGTCGGAACGTCGGTGACCGGCACATCCACCACGACTTCCGACGTTCAGGCTCCGGGGACCCACAACATGTCGCGGAAAGAATCGCTCGCCGAGCTGCACGAGATCCTGAAGGCACGCCGCGAGGCGATCCGGATGGCGTTGCTGGGAGACATGAGTCTGCTCAACGAACTCGCCTCGCAGACCAAGGGTGACGTCGTCGATTGGGCGCTCGACTCGGCACAGGACGAGCTCAGCTCGCAACTGGCCGAGGTCGAAGGGCGCGAACTGGCGATGATCGACAACGCCCTGAAGCGGATGGTGACCGGCGAGTACGGCGAGTGCGAGGCGTGCGAGCAGCCGATCCCGCTCGCTCGGCTCCAGGCGCTCCCCTATGCGACGCTCTGCGTCGGATGTCAGCGAGCCGCCGAGATCTCGGGAGGAACAGGAGGCCGAACGGTCGATTGGTCGCGCGTCGTCGACTTTCCGTCCGACGACTCGCGCGCCCGAGACATCGACATCAACGTTCCCTGAACGCGCTCGCCTCTGCCGCACCCCGAGAGTCTTCCGACATGATTTCGCACCCTTGCCGCACGACTCGTCCGTTCCGTTTCTTCGTACCGGCCTCGCTGTTCTGTCTGGGGATGGTCGCCGGGGCCGCCGGACAGGAATCTGCGCCGCCTCGCGAAGCCGACGTCGATCGCGCGTTCGCCGAACTCGAACGCGAAGCCGAGTACTTCGACGCTCGGGCGCGGATCGTCAAGTCGATCGTCGCTCTCTGCCGCCCCTCGGTCGTCCACATCAAGGCGATCAAGGGGGAAGGGCCGCCGGGCCGGCGCGGAAGAACGGTCGAGGAGGCGGGGGCGGGGGTGATCATCCGGCATCGTGACGTCGACTACGTCCTGACCAATCGCCACGTCATCAAGCACGCCGACCTGGCTCAGGTCCACCTCTACACGTTCGACGGCCGTCACGCGAATCCGGTCGCGATCTGGACCGATTCGGATACCGACATCGCCGTGATGCGTCTGCCCGAAGGGGACTACCTTCCGGCTCGCTGTGCCGAGGACGGTTCGGTCGAGGTCGGGGACGACGTCGTCGCGATCGGGAGTCCGTTCGGTCTGAGCCACTCGGTGACGCGCGGGATCGTCAGCGCGACCGGGCGACGCGATCTGCAGCTGGGCGAGGACAGCGTCCGCTTTCAGGACTTCATCCAGACCGACGCCGCGATAAATCCGGGGAACTCGGGAGGGCCGCTGATCAACCTTCGCGGCCGAGTCGTCGGCATCAACACGGCGATCGCGAGCAACTCGGGAGGGAACGACGGCATCGGCTTCGCCATTCCGATCGACATGGCGCTTGCGATCGCCAAGGATCTGGTCGATCGCGGTCGAGTGACGCGAGGGGTACTCGGCGTGACGCTCGACGCCTCGTACACGCCGGATCAGGCCAAGCGTCTCGGACTGCCGAACTACTTCGGCGCCCGAGTCAGTCAGATTTCGCCGTCGTCGGCAGCCGATCAGGCGGGAATCGCGATCGGCGACATCATCCTGTCGTTCGGCGGCACCGCCATCCAGAACGACTCGCACCTCGTGACCGAAGTCAGTCGGGCTCCGCTGAAGCGTCCGATCGACGTCGAGCTCTTTCGCGAAGGGCGTCGTCGCACGCTGCGCGTGACGCTCGAGGAGCGCGACGAGCCGGCGCTGACCCGCACGGCCGTCAATCCCTGAAGAAGACCGCCGCACGGCGCAGGCGCGTGACGAATCGCTCGCGGAGTCGATCGACGTCGACTTCGCGAGCGACTTCCATGTTGGCTCGCCATTCCTGCGGATGTCGCCGATCGAACAGGACCATGCCGCGAGCCAGCTCGCCGCTCACCTCGACGTCTCCCGCCATTCCCTCGGTCGAGAACAGATCGGGTTCGAGCGCCGCCATCAGCGCGACCGCATCGTTGAGCAGGATGCACTCCTGTCCCAATCGCTGCCGATACGACCGATAGGCGAACGGGAGCATGCGGCGAAGCAGTCGCCCCAATCGCGACCCGACGTCGGGGAGTTGTTCGAGCAGGTCGAGCGTCCACTGGACCTGGCGGGTGACGTCGAGCGGAATCAGCGTCTTGGTCGTCCGCGAAGCGAGCACGTGCCTCGCACTCCCCGGATCGAAGTGAACGTTGAACTCCGCGTTGGCCGTGATGTTCCCCACGCCGTCGACTGCACCTCCCATCACGATCAGGCGATCGACGAGCCCTTCGAGTCCGGGGTCGCGACGAAACGCGCGAGCGATGTTCGTGGTCGGGCCGAGCGCGATGATCGTCACCTGATTCGGGTTGGCTCGCACCAGATCCCCGATCAGCTTCTCGGACGGATGCGGGTGATGCTGCGCAGCGGTGTTCGAGCCGACGTTACCCAGACCGTCGTCACCGTGCAGGTAGCGGGTGTCGACCGCGGGAGCCTCGTCGGCGTGCGACGCGCTACCGATCCGAGGCCACTTGGCGGGATCGAGCTGAGACAGCAGGTATTGGACGTTGCGATTGGCCTGGTCGGCCGACACGCACCCCTCGACGCCCGTGACGGCGAGGACATCGAACTCTTCGGCGGCGAGGCCGAGGCAGAGTGCGACGGCATCGTCGATCCCCGGATCGCAGTCGAGGATGACCTTCCGCTGCATCGAACTCATCAGGCGACGTCTCGAACTCCGAGGAGAGGGCCGAGCTGCCTTCGTGGGCCGCGGCTCGGAAGCTCGCATTCTACTCGCGAGACCGGTGGTCGCAACGCAAGCAGTCCCTCGTCAGAATGAAACGCCCCCGTGGGGACGATGTCCGTCGGTCGACTCGAAAGCCTCCGCCGCCCGATCGGACCTCTCCTCGCCGCCTCTCTTCGCGAGTCGTTCATGGAACCGAATCCGCTCCGACAGGCACTGGCGATTCTGGACGCCGATCGCTCGCTTCCGGCCGAGCAGCTGCAGGAGGCGTTGCGGTTCGTGATGCAGGGAACGGCCTCGGAAACCGACATCGCCTCGCTGCTCGTCGCGCTGCATCGGCGCGGCGAAGGGATCGACGAAGTGACGGCGGGAGCTCGAGTGCTGCGCGAGTTCATGACTCGGATTCCGATCTCCCGGCGGCCGGTGACCGATACCTGCGGAACCGGAGGGACCGGGGCAGGGCTGTTCAACGTCAGCACGACGGCGGCGATCGTCGCGGCGGCGTGCGGCGTCCGAATCGCCAAGCACGGCAATCGCCGGATCACGAGTCGTTCGGGATCGGCCGACGTGCTGTCGGAACTCGGCGTCGACGTCGATGCCGACTCGGCGATCGTCGGGCGCAGCATCGATGCCGTCGGCATCGGATTCTGTTTTGCGCCGGCCGCCCATCCGGCCATGCGGCATGTCGGAGCGGTTCGCCGATCGCTGTCGCATCCGACGTTGTTCAACCTGCTCGGACCGCTCTGCAATCCCGCCTCGGCCGAGCGGCAGGTGCTCGGTGTCGGCCGAGCCGAACTGATGGCGATCTTTCCGGAAGCTCTGCGTCGACTCGAGACCGAGCGATTTCTGGTGCTCCATGCCGAAGACGGACTGTGCGAGTTGAGTTGTGCCGCGCCGACCCGAGTCGCGATCGGCCTCGACGGCTCGATCGAGGAACAGGTCTGGTCCCCCGAGACGTTCGGGCTTTCGCCACGTCCGTGGAGTGACGCAATCGTCGATTCTCCGGCCGCCAGTGCGGCGGTGATCCGGCGTGTATTGGCCGGAGAGGCGGGAGCGCCGCGGGATCTGGTCCTGCTCAATGCAGCCGCTGCGATCTGGCTCGACGACCCCCGGCAGAACCCCGCCGACGCGGCCGCACGAGCCGCCGATGCAATCGACTCCGGAGCCGCTGCGGTCAAGCTCGATGAGCTGATTCGAGCGAGCCGATCATCGTGAAGGCTCTCCCGAGGGCGTCCCGGCGAGAGCGCCGATCCCGATCCGACTCCCCGAAGTTCCCCTGGCTCCGACTCGTTCGCCCCCGACCGGCCGGCCGATAACCGTTCGGTCTGTCGCGGCGCTGGGGGGCCCGCGTACGCAACGAGGATGGCCGCCGCTCTTCAAGGTGGGTTTCTCCTGGCCGTTCTCGCGATCCGTCGGACTTCGCGCCGCTAGACGGCTCGACTAGACTTCTCCCCTCGGTCACGTGCGATACGGCTTGACGGCCGAACGTCCTCGTACGTGCCCCTCGATATTCAGGAGTGAACGTCATGGCCAAGCCTCATCGAAGCCTGAAGAAGGCGAATCACGGCCGTCGTCCGGCCAACAGCAAGAATCGTCGTCGCCGCCGCGGTCATCTCAGGACCTGATCGGCCTCGTTCGACCGTCCCACCGACTTCGCTCCTTCTCGGGTCACCCCTTCCCGATGGCTCGCCGTGCGCTTCCGAAGATCGATCCTCGGATCGACCTCAGCCGACATCTGTCGGAACTGTCGGCGCTCGGCGAGCGATTCGATCCGGTGGCCTGGTTCGGCCGATCGGCTCCGCTCGAGGTCGAAGTCGGGAGCGGCAAGGGGCTCTTTCTGATGCGAGCCGCTTCGGAGCGGCCCGAACACGATTTCGTCGGGCTGGAACTTGCGAAGCAGTATGCCCGCACCTGCGGAGCGAAGCTCGCCAAGGCCGGCTTGACCAATGCCCTCATCGTCTCGGGGGACGGCGTCCGTTTTTCGGACGAGTTCCTGTCCGATGATTCGGTCACCGCCTTTCACGTCTACTTCCCCGATCCCTGGTGGAAGGCGCGACATCGAAAGCGACGGGTGCTCAACCGCCGTCTGCTTCAGGCGATCGAGTCGAAAGTGGTGGTCGGCGGGCGTCGGCACTTCTGGACC
>CAZZBI010000055.1:18237-20772 GCA_964652385.1 uncultured Pirellulaceae bacterium | reverse complement strand
GTGCGAGGTCGACGACAAGGCCTTCCGACCGCAGATTCAGGCCTGCCTCGATCTGCTCGCCTCGCGTCAGATCGAGAACGGCGGGTTCGCCTACTACCAGCAGACGATCGCCGACGTTTCCCAGACGCAGTACGCCTGTCTGGCGTTCTGGACGGCCGACCGGCATGACTTTCAGGTCAACCCGAACATCGGCAAGCGGGCGCTCGAGTACCTGGTCCGCAGCCAATCCCCGGACGGCGGCTATTCGTATCAGGGGATGATCATCAACGACAATCGCGTCACGCCGTCGATGAGCGCCGGCGGCGGCGGAACGCTCTACATCATCGCGGCCTGGCTCGGCTACGGCGAGGACGAGGCGGCGGTGCGGCGGCGTCCCGAGGAGGAAGGTCTTCCGCGGAGCGTCCGGCTGGTGGTGGTCGACGAATCGGGACAGCCTCAAGGGCGCGCCGGCGGCAAGAAGATCGAGATCAACGAAGGAGCGCTGCGGTCGGCTCAAGGGCGCTCCAACGGCTGGTTCAACAACAACTTCTCGGTCCGGATCGCCGGCGAGTGGCAGTACTACTACCTGTACGGCTACGAGCGGTTCGCGAGCTTCGTCGAGGCGTCGTCGGGAAAGGTCGATGCGTCGCCGCAGTGGTACGATGACGGTGTCGAGTTCATGCGGGGGCAGCAGGCGGCCAACGGATCGTTCGATTCGCAGGCCGATCAGGGACAGGGTGAACCGGCGTCGATTCACACGGCGTTCGCGATCCTGTTCCTGGTCCGCAGCACGAAGAAGTCGCTCGATGCCGGCGCCTGGTCCGACGGTCGTCTGCTCGGCGGACAAGGGCTCTCCGACGATGCCAAGTTGGCGATGCGCGGCGGGCGACTCGTGACGCTCGAAGCGGAGCGGTCGGTCGCCGATCTGCAGGGGCTGCTCGACGCCGACACCGGCGACACGAACTTCGGCGACCTGCAGTCGATCGACGCGATCACCTTCTCGACCGACGATCCCCAGGCGCTCGGCGAGCAGTTGGCACTGGTCCGCTCGTGGGTCGCGCATCGCAACTTCGACGTCCGCTGGCTCGCCGCCAAGGCGCTCGGCAAGGTCCAGGATCTGGACAACGTCCCGAGCCTGCTCTTCCTGATGACCGATCCGGCGGAAGATGTCGTCCGGATGGCCAACGAATCGCTGCGCCGCATCTCGCGGAAGTTCGACGACCCGAAGTTCGACTTGGGAGCCGAGTTTCAGCGAGCCAAGGCGGATGAGGTGCGGAACCGGTGGATCGAGTGGTACCTGTCGGTGCGGCCGGGCGCGAGCCTCTCGATTCAGGCGCGCTGAGCGCGACGCGAGACCGAAGCGAAGCGACTAATCCTGAGGACGGAGAGCGGGCGGATGAGTGCCGGCGAAACGCGATTGAAGCCCAAGCTGACGGTCGAGACGACCGTCTCGCGCTATGACCGCGTTTCGGGCATGGTGACGGCGGTCGTGGCGATGCTCGGTTGCGCCGTCACGATCATGTTCCTGATCTGGCTGTCGGAGATGAGTTTCGACATTCGAGTCGAACGACAGGCGCTCGTTTCGATCGAAGAAGGAGAGGACGAGAAGCCGCTCGGCGAAGCGGAGGACATCGAGGAGCCGGGGAGCGAGTTTCCCGAGGTCGATACGCCGCAGCTGGCCGACTCGCTCGAAGCGCTCACCACGGCCGTTTCGAGCATCTCGGCCAACGATCGGGAAGTCGATGGTTCGGCGGCCGAGATGGGAGCGGGTCGCGGTCTCGGGACCCGCAACGGCGGCGGCCTGGGGAACGGCAAGGGGAAAGGACCGTGGGAGCGGTGGGAGATCCGCTACACCACCGCCAGTCAGCAGGCCTACGCAGCCCAGCTCGATTCCCTGGGGATCGAGCTCGGAGCGATCTCGCGCGACTCGCCGCAGATCGTCTATCTGCAGAACCTCTCGACCAATCGCTCGACGCGCGCCGGACGCAAGAGCGAAGAGCAGCGGGTCTTCTTCAACTACAACCAGGGAGTCCTCCAGAAATGGGACCAGGACTTCATGGCCGAAGCGGGGATCGATCTGCGCAACAAGATTCTCGTGCAGTTCTATCCGCCGCAGATCCAACAGACGCTCCTGCAGCTCGAGCAGCGCAAGCTCGGTGGCCGGAGCGTCGACGAGGTCTTCCGGACCGTCTTCGGCGTCCGCCCGGCGGGAGGCGGCTACGAGTTCTACGTGATCGACCAGTCCTTCAAGTGAGCCGCGGCCGAATCCCGAACGATTCGGGCGAAGGGCGGACGAGCCGCTCGATCTCGCACGGCATCCGAACGACTCTCTTCCAACGGAGCGAAGATCCGACGTCATGAGTGAAGCGATAACCAACCAGATCGGTAACGTGATCTATGTGCTGATGGCGATCGCCGCGTTGTGGGGAGTCTTCAGCGTGGTGATGGTCTGGTCTCGGGTCGGAGCCAAGCGGTTCCGCAGCGAGGCGCAGCAGCGGATGTTTCTCGAAGCGATCGAGGAGCCGCTGAGCCAAGGGGACTACGACGGCATGATGG
>CAZZBI010000055.1:0-18227 GCA_964652385.1 uncultured Pirellulaceae bacterium | reverse complement strand
TGATGGAGGTCTGCGGACGAGACCCCAGAGCGCTGGTGCAGATGGTGCAGATGGCGGTCGCCAATCGCCATCTCGGCTACACCAAGGTCAAGCAGCTGCTGATGGACCGCTTCGAGCGGGACGTGCTCGCCGATCTCGACTACCGCATCACGTGGGTCAAGACGGTGATCGCCGCGGCGCCGATGCTCGGACTGCTCGGAACGGTCATCGGCATGATGGGAGCCTTCGACAAGCTCGCGTCGGCTGCCACCGTCGATCCGACCAAGCTTGCCGGCAGCATCAACATCGCGCTGATCACGACCGCTCTCGGTCTGACCATCGCGATTCCGCTGGTGGTCGCCACCGCCTCGGTCAACAACAAGATCAAGCAGCTCGAGGACCTCATCGCGGTCGGTCTGGGGCAGTTCCTGGACATGTTCCGCGAGGTCGCGGCGAAGCAGAAGTGAGTCGCGGCGGAGCGAGCGTCGCTCCGCCCCCTCGCTCGCGAAGCTTCTCCTTCGTCCGTTCGACCGGGAGTCCGTCGTGGAATCGGATATCGACGATCTGAGAGCGATGCGGAAGCGTCGCAAGGCCGAAGAGCCGAAGATGGACATCACGCCGATGATCGACGTGACGTTCCTGCTGCTGATCTTCTTCATCGTGGCGTCGCGCATGGATCCCCAGATGGTGGTCGACCTGCCGACCACCAAGCACGGCGACGCGATCCCCGAAAAGGAAGCGGTCGTGCTGGTCGTCGTCTTCGACAACCCCGACGATCCGTCGATCTATCTGGGGCCGAGCAAGAGTCCCGATCGCCGCGTCGGCGGCTCGGTCGAGGAGCAGGAGGCTCAGATCCGGGCGTTCGTGCAGGAAGATCTCAACGGTGCCCGCCCCAAGCGATACGTCCTGATCAAGGGGGAACGGAAGGTGAAGTTCCGCCATATGGATCGGATCTATCGGGCCGTGAAGGAAGCGGTCATGGACCAGGGGGATGTCGAGGTGCATACCGCCGTGATCGAGCAGCCGTGACGTGCGACGCGTCCTGTTCCGCTGTCCGAATTGCGGCGCCCATCGCGGATCGATCGACTCGATCGTCGGACGCCGGATCCGCTGTGCCGACTGTCTGGAATTCGTCACGATCACCGACGCCGATGTCCGTCCTCTGGAAGCTCCGCCGGGAGAGGCCCTGATGATGCCTGACGACTCTTCGAAGCCTGACGACCCGGAGGGGATGCCCCCGCTCGGCGCTGCCGACTCGCCGCTGCCGATGCTCTCGGCCGAGGACGTCGTCGCCGCCGGCGAAGGCGTCGCGGCCGGCGAGGGGAGCAAGCGGGGATCCGGCGGGCGCTGGAAGGAAGTCCCCGACGATTCCGATCTGATCCCCGGCGCCGTCGACGAACCGGAAGAGGCGGTCGAGCAGGTCGGTTTCGGCGGCAAGGTCGATCGCGAGACGATCGAGATGGACATGACGCCGATGGTCGACGTCACGTTCCTGCTGCTGATCTTCTTCATGGTCACCGCCAGCTTCACGATGATGAAGACGATCCGGCAGCCACCGCCGAGCTCGGAAGAACCGTCGACGGTGGTGACCGAGCAGGAAGACAATCCCGATCAGGTCGTCGTCTTCATCGACGAGTTCGACACGTACACCGTGATCTACGGACCGGTCGAAGCCGAAGCGCCCAGCGTGCAGGAGCTGTACGTCCGTCTGCGCGAGGCGATCGGATCGACGCCGGTGCCGCCGACCAAGCTGTTGGTGGAGGCGCACGGCGACGCGACGCACGAAAAGGTGGTGCTGGCGATGGATGCCGGCACCGAAGTCGGACTGCAGGAGGTCCAGGTGATGATGACCGAGCGCGAAGCGTTCTGAGCCGACGCCTCGGGGCGTCCGCAGACCCCGAGCTTTTCGCCGCGCGACGAGCGGAAGAACGGGACTCCACGAGCAGCAACCACGACCGACCCGCTCGACGACGGGCGGCTTCGAGAGGTGATCGATGAGCGGACTGGATTTTCTGGCGATGCTTCAGGCCAAAGGGGTGCTCTCCGCAGCCCAGACCGATCGGCTTCGACGCAAGGTCGCCGATCCGAGCAAGCCGATCTCGCCGGAACGCCTGGCCAAGTACCTGGTCGAGAAGGGCGAGCTCGATCGGCAACAGGCGCGCACGCTGCTCGACGAGTTCCGACGCGGCGCCGGCGGCGGCCTGATGCAGCTCTCGGAAGCCGATGTCGTCGAGGAAGTGGTCGATCTCGGAGCGATGGCGTTCGGAGACGATGCCGGCGGCTACGGCGCGGTCGACTCGCCGCTCCAGCCCCTCGTCCCGCTTGCCGATGCCTCGGAGGGGTCGGAGGAACGCAAGCCGCTCGTTCCGTTCCAGGCGCGGAAGGTCCTGACGAACCGCTGGGAATCGAAGTGGATGATCATCGGGCCGACGCTCGTCGTCGTCCTGGCGATGGCCGCCGCATTCCTCTACTTCGTGCTCGTCCGCCGCGGAGCCGAGAAGATCCTCGATGCCGCCGACGCGCACTACAAGAGTCAGGCGTACGCGGAAGCGATCGAGGAGTACACCGAGTTCGTCTATTTCTATCCCGACAACCCCAAGGTCTCGCTCGCCAAGGTCCGGACCGGCATGGGGCGGATCCGGATCTTCTCGGACTCGTCGCAGTGGGAAAAGGCGCTCGAACTCCTTCCCGAGGTCCTGCCGACGATCGAGAACGAGGAGGCGTTCCCGGCGGAAGGTCGTCCCGATCTCGCCGCGATCCTGCCGCGAATCGCCGACGGCTTCGTTTCCGAGGCGGATCGTTCGCCCGACGTCGAGACGAAGCAGCGGCTGCTCGACCTCTGCGGACGGGCGATGGTCTACGTCGACAACTCGAACTTCATTCCGACCAGCATTCGCCGCCAGATCGACGGAACGCTCACCAAGCTCAAGGAGGACTACGCCCGAGTCGAACGGGACATCCTGCGCGAACGGAAACTCGTCGACGCCCTGGCGCGGATGACCGAGGCGATGGGGAATCGCGAAACGATCCGCGCGTTCGAGATCCGCAAGGAACTCCTCCGCGAGTTCCCGGTGCTCGAAAGCGAACCGCGACTGGTCGAGGCGTCCAAGCAGGTGGCGACGACCGAGCAGCAACTGGTCGTCGCGGATGATGCCGGAGTTCGCGCGACAGGCGCCGATCAGGGGAACGACCTGCCCAAGATCACCCTCGCGACGCGCGTCGGAGGGACGCTGACCGATCAGGCCGGCGAGATCCATCCGGTCCTGATTCGCGGCGCGGTCTACATGTTCGACGTCACCGACGGTCGCGTCCTGTGGCGCCGCTTCGTCGGCTACGAGACCCGAACGCAGCCGATCTGGGTCAACCAGCGCGGCGGCGATCTGCTGGTCGCCGATCAGCGAAGTCACGAAGTGTTGCGGGTCGAGGGGCGCAGCGGCGACGTCGTCTGGCGCACCGGGATCGGCGAACCGTTCTCGCCGCCGGTCATTTCGGGACAGACCGTTCTCGTCGCGACTCGCAGCGGCCGGGTCGTCCGCTTGGCGCTCGATGCAGCGGCCGAGATCGAAGCGGGAGCTCAGGTCGACGGCGTCCGTCTGCCGCAGCAGCTGACCACCAGTCCCGCGTCGGACCGGAGCGGTCAGTTCCTGTATCAGCCCGGCCTGCAGGCCAACCTGTACGTGCTCGAAGCCGGATCGACCGACCAGCAGCTGCAATGCCGCGAGGTCTACTATCTGGGGCATCGGGCCGGCAGCATCGCCGTCCCTCCGGTCCTGGTGCAGGGGCTGCTGTTCGTCGTCGAGAACTCGGGGATCGACTACTCGACCCTCCACATCCTGAAGCCGACGCAGCGCGGCACCGGATTGGTGCCGGCGCAGCTGCCGATCCGCCTGCGCGGCGAGGTGCTCGCGGCGACCGAACTGTACGGACCTCAGACGCTGATGGTGATGACCGATCGAGGGGAGATCCGACTCTTCCGAGTCGATGCGACCGCCGAAGGGGAAGAGCCGGTATCGACGCTCGCGCCGTTCGATCGTCAGACGCCGGCCGGCACCTTCAGCTTCTTCCTGGCCGAGAAGGGGAAGATGTGGATCGGTGACGAAGGGCTCAGCACGTTCCAGATCCAGGTCCAGCGCGGACAGCTCGATCGGAGCGGCGCCTATTTCGGCCGCGAGCAGTTCATCGCACCGTTCGGCCTGTACGGCAACGCGCTCGTCCAGACGCGAATCCGATCCGGCTCGCGTCTGGTCACCGTGTCGGCCGTCGATGCCGTGACGCTCGAGGAACTCTGGCGAACCGATCTCGCGGCTCCGCTGGCGGGCACTCCGTTCGTCGAACTCGACGGAACGACCGTGGCGCTGACGAGCCAAGGGGATCAGTACGTGATCGATCAGGCGTTGATCGACGCCGGAGTCGGTTTCGAACCGCGGCGGCGCGGCAGCAGTGCCGAACAGGATCTGGTCTTCGAGACGACGGTCGACTTCGGCGGCGGTCGTGTCCTCTGCTTCGGACCTCCCGAGAAGCAGCGGGTGCTCGGCATCGACCCGGCGGAGCGAGTCAACACGGCGCCGATTTCGGACAGCGACATTCCTGCCGGCACGCTGGCGTTCCCGCCGGTTCGCTTGGGTGATCGGGCCCTCGCCGGTTCGACTCAGGGACCGCTCTTCCTGCTCGATCCGCTCCGAGGCCGCGCGCAGGGAACGCCGTTCCAACCTGCCGTCGGTCCCGATTCCCAGGTCCGCTGGGTCCGCCCGGCCGTGCTCGACGAACGCTCCTTCGTGATCGGCGACCAAGCCGGCAACCTCTATCGAGTCGTCCGCGAAGGGAACGGCTTGGCCAAGGAGGATCAGGCCGAACTCGGCGTCTCGATCGTCACCCCGATGGCGGCTCGCGACGGATTCGTCTACTTCGGTACGGTCGCCGGCAACACGCCCGGCCTGACCGCCGTCGACGCGTCCGATCTGTCTCAGTCGCGAGTCCACCCGTTGCCGGCCCGTATCGACTTCGGTCCGCGCACCGTCGGACTGTCGGTCCTGGCCGGAACGACCGACGGAACGCTGCACGGTCTGGGACGAGACGGCTCGCCGCTCTGGAGCATTCCGCTCGACGGCGGATTCGCGGTCGGGGCACTGGAGCACGAAGGGGTCCTGTACGTCTCGCTCTCGTCCGGTCTGATCGTCAAGTGTCGTCCCGAGGACGGTACGGTGCTGGAGCGGACGATCGTGGGCGAACCGCTCGGCGGCGATCCGTTCGTCCAGGGCGGGCAGCTGATCGTCCCGGCGTTCGACGGAACGCTCTGCGTGCTTCCGCTCCGTTGATCCGACCGGTCGATCGCCCCTGAGCGTCTTCCGCGCCCTTCCGAAGCTTCCTGCGAAGATCCGCCATGTCGCACGCCCTCTCGAACCTCACGCATCGCCTCGGGCGACGCCTCGGCCGAACCGGCTCCGCACCGGTCGCTCGTTCGGCGTCTCCGTCGGCCACCGCTACGCTCGGGCTGGCCCTGCTCGGGGCGTGGCTCGCCGGTGCCGCGGCTCCGACGACGCTCGCTCACCGAGCGTGTGCCGCCGGTCCGTTCGCCGCGTGGCAGGACGAGGCCGGGACCGAGGATGACGTGCCGATCGCTCAGCTGTCGATCGGCGAGCGGGAGCCGTTCGACCGGATCCATCTGAACGCCGAGAACGACAACGCGATCCTCGAGACACAGCCGCTGGAACTGCCCGGAGGAGTCGTTCCCGACAAGCCGGAAACCGGGTCGTGGCTCAGGTTTCGCCTGCTCGATCGTCCGCAGCATCTGTTCGAGGTGCCGTGGGCCGCGATCGTGAAGGTCGAACGTTATCAGGACATGCTGCTGGCCGAGGCGAGGGAGTTCGTCGCGGCGCGCGACTTCGACAAGGCCTACCCGGCCGTCGCGCGGCTGATGCGCGACTATCCCAAGACGCGCGGCCTGGATCGCATGCGTCTCGAGTTCCTGTACGTCAATGCCCGGCAGATGCTCGAGCGAGAGAAGATCGACGAGGCGCTGACGGTGCTCGACGAGCTCGATCGGGTCGATCGCGAGTTTCGGACGTCGGTCAACGAACCGACCGTCGCCGAACTGCTGCGGAGCGTGCTCGATCGGATCGTCGGTCGTTATGTCGAACAGGGAGAGTTCGATCGAGCCGAGAACTACATGACGCTGATCGCCGCCAAGTACGGCGATTCTCAGAAGCCGGTGATCGAGCGATGGGAGGGAGAGATTCGCGCGGTCGCCATCGGCTACATGAATCAGGCCAAGGCGAGCCTCGAGGCGGGGGACGGCCGCGGAGCTCACCAGGCGGTCCGCAAGATGTTCGGCATTCTCCGCGATCTCGACGGAGGGACCGAAGTCGCCGAAGAGGTGCTCCGGCGCTTTCCGCTGGTGCTGGTCGCCGTCTCGCAGACCTCCAACCATCCCGATCCGCTCGCCATCGAAGGCTGGGCCAATCGCCGTCTCGGAACGATGTCGTATCGGACGCTGCTCGACTACCGCGGCCAAGGTCAGGACGGCGGCGTCTACGAACTGACTCATGGACGTCTGACGTTGAGCGAGGATCGCCGCACGCTGACCTTCGATTTCGACCCGTCGCCGATCGATCCGCTCCGACCGCCGGTCGACATCTACGACCTGTCGCGGCGTCTGTTCGATCTGGCCGATCCGAACGAGGCGGTCGGGATCCCGGCTTGGGCCCGACTGCTCGAACGACTGGAGATCGAGAACGCGAACCGGCTGCGAGTCGACTTGCGGTTTCCGCACGTCCTTCCCGAGTCGCTGATCTCGGGGCATGTCTTGCCTCGCCTGGCCGATTCGCTCCCGCCGGCCGACGGTCTCTACGCGCCGCTCGATGCCGACCCTCAGGCGCGCGAGCGGCGGTATGCGGTTCGGCCGTCGTTCCGTGATGTGGCGGAACGGAACTGGCCCGAGATCGTCGAACAGGTCTTCGACTCGCATCTCGATGCGGTCACGGCGCTGCAGCGATCCGATATCGACGTGATCGAACAGGTCTTTCCGGCCGACGTCCCTCGGCTGCGAGGGGACTCGAACCTGATCGTCGACCGCTACCAGCTTCCGGTGCAGCATCTGCTCGTTCCGAACCGCCGCAACGTGCTGATGAGATTCCCGGCGTTCCGTCGGGCGCTGCTGTACGGCATCAACCGAGACATGATCCTCAATCAGGTCCTGCTCGGCGGCGCGTCGCTCGAAGGGGCGGCGCTGTCGAGCGGCCCGTTTCCGCTGGGGATCGACGAATCCGATCCGCTGAACTACGCCTACGACTTCCGACTCGAACCGCTTCCGTACGAACCTCGCCTCGGGCAGGCGCTCGTCGGCCTGTCGAAGATCCAGTTCAAGGATCAGCTCGAGGCGGAACGGGTCGCGCGCGGCGAAGCGGCTGCGGTCGAGACGGCCGAAGAGCCGCCGATCCGACTGGTACTCGCCTTTCCGCACGGCGACGTCCCGCGACTCGCCTGCGACGCGATGGTCAAGCAGCTCAAGCAACTCGGAATCGAGGTGGTGCTGCGTCCGCTCCCGCTGGGCGAGACGCGTCCGGCGGACGACGACTGGGATCTGCTCTTTACCGAAGTGGTGATGGTCGAGCCGCTGACCGACGCGCGGCGCTTGCTGTCCGAGCGCGGGCTGGCGCGGATCGATCTCGCACCGGTCGACCTCGCCCTGCGGCGTCTGGACACGGCCGAGTCGTGGTCGCGAGCTCGGCGAGCGCTCTACGAACTGCATCTGCTCGTCTACAACGACGTGTCGGTCATTCCGCTCTGGCAGCTCCCCGTCTATCAGGCACGGCGCAAGGGGCTCGAGGGAGTCGGATCGAACACCCGCTCGCTCTACGAGAATCTCGATCGCTGGGAGCTGACCATCGGCTCGGAGAACCGCCCATGATCACGATCGCTCCCGGTTCGAGTTCGCTCCGCGCTGCTCGCTCGCGAAGACCGCTCCAAATCGGAACGGCGGCCGTCACTTCGCTTCTTGCGTCGTTGGCGGTCGTCGCACTCCTGCCGGCGCAGAACGCTCCGGACGGTGCGGGCTCCGCCGCGCCTGCCACGGCCGCCCCAACGTCCTCGACCGCCGCACCGACCTCGGCCGGCGGCAAACCGCTCGACGTCGCGGCTCCCAAGGCGGAACCGGTTTGGGAGTTCGCGCCGTATCGCGTCAAGGTCTACGTGGCGATCGGCGCCAGTCCCGATCTCGCTCCGGACCTGACCGAGACGGTCGGCAACGAGATCGTCTGGCAGGCCGAGCAGGTCGATCTCAGCGGCTGGGTCATCGATGCCGAAGCGGCTCCGCTGACGCAGCGAGACGCCTGGGTCGACGGCATCGAAACGCTGGAGCTGCCGGCCGAGCGGGCCGATCGACTGGCGTTTGCCGCCGGGTTCGACAAGGTGATCATCGTCGTGGTCCGCCCCGGGACCGGCGAGTTCCGTCTGCTGGCTCGCGAGTACGATGCGCTGACCGACCTGCTCGGTCCGGTGCATCAGGACGAGTCCCTGTATCAGCATCGACTGGGGCGACATGCCTATCAGGTGATGGCGGCAGCGTTCTCGCCGCTGACCCGCATCGAGGATTCGGACGAGCGGACCGCCCAGCTGCTGATGAAGGCGTCGGGGCTGATCGCCGGTCCGGACGGGTCCGACGACTGGGTCCCGCCGCCGACGTACGTGCGCGATACCGACATCCTGATGCCGATGGTCAAGCATGTCGGCCGTCTGCGACTCGACCGCCCCGAGATCCATCGCTACGAGTGGACTTGTCTGCAGGTCGATCATCGCGAGGAAGAGATCATCCACTGCAACATCCATTCGCTCTTCACGACACCGCTGGCCGGGCGGGCGAACCGACGGCATCTGCGGATCGCGATGGTCGCCAAGCCGGCCTACGAGACGACTCGGGTCGTGCTCGTGTCGCGCGGCGACAATCCGCAGCCCCTCTCGGGCTACCGCGTCTTTCATGTCGATCGCGATCCCGCGACCGATCAGGAGCTCCCTCGACTGGTCGCCAAGAGCGACTGGAAGGGGGAGGTGACGATCGACGGCAGCGAAGGGATCTTCCGGACGCTGTACGTCAAGAACGGCGAACGGGTCCTGGGGCGACTGCCGATCGTCGTCGGCTACTACGATCGCGTCTCGGCTCCGATGCTTGCCGACGACATCCGGTTGCGAGCCGAAGGGATCATCCAAGGGCTTCAGGCGCAGTTCCTGGACCTGGTCGCTCGCCGCGACGTGCTCGCCAAACGCGTCCGATTCCGGATCGAGGCGAAGGAGTTCGACGGGGCGCGCGAGCTGATCGAACAGCTGCGCGAGCTTCCGTCGAGCGAGCAGTTCCTGCTGAACATCGAACAGCAACGCCGGCTGGTCTCGTCCAAGGACGCGAAGGAACAGAAGCGGATCGACGCGATGTTCTCGCGCCTGACCGAACTCCTCGCGAAGTACGTCGACAACTCGACGCTTCAGAAGCTCGAACAGGAACTGAACACCGCGATGGGGACTGCGCCACCGAGCTGATCCCGTTCCCCTCCTCCCCCCTCGCTATCGCGGCGACGCGCTCTCGCGAGCGAGCGGGGCGAGGGGGACGAACCTGCCGGATGCTCTTGACCCGGGTTTTCGTCTCCCGCTACAAGCCCTCCCCGCCCCGGCTCCGTCGGACCTCGGTCTGCGCCGCGGGCGAGCTCCGGTTCGGCTCGTGTCGGGAGTCGCCATGGTCCCCCATCACTTCGCTCTGCCGGCGATCGTCGGTCGTCGCGCGGATGTCCGCGTGCGGGCCGTTCTGCGATGGGCCGGCAAGCTGCTGCTCGCCTTGCTGGTGACTCGTCCCGTCGCAGCCCAGGAGTTCCCGGCGACGAGCGGACCGTTCCCCATGGTCGGCGGCGAAGCTCCGTTCGCGGCTCCGCTGGGATCGACTTGGGACGGATCGTCGACAGCCGACGTCACGGGGACGGCGCCGGTCGGAACCCCCGGGCTGCCGTCGTACGGCACGCCGAGCGATTTCTCCTACGGCTATCCGCCGGCCGGCGTCGATTTCGGTCGCGGCGACGAGCGGTTCGGAACGGCGTTCGGGCCTCAGAATCCTTACGGTTCGCCCCCTTTCGGTTCGGTAGCTCCGTACGGCGAGATCGTGCCCGCGCCGTCGTATCCGGGGATCGGCGAACCTCGGCTCGATCCTCCCCTCGATCCACGCACGCTGGAGCGGATGGCGGAGATCGCGACGCCCGATCCCTATTCGCTCGAAGCACCCTTCTTCTATCGTGCTTCGACCTCCGCGTGGCGGTTCGTCACCCGAGGTCAAGCCGGCTTTGCCGATACGTCCTGGGAAAACGACCCGTACATCGATCCGACGCGATACGGCGGCTTCGGGATGGGCGCCGCGGTGCGCTGGCTCGAAGGCCCGCTGAAGCCTGATCTGCATCCGCGTCTTTACGATCTGCAGTTCGCCTACCAGCATCGCGCGATGCTGCTCAACGGCTGGTCGTTCGACCTGGCCGGAACGGTCGGCTTCTTCACCGACTTCGAAGGAAGCGTCACGGACGGCATTCGATTTCCGGGGCACGCGGTCCTGTCGGGCCCGGTCACCTCGCGACTCCGCTGGGTCGCCGGCGGCGAGTATCTGGATCGAGACGATTTCGCCTGGCTGCCGGTCGGCGGGTTTCGATGGGAGCCGCGTCCCGATCTGCAGATTCACGCCGAGTTTCCGCGGCCGATGATCCGCTGGATCAACGGCGAGCGGGCGCTCTATCTGCGGGGAGAACTGGGAGGCGGAACGTGGGATGTCCGCACGCAGACCGGAGCGGACGACGTCGTGACCTATCGGGAGCTCGCACTCTGGTTCGGGAGCGAGACCGCCGGCGTCTCGGGACGCCACGCGATCGAGATCGGCTATCTGACCGGACGGCGCCTGGAGTACCGTGCCTTCGCGTCGCCCTATGAACTGCCCGATTCGTGGGTCTTCCGGATCGTCGATCGGTTCTGATCGCATCGCGATCGCGCGTCGAAGCGATGCGGCGGCGATGGTTCCGCTCTCGTGCGACTCGCTGCCGCCTTGGGTTGCGAGCCTAATCGGATCACGCGAGCCACTCGCGAATCACTCGTGCCGGCTCGACGCCGGTCAGCTTCCAGTCCAGCCCCTGCATCCGCACGGTCAGGCGGCGATGATCGATGCCCAGCAGGTGGAGCATCGTCGCATGCAGATCCCGGACATGGACCGGATTCTCGGCGGCGTGGTAGCCGAGTTCGTCCGAGGCGCCGTAGGTCATGCCGCCGCGGATCCCGCCTCCCGCCAGCCACAT
This sequence comes from uncultured Pirellulaceae bacterium, assembly GCA_964652385.1. Classification (GTDB taxonomy): domain Bacteria; phylum Planctomycetota; class Planctomycetia; order Pirellulales; family Pirellulaceae; genus UBA11682. The sequence continues at coordinate 6,945 of CAZZBI010000055.1, read as the reverse complement.
CGAGAAGCAGCGGATGTGGTGATCGCGCCCCGGCTGAGCCCCTTTTCCCTGGAACATCGGCGTTCGCCCGAACTCTCCACCCCATACGATCAGCGTCTCGTCGAGCAGGCCGCGGCGTTCGAGATCGCGGACCAGCGCCGCCGTCGGTCCGTCGCACAGACGCGAGCAGACTTCCATGTAGGGCACCAGATCGCCGTGATGGTCCCAGCCGCGATGATAGAGCTGCACGAAACGGACCCCTCGTTCGACCAGCCGTCGTGCCATCAGGCAGTTCGCGGCGAACGAACCGTCGAGCCGGTCGATGCCGTACTCGCGGAGCGTCGTTTCGGACTCGTCCGACAGATCCGAGAGGGCCGGAACGCTGCTCTGCATCCGGAAGGCGAGTTCGTACTGGGCGATGCGCGTCGCCGCTTCGCCGTCTTCGGCGCTCTCGAACCGAGCGGCATCGAGCGCGCCGATCGCGTCGATCAGGCGTCGTTGCTGCGATGCCCCGACTCCGGCCGGAGAGCGGACATAATGCAGCGGTTCTCCCTGAGACCGCAGTTCGACCCCCTGATGACGCCCCGGCAGCGGACCGGCTCCCCATTGTCGGCTGGCGATCGGTTGCGGATTGCGTCCCCCTTGGCTCGTCATGACGACGAATCCGGGAAGCTCCTCGCTGTCGCTCCCCAGGCCGTAGGTGACCCATGATCCGAGGCTCGGTCGCCCCGAGATCGACGATCCGGTGTTCATGACGGTGTGCGCCGGATCGTGATTGATCTGATCGGTCGTCATCGAGCGGACGATGCAGATCCGATCGGCGATCTCGGAGGTCCGAGGCAGGATGTCGGCGATCTCCTGTCCCGACTCGCCGTGACGACGAAATCGGAAACGCGGTCCGAGCACCTTCAGTTCGGCCCCCTGGAGCTGCGCGATCGGCTGCCCGGCGGTGATCGACGCGGGCATCGGGCGTCCGTCGAGTTCGGCGAGTTTCGGCTTGAAGTCGAACGTCTCGAACTGCGAAGGACCGCCGGACATGTACAGGAAGATGACCCGTTTGGCTCGGGGAGCATGACCCGGGAATTCGCTCCGCCGCAGCACGGTGTCGTTCGTCCCGACCGCGGCATCGGCAGAGCTGACGGATCTGCCGGCGAGCAGGCCGAGCGCCGTGGCGCCGAGTCCCAGCCCGCTGCGAGTCAGAAAAGCGCGGCGCAGCAGGCGTTGCCGATCGAGATCCAAGTGCCTGTCGAAGAGCATCGCCGTGGTCTCCCGGTCGCTCGCGCCGCTCAAGGGCGCATCAGCGATTCGTCGGTGTTCAGGATGGCACGCATCACGAAGGTCAGCGCGGCGGTCTCGATCGGATCGGCCGCGGGAGCAGCGGGCATCGCCCCGACCGTCAGCAGCGCTGCGGCGGCGGCCGGATCGGCGCGATAGTCGTCGCGGATCGATCGATGCAGGTCGACGAGGGTCCGCAGCTCATCCTCGTTCGCCCCGCGGACCAGCACCGAGCGAAAGAGCCGATCGATCGCCGCGCGCACCGATCGCGGATCGGCGGGGTCCCAGTCGTCACGCAGCACCTGTCGCTCCGCGGCGACGCGTGCCGCTTCGACCAGCGACGGGTCGTTCAGCGCAGCGAGCGCCCCTACCGGCGTGTTCGAGACGGCGCGACGCGCCGTGCACTCCTCGCGACTGGGAGCGTCGAACGCCCGGAACATCGGATGCAGGAACTGTCGCTGGCGGTGGACGTAGACGCCCCGACGATACTGCGCTTCTCCTCGGTCCGCTTCGTACGTCCGGAGCGGAAAGTTGAGCGACGCAAAGTAGCCGTCAGGCTGATACGGACGACACGCATCGCCCCCGGGTTCGTCGACCAGCAGTCCCGACGCGGCCAGTGCCTGGTCGCGAATGATCTCGGCCTCGAGTCGAATTCGTCGCTGACGACCGAAGAGCGCGTTCTCGGGGTCGGCATCCTGTAAGGCTCGGCTTCCGAGCGCTGCGCGGCGATAGGCTTCGGTCAGCACGATCCGTCGCACGAACGGCTTCAGCCGCCAGTCGCCGTCGATCAGCGAACGGGCCAGATGATCGAGCAGTTCGGGATCGCTCGGCGGACTCCCCTGGGCGCCGAAGTCGGTCAGATCGGCCGCGATCCCTCGCCCCATCAGACGCGCCCAGAGGCGATTGGCGAGAACGCGCGCCACGATCGGTTCGGCGGGGCCGAAGAGCCAGTCGGCCAGATCCTGTCGCCCGAGCCGTGATGCGCCGTCTCTCGGCAGTGCGGGAAGCGATGCGGGAACCGCCGGTTCCACCACCGCCCCCGTTTCGTCCATCCAGTCGCCGCGCGACAGGATCCGGATCGTCCGCGGTTCGACGCTCTTCGCGACCATCGTCCGGAATCGTCGCTCGTCCAGCCGGGCTCGTTCACGGTGCAGCGCATCGATCTCGCCTTGCAGCGCCTCGCGCCCCCCCGTCGATCCCCGATCGTCACCGAACGCCTCGATCGCCGAAAGCTTGTCGGCGATCGCCGCGTCCAAGCGTTCGAGGCGACGGCGATCGAGGGGCGAGCGGACTTCGAGCTCCGGCTCGCGCCGCGTCGGCGAGGTGTCGGTCCCCGCGAACGAACTGATGTCGTCCAGGTCGGCGAAGAAGGCGGCCAGGGCGTAGAAGTCGCGTTGCGTGAACGGATCGAACTTGTGATCGTGGCATTCGGCGCAGCCGAGCGTCGCGCCGAGCCAGACTTCCCCGAAGTTGCGGACCCGATCGGCCGAGTACTTGGCCAGGTACTCGCCGCGTTGGATCCCTCCCTCGTGCGACGTCTGCAGCACGCGCAGGTAGCCGGTCGCGATTCTCGGTCCGTCGTCGTCGGTGCCCGTCCCTCCGGCATCGGCCCACAGGTCGCCGGCGAGTTGTTCGGACGAGAAACGATCGAACGGCATGTCGTGCGCGAGCGCATCGATCACCCAGTCGCGATACGGCGCGATGGGATGCTCCTGGTCACCGTGATAGCCGACCGTGTCGGCGAAGCGGACCAGATCGAACCAGAAGATCGCCATCCGCTCGCCGTAGGCGGTCGAGGCAAGCAGCCGATCGACCCAGCGGGCGTAGCGATTCGGATCGGAGTCCTCGAAATAGGCGCGGACGTCGTCCTGATCGGGCGGCAGGCCGACCAGATCGAGCGTCACGCGGCGCAGCAGCGTCACTTCGTCCGCCGGTTCGGCGGGCTGCAGGCCGCGCTGCGCGAGTCGGAACTCGAGGCGTCGATCGATCGGATCGCGCTGCGGGTCGCCGGGAGCGAACTCGGCCGGATCGGGTTCGAGCAGCGGCGCGTAGGCCCAATGCGACTCGAACCCGCCTCCCTGATCGATCCATCGTCCCAGACGCTCGATCTCGTCCGGTAGCAGTTCCTTGCCGCTCTCGGGCGGAGGCATCCGGAGCGACGGATCGTCCGATGTGATCCGCTCCCACAGCGTGCTCGCCGGTCGGTCTCGCGAGACGACGATCCGACGATCCGCCAGACCGTCGTCGAGATCCAGACGCAGTTCCGCCTGGCGATGGCCGGCGTCGGGGCCATGACAGGCGAAGCAGCGATCGGCCAGCAGCGGCCTAACGTCACGCGTGAAGTCGAGCGGCGTCGGCTGTCCCCGCCCCGGCGTCGCGACGAGGCCGACAACGCATCCTGCCAGCAACGCCGCGAGTCTCGGGACGACGCTCGGGATCCGACAGGGTCGGCGAACGAGCGACATCGGCAGGCTCCAGACGAGAGTCCGAGAAGGAGAAAGGTCCTCCTACATTCTACCGACCGCCGGCCGTCGATTCGGCGCTCGGTGCCGTCGAACGAGCGGTGGTTCGACCGCGGTGGGGAGCCGATCTCCGCCGAGCGATCTCGGGAATTCGAGATTTCTACTGAGAAGCGTTCACGAAACCGATTCGTCTTGGCCGAGCGGTCCGGTTTCGCTACCCTCCGCCCCGCCCTCGCGGGAACCCTCGATTCCCGTCTGCCTTGCCCGGAGCGTTCCGCATGTCTCGAACGTCCCTCGCCGCTCGTCGTCGAACGATCGACCTTGCGCGAATCGGCCTGCTGCTGATCGCCGCGGCGTCGCTCGCTTCCTCCGGGTGCCACCTGCTCGATCCGACCGGAGCGCGGACGGCGACTCGGATTCCCCCGCCGGGGACCGGCAGCTATGCGATTCCCAACGGTGCGGCGCGGTCGTCGGCCGAGCCGTATTATTCGCGTTCCGAAGCCGACGGCACCGCGACCTCGGCGGCTCCGGCCTCCTTCGGTGCGAGTGCTCCCGGCTCCGGCGGCAATACGCCGTCGACCGGATCGGCCGGCGGCGTCTGGCAGCGCGCGACGTCGCCGGCTCCATCAGGAGCCGGAGCGTCGACGGCGCCGCCGAGCAGTTCGTCGGTCGCTCCGCTGGCGCCGGTCGCCGACGCGAACTTCGTCCCTTGGCGCGGCAACGGATCGGGGAGCGACTCGGCCGTCCGTCCGGCGTCGTACGACGCTCCTGCGAGCAACGCTTCGCTCGGCGCCCCGGTCGCTCCCGCATCGTTCGATGCAACCGCGGACGCGAACGCCGTCGACCCCGACGAGCCGGGACGGATCGCGCCCTCAGGTCGGCCGTTGCCGACCGAAGCGGGAACGATCGGCTCCGGTGTGCGCACCGTCGGTTCGACCGAGGTGTCGGCCGAGCCGGGGCGTCGCGCCGGCGCAGCGACGACGCTCCCTCGTCCCGTGTCGGTCGATGCGTTGCTCGACGCGGGGAGCGGCGCCTGGCGTCCTCGTTTCTGACCGATCGGCGCAGCACCAGCACCCGCGGACGCGACGACCGTCGCGGGCGAACTTCGGGCGGGAGAGGCCATGAACCCGATCGAGCAGCTGCGGCGTCGCTCGACCGTCTCCATCGGTCGACTCCGTCGTCGCGTCGCCGCGATCGAGGCGCGCGAATCGGACCTGATGGCGCTCGACGACGATCGACTGCGCAAGGAAGCGCTGGCGCTCCGCTATCGGGCGCGGTCGGGAGAACCGCTCGACGATCTGGTCGTCCCCGCCTTTGCGCTGGTCCGCGAAGCGTCGCGCCGCTCGCTCGGTCTCAGGCATCACGACGTGCAGCTGATCGGCGGGCTGGCGATGCATGTCGGTGCGGTGGTCGAGATGCAGACGGGCGAGGGAAAGACGCTGACGGCGACGCTCCCGACCTCGCTCGCGGCGCTGGCCGGCCGAGGGGCGCATGTCGCGACGGCAAACGACTATCTGGCGCGGCGCGATGCCGAGACGACGGCGCCGGTCTATCTGGCGCTCGGGCTGACGGTCGGCATCGTCCAGGGAGATTCGAGTCCGGCGCAGCGCCGCGCCGCCTACGCCTGTGACGTCACCTACGGAACGGCGAAGGAGTTCGGGTTCGATTTTCTGCGCGATCGGCTGAAACGACGCCGCTCGGACGAACTGGGCCAGGGGGCCTCGGACGAGCTGGCCGACCGCAGTTCGGCGATCCCTCGGGGCTTCATGCTGGTCGACGAGGCCGATGCGCTGATGCTCGACGAGGCGCGGACGCCGCTGATCGTCAGTTCGGTCCCCGAGACCGAAGAGGAGACTTGGGCCGAACTGCATCGCTGGGCATGGCGCACCGCGCTGGAGTTCGAGGAGGAGCGGGACTTCCGCTGGACCGACGATCATCAGGCGATCCGACTGACGCCGCGCGGACGTCGCGAGGTGCGGCGCTCGCCGCTTCCGGCTCCGATCGCCGACGAGCCGCTGATCGACCTCTACGGTCGGATCGAACTGGCGCTGCTCGTCCGTCTGCGCTACGTCCGCGATCGTCACTATGTGGTGCGCGGCGACGAGGTGGTGATCGTCGACGAGTTCACCGGACGCTTGGCCGAGGGGCGTCGTTGGCGCGACGGGATCCATCAGGTGATCGAGGCGCGCGAGGGGACCCGGATCAGCCCCGAAACCGGTCAGGCGGCTCGGATCACCCTGCAGAACTTCCTGCTCCGCTACGAGCGACTGGCCGGCATGACCGGCACCGTCGCCAATTCGCGCGCCGAGCTGCGGCGGATCTATCGGCTCGAAACGGTCAAGGTGCCGACGCATCGCCCGCCGCGCCGCGAGCTGCTGACGCCTCGCGTCTACGGTACCTCGCGCGAGAAGTGGCTCGCGCTGGTCGACGAGGCGATCGAAGTGCATCGGACGGGACGCCCCGTGCTGATCGGGACCCGCACGATCGACGCCTCTCAGATCGTCTCGGCGCTGCTGCGCGATGCCGGCGTCGAACACCGCGTGCTGAACGCGCATCAGGTCGAGGTCGAAGCGGGGATCGTGGCGACCGCCGGTCGACGAGGTGCGGTCACCGTCGCCACGAACATGGCCGGGCGCGGGACCGACATCCGACTGGAAGAGGCGTCATTGCAGCTCGGCGGACTCCTCGTTCTCGGTTCCGAGATGCACGAGTCGCAACGGATCGACCGGCAGCTGATCGGACGCTGCGGCCGCCAAGGAGATCCGGGGGCGTTTCGTCAGTACCTGTCGCTCGAGGACGAACTGCTGCGGAGCGGTTTCGGGCCGATCGTCGCCAAGCGGTTGGCCGAACGCGGAAGTCGGACGGTCGGAGCCATCGACGGCGGGGTCCGCCGATTCGTTCGAGCTCAGCGGCGGGTCGAAGCGAAGCACTATCGGCAACGGCTCAGGCTGATGGAGCAGGAGCTCGAACGCCAGCGAATGCATCAGGCAATGGGGCAGGATCCGTACCTCGATTCGGCCGGCTGACGACCGATCGTCGCGGCATCGAACGAGGCCGAAGGGGGGCTCGCGCCCCACCCTGTCGCGGCCTCGATCGCCGCACCCTCGGGCAGCTCGTCGCGCGGTGGCGGTGCTCGCCGGTCCCCACTAGAATCGGCTCCTCGCCGGGGACCCGCTCGGGGCCGGGCTCCCTTGGCCCGATCGGCCCGCATGTCTCGTCAGGCCCACCG
>CAZZBI010000054.1:0-20897 GCA_964652385.1 uncultured Pirellulaceae bacterium | reverse complement strand
ACGTTCAGCCGACCGAGGACCGCGTTGTTCTTCAGCGCGGCCGCATCGGGAAAGCGGACCGGATCGAGCACGTAGCTGCTGTTGCCGGCGCGGACCTCTTCGCTGAACCCGTCGTAGTCGCGAGCGTCCCCTTCGTTGGCGGTCGCCAGAAAGGTGACGCCGGCGAGTCGGAACGACCCGATCGTGTCGGGCATGTAGAGCCCGCGGACCGGATGAGTCGCGATCCGATTGGCGTTGTCCCGATCGGACGGATCGAGTCCGTTCCCTTCGATCGAATGGTCCTTGGTGCCGAGCGGATCGACCGACACGACCTGCACGCGGCGGAGATCGATCTTGGCGACCGCGTTGTTCTCCTGCAGCGTCACGTAGGCGAACCGCGAGTCGTCCGAAACGGTCGCATACTCCGGCTCGAAGTCCTGCGACGCCGAAGCGCCGGGACCGAAGATCCGGATCCCTTCGGCTCGCAACGCCGCTTCGTTCCCGTCGAAGGAAGTGAACTCGGCATGCCGAACGGTCGGACGTCGGCCGTTCCCGACCGTGATCACGCTGACCGAGCCGGCCGGATCGATGGTGTAGTCGTCGGACGGCTCCCCTTCGTTGCAGACCACGACCTGCTTGCCGTCGGGAGTGAAGACGACCGAGTCGGGAAGGTGGCCGACGTCGACGGTCGAGAGGAGCGCGAGCGTTCGCGCATCATGAAAACGAACGACTCCGGTGGCCGGAGCGTCGCCGTAGAGATTGACGGCGATCGCGACGAGCCCGCGCGCGGCGGTGACGCTCGTCGGCTCGGCGTTCGGCCCGAGATCCGAAACGTCGATCGCACCGATCACGCTGCCGTCGGTCATCGACAGGACATCGACCGCCTGCGAGGCGAGATCGGTCACGAAGACCCGCTTCGTCTTGGTCTCGTAGGCGACGATTTCGGCGCCGTCCCCGGCGTGTCGCCAACGAAACGCGAGCGTCGGCGTTCCGACGAGATCGTCGAGCCAATCGGCCCGGGTCGAGGCGATCGGGGAGAGAGCGAACAGAGCCGATAGGGCGAGCAGCAACCGGTACCTTCTCATGCGGCGAGTCTCCGAAGTTCCGAGTCGAGTCACCGCTCGCACGACGCCAGCGGCGACCGCGTTATCGGGAACGGAGGTGAGGGTTCGGTGAACGGATCGAGAAATGCCGATGGCGATCGGCCGATCGATGCCCCCTGCGCCGCCGGCTCCGTGATGGACCGGCGCGATCGACCGGCGTACGATCCCGTTTCTCGTGCCCCACTCGCCTCGTCACGGAGATCGCCCCTCATGCGCACCCTGCCGACTCCCGTTTCGACTCGGGTCGTTCGCCTGATGGCGACGCTCGCGATCGTCGGCCCGACTCTGCTGACCGGATTCGCGATCGCTCAGGACTCGGCGTCGACCGAGACTCCTTCGTCGGGTAACGGCCGTCTGATCGTCGGCCCGGACTACGTCATCGACCCGGCATTGACCGATCAGGGAAATCCGAAGGGGAAGCAGTTCGAGTTCGAGCTGCCGCTCGCCGACAGTCGCTACTTCCGCGGCGACGATGCGACGCTCGATCGGACCAAGCCGGTCCGCGAGCAGCGCCGCATCTGGGTCTATGTCCCGGCAGCATATCGGGACGGGACCGAGGCACCGCTGCTGGTGATCCATGACGGCCCGAGTCAGCTCGACCTGGTCCGCAACGCGCTCGACAACCTGACGATCTCGGAGGATCCCTCCCGGCGCCTTCCGCCGTTCGTCGTCGTGTCGGTGCAGAACGGCGGCGACGACAGCAAGGGGAGTCAGCGCGGCCTCGAGTACGACACGATGTCGCCTCGCTACGCCGAGTTCATCGCGTTCGAAGTGCTGCCGGCCGTGCTGGCGAACGACGAGATTCGACAGGCATATCCCGGCTTGGCCTTGACCGACGATCCGTGGGGGCGAGCCGCGATGGGGTGCAGTTCGGGAGGGGCGGCGACGTTGACGATGGGCTGGTTCCGCCCCGATCTGTTTCGTCGCCTGATCACCTATTCGGGAACGTTCGTCGATCAGCAGGACGACGACGCGCCGGAAGAGGCGGCGTATCCGCTCGGTGCCTGGGAGTACCACTCGTCGATGAAGCTGATCGAGTCGAGCGAGAAGAAGCCGCTGCGGATCTTCATCCATGTCGCCGATCGCGACTTGCGCGCCGACGATCCGGAGGAGACGTATCACAATTGGGTGATGGCGAACGAGCGGACCGCCGACGCGCTCGAAGCCAAGGGGTACGACTATCGCTACGTCTTCAGTCGCGGGAGCGGCCACTGCGACGGCAAGGTCTTTCGTCAGACCTTGGCCGAAACGCTCCTGTGGATGTGGCAGGACTACGAACCGTCCCGCTGAACGCTCCCGATCGGTCGGCGCCGGTCCTGGGAGGCGATCGGACGCGTACGGCGGCCCTCCGCAGGCTTGCGGAAGCTTCAGAATCACGGGCGAAGTTCCGGTCGGCGGCGACCGACGAGCGCGAGTGACTTCGCCCGTCCGCCGGAATCCGCACGGCTTGACGTTTCCTTGCGATGGCGACCGTTCGACTGATCGGCTCCGTGTCGGCCGTCCGACGCTGTCGCGGCAAAGGCGACGGTCCGCTCCATCGGGAGGGGGCGACCGAGGCGACTCGACGGATCCGAGTCGGCATCAACTCGCCTCGACGGGCCGTTCGGCAGGGAGGTAGCTCCGGTGAGGCGTCTTCGTTTCGGTCTGAGCGTCTTGAGCCTGACGGTGGCGGGAATCGGCTCCGCGGCCGCCCAGTCACCGACCGAATCGAACGAGGTTGCGGAACTTCGTCAGCGGCTCGAACGGCTCGAGATGCAGAACGCCGAGTTGGCGGCAGCCTTGTCGGAACGCCGGTCCGAAACCGTCGGCGTCTCGGTCTTCGATACGTCGGCCGACCGCCAGCGGATTCGTTCCGAAGTCGATCGCTATCTGGCCGAGGTCGAGGCCGAGAAGACGACCGCGGGTCCGGATTCGGCCGACTCGGGTTACGTCGTCGGCAGCGATTTGGCGATGTCGGCGAACTGGAAGAACGGACTCGAACTGAGCACGAAGAACAAGGACTTCCGCATCCATGTCGGCGGTCGGACTCAGTTCGATACCGCCTGGTTCTCGGCCGACGAGGCGTTGGCACCCGGAGGAGTTCCGACCGCCGGTCTCGGCAACGTCTACGCCGACGGCGTCGACTTTCGTCGAGCTCGACTGCGCATCGACGGCACGATGTACGAGAACATCGACTTCGCCGCCGAATACGACTTCGTCAACTCGACCTATATCGGAAGCACGGCGCGGTCCGTCACGGCGCCGACCGATCTCTGGTGGACCTTCCGAAAGTTGCCGGCCGTCGGCAACCTGCGGATCGGCAATCAGAAGCAGGCGATCGGCTTCGAGCATCTGGTGAGCAGCCGGTTCCAGCCGTTCATGGAACGCTCGTACAACCAGGACGTCTTCTACGGGGGGACCTTCAACGGCTTCTCCCCCGGCATCGCGATCTTCGACACCTACGGGGCCGACGACGACGGGACCTGGAACGTCGGGTTGTTCAAGCCGACCAACAACACCTTCGGCTTCAACACCGGCAACGGCGACTTCGCGGCGGTCGGTCGCCTGACTCGCCTGCTGAGGTACGAGGACGAGGGGCGGAGCCTGCTGCATGTCGGCGGTTCGCTCCGTCAGGCGACCGCCGTGTCGACTGCGCCCGGAGCCCGGTCGATCACCTATCGGACACGCGATGCGATCCGTTCGGGCTTGTCCGGCAACTGGCCGACTCCCGCCAACATCACGCTCTTCGGCGACGACGAGCAGCAGGCGAACCTGGAACTGGTCGCCGTGCACGGGCGCTGGACGTTCCAGAGCGAGTACATGGTCAGCGCGCTGCAGGACGCGCGACTCGCCGCGACCGATCCGCTCGGGACCAATGCCGTCTATCACGGCGGCTACATCCAGCTCTTCCGCTTCCTGACCGACGATCACGATCACTACGACAAGAAGGTCGGCTTCTTCGAGCGGGTCACGCCGACCGAGAACTTCTTTCTGATCCGAGGGGATGACGGCTGCACGGCGTTCGGTCTCGGAGCGATCCAGGCCGGAGCGCGCTACAACTACCTGGATCTGAATTCCGCCGGTCTGAACGGAGGAGCGCTGCACAATGTCAGCACCGGACTGAACTGGTTCATGAATCCGAACATGAAGCTGCAGTTCGACTACATGGCGACCTACCGCGATGCACCGCTCGCTCCGGGAGTCGGCGACGGCTGGGTTCACGGATGGGGCATGCGTCTGGCGCACGACTTCTGAGTCTTCGCCGTTCCGATCCGTAACGCCGCTTCACCCATCGCTTCGTCGATCGAATCCGAGGAATCGCACATGCGTCCGATGATGCTGATCGTGACCGTCTTCTGTCTGCTTTCCGTGTCGCTGATGGCCGCCGAATTCCGCTCCTGCGGATGCTGCGGCAGCTCGGCCGGAACCTGCCGCCCCGTGGTCACGACCGAACCGATCAAGAAGGTCGTCTACGAGTCGCGCATGGTCCCCTATTGTCGCCACCGCCTGCCGGGCTTCTTCGATGCTCCCGGCTGCACGCGGACGTGCCAGTGCCGCCCCAGCTACAAGCGGGTGCTGGTGAAGAAGGAGATCGTCTGCGGCGAGCGTCAGGTCGTGAAGTGCGAACCGGTGACCTGCGTCGAAGGAAACTGACTCGGCAGTTCGGTCAGTTCAGTCGCTCCAGTCGGCCCCCAGTCGGGTTCCGACCAGTTGCCGAATGCGGGACCAGTCGTCCGGGCAGACTTCGTGCGACAACGGCTCCGCGATCGGCAGCAGCGAAGCGATCCGCCGGAGCGACGTGTCTTCCGAGAGCAGAAGCGCTTCGAGCCAGTCCTCGAGGTGCGCGAAGTCGAACAGCAGCACCTCGGCGATCCGGATCGACTCCTGCACCGTGAAGTCGCTCCCGTGGGGCAGCAGGAACCGCAGCAGCTCGACTCCCTTGGACAGTCGCATGCGGCGGACGATCTCGACGCAGCGCAGCTGTCCCGTTCGGGACATCGTCGGAAAGCGTTCGGCGATCAGCTGCTGCACGCGGACGTTGCGACATCGGATCAGCGCCACGGTCGCGGCGTCGGCCAACGGTGCCTCGTTGCGATCGACCAGACTCAGCAGCGGCTCCTCGTGACCGACGACCGGATGGCGCGAAGCGAGTTCGAGTGCGGCGATCGCCAGCGGCGAGCGCCCCGTCTCGTCCGCCAATTCGCGCAGCCCGCGCTCGATTCGATCCTCCGCCTCGCCGCGTCGCTGCAGACACTCGAGCGCAATGGCGATCTCGCTGCTGTCGCCGTCCTCGAAGTCGAGTTCGAGCGAGGTCGAGGCGCGGGCGAGCGCTTCGGCCTTCTCGCGCATCGCTTCGATCGGAACGCGGAAGAAGATCTTCGACGTCCGCTTCAGCGCCTCGATCCGGTCCAGGTGCGGCGCGAAGATCGGCGCCGGCGCCACCGACAAGGCTTCGATCAGTTTCCCCGCACAACGACAGGTCCGATCGATGATCGGCCGCCCGGCCGACATCGCCGCGGCACGATCCAGACACTCGCCGACCCGTTCCGCGGGAATCGGCAGGTGACCGACGAGCGGAAAGTCGCGAAACGCCTCGTCCGCCCCGAATCGATCCCACCCGGCAAAGAGCGCCTCGATCACGTGCCGATCGTGCGTGTAGCTGGCGGTGAGCAGGTCGAGTGCCGCCGAGCGGATGCGAGGCCGATCGTGAGTCATCCAGGCGACGAGTTGCGGATCCGAAACGGCCATGGTCGGGAACGGGTCTCTCGGAAGCGGGAAGTCGGGGAGCGGACAGGCGACGGGGACGAGTCGAGGGGCGGTCGACGCCCCGGCATCTCGGCGCAGCGGCCCAGCTTAACGGACCTCGGGAATTCCCTCCAGACGCCGAACCGCCCACCGACCGGCTCCGTATCGAAGTTGACTACACATGTAGTCATTCGTACGATGCGGTCGCGAGCGGCAAGAACGAAAGCGGCATCGGGAGCGATTCGATGGGACGCAAGCCGACGACGGGTGGGGCGGGAACGACCGAGGCCGAGATCCTGAAATTCCTGGATCAGCAGGGCTCGGCGACCGTCGGCGAAGTCGCCGAGCACATCGCCTCGGTCGGCGGTCAGGCTCGCACCACCGTGCTGACGACGATGGAACGCCTGAGAGCCAAGGGAGCGCTGACGCGCCGCAAGGTCGGCGGCGTCTTTCGGTATTCGCCGAAGCTCGAGCGCCGCACGCGTCTGAAGGGACTCGTCGATCAGTTCGTACGCCGCTCGCTCGCCGGAAGCATCGCCCCGTTCGTCGCCTATCTGGAAGGAGCCCCGGAGATCTCGGCCGACGAACTCGCCGAACTGCGCGAGGTCGTCGAGCGGATCGAGTCGCGTCGTCGCGGAGACGAGCGATGAACCTGCTCGCGCTACCCGCCGAATCGCGTCTGATCGGTGCGATGCTCGCCTCGGTCTGGCAGATCGCGTTGCTCGCGGGGTTGGCCGGCCTGTTGATTGGACGCTTCGCGATCGTCGGTCCGCGAGCCGAAGTGTTCGCCTGGCGCTGCGTGCTACTCGCGACGATCGCGATTCCGTCGGTCCACCTGATGCGTGCGGCCGCGAGCGAGGCGCCGCAGTCGGCTCATGCCTGTCGAGCCGACGGATCATGCTGCCGGGAAGCGGCCGAGCGTTCGCAAAGGATCGGTCGGATCGAACTCGGCACGGCAGCTGCCTGGGGAATCGTCGTCTCGATCGGCGGAGGCCGATGGCTGCTCGGACGGCGTCACGCCGTGCGGATCGCGCTCGCGGCTCGACCGGTCGCCGTCGATGATCGAATCGCCGGAGCCTCGGAAAACCGCGGCCGGGCGATACCGATTCTCGAGTCGCCGACCTCGATCGGACCGCTGACGGTCGGCCTCTTCCGCCGCGCGATCATCGTCCCGAGGGACTTTCTCCGTACCTTCGACGCCCGGCAGGCGACGGTGGTCCTGGCGCATGAACGGGCGCATGTCGAGTCGCGTGACGTGCTCTGGTCGGCCGTCGCCTCGCTGGTTCGGATCGCCGTCGCCTGGCATCCGGGAGCGGGACTGATCGAGCGTGAATTGCGTTGGGCTCAGGAACGAGCGGCGGACGAACGAGCGATGTCGATCTGCGGGTTCGATCGTCCGACCTACGCCCGTCTGCTGCTCTCGGCGCTCGAGCGACCGAACCGGTCGAGCTGTCCGGTCAGCCTGCCGACGACCGTCGGCGCGGACGGCGAACTGCTCAGGCGATTCCGGTCGCTCGACGGGCGCCGCTCCGGAGCTCCGGTGTCGCGATGGACTCCGCTCCTGCTGACGCTGATCGTGCCGCAGCTCGTTCCGGGGATGCCGCCGCCGAGTCGCGCCGCGTCGATCGCCAAGGTCAACGACGAACCGTCGGTCCGCTCGGAAACTCCGGAGTTCTCGTTCGAAACGCCGCTTTGCTGCTCGAACATCGCGACCTCCGATCCGGTCCCGGGGGCGCAGTTCCGAGCGGTCGATGCCCAGCCGGATCGGGCATCTGCTCTTCACCGAGTCCGCCTCGCCGGACGGTCCCTGCTGACTCCGCCGCACGACTTCGACCCTCGCGACTGACGGTCGATCCGTGCCGCTGGCCGAACATCTGCGCGCTCCGAACTTCGTCAACTCTTGGGAGACGTGATCATGTCGCTTGCGCTACCGATGCGCGCAGCGTTGCTGCTGCTTGCCTTTCACCTGCCGTTCGGCACTCTGGCCGGCCAGGACTCCGCCCCCGATTCGGCGGACGATCGTCCGCTGGCCGTCGAGCGGCTGAACGGATGGATCGACCATTTCGGTCGGAGCGGACTCGGCCAGGAGCTCCCCTCGGACCTGCGCCAGCAGCTGATTCGAGCGTCATGGTCGGTCGATCCGGAGACGTTGCTCGCGCTCGACGCGCGGATGCGGGCCGACGGCGGTGGGGGAGATCCGAGCCATCGCCTGGGTGCGTTGCTCGCGGCGGAGCGATGGGAAGCGCTCGAGGGTTGCGAGGTGCTCGATCCGTCTCAGGCGGGCGCCGAGCGAATGCTGCCGTTCTGGATCGACGTCGCCCGTCATGCGAGGAATGCCGGCGATCTTGCCCGGATCGACTGGGCGCTCGCCCAGGTCGACCGTTTCGAAGACGACCCGGAGGCGTTCTTTCGGGCGATCGATCCGAACACCCGCGAAGGACTCGTCTCGCTCGGAAGAACCCGCGGACGGATCGCTGCGACTCGGGCGCTGATCCTGATCGCGCGACTGGAGACGCTCCGCAGCTCGATGCCGATCGGCGAACCGTTGACCGAAACGCAGGCGTTCGATCTGGAGCGAACGACCGAACGACTGCATCAGGCGGCCGGAGACGTGCCGAGCTTTCCGATCGTCGGTCTCATCCCGATGAACGCCATTCGCCTTCAATTGCTCGACTACGCGACGCTCGAATCGTGGCGGCCGGATGAGGTATCGAAGGGGTCGGCAGCGAACGCTTCGCCTGATGCCGAACCGAAACACCTCTATCGTCTGAATTCGTGGGGGAGCGTCTGGAGTCGGGTCCCCGACTTCGATCAACCGATCGTCCAGGCCTGGGTGACTCGCAGGATCGCGACGAACGAGACCGATGCGGTCCTGGCCTATCTGCAGGTCGGAAAGGGGCCGGCGGCGGCCGAAGCGAAGATTCTGGCGCGATTGGCCGGCGCCGATTCGGTCGACGCGAAGACGGCGAAGGTCGCTCTCGAGCGGTGCGAGTCGTTGGTCGCGTCGTTCGGATCCGCATGGGGGGACAAGGAGTTCGACTCGGTCACGTCGTTGGCGTTCGCGTATCGTCGTCGGGGGGATCTGGCGGGGCGGCTGCTGGCGCTCCGGCGCCTGATCGACGGCCAAGCGAGCACGACCGACTCGCGGCGCGATCCGATCCTCTTCGACCTGATGCATGATCTGCCTAACGAGATCCGGCGGCAGACATCCTATGCCGCGACCTACGAGCGGCTGTTGACCGGACTGCGACGACAAAACGAATCGGAGCGAGTCGAGTTCGTCTGGGATCATGTTCGACATTCGGTTCCGCTTCGGTCGGCCGCCGAGCTGTCGGCCGTGCGAGCCGCCGGTCATCACGCCGAGTACCATCGGCTGATCGAGCTCGCGGACTGGGCCGGAGCAGCCGGATTCGTCGCCCGCAACTTTCCGCTCAACAACGCCTGGCGATCGAGCTATCCGACGTTGGGAGCCGAATCGACTCGGCGCATCGGACTGTCGGCGACCCTGGCGTGGGCCGCCGAGATCGACGACCAGGAGGCTCGCGCACTGATCGAACTGGGAGCGATCGCCGAGCGATTCCGGCGCGCTACCGAGCCGGCGATCCTGTACTACGAGGGTTGGCGCCCCGATGCGATCGTCCCCGACTTCTACTGGCCGACGGACGGCTGCTGAACGAAGGCGTGCGCTTCGACACCCGCAGCGACGGCGCCGGAGGATTTGCGGAGCGGTCGGTGGCCGGCTAGGTTGGCGCCGATCCGCTTCGGAACTCCCGACGCTTCGCGAGGACTCGGAATCATGCTCCGCTCGATCGGCCGACCGTTTCGTGCTTTCGCTACGACGTTCCTGACCCTGCTGGCGGCGATCGCCGGACTTCCGTCGACGCTCGGCGCGCAGCCGCTGCCGCGCAGCTCGCCCGAGGCGCAGGGCGTCTCGTCCGAGCGGCTGATCGAGTTCGTCGAGGAGATCGACCGCCGGATCGACACGATGCACAGCTTCATGCTGGTCCGGCACGGGCAGGTCGTCGCCGAAGGCTGGTGGAGGCCGCAAGGCCCCGATGACCCGCACGTCCTCTGGTCGCTCAGCAAGAGCTTCACCTCGACCGCGGTCGGCTTCGCCGTTTCGGAAGGGCGATTCGATCTCGACGATCCGGTCCTGTCGTTCTTTCCGGACGAGGCGCCGGCGGAGCCGTCCGAGAATCTGCGGGCGATGCGCGTTCGCGACCTGCTCTCGATGTCGACCGGTCATCAGGACGAGCCGCGCATGACACAGGACGAGTCGTGGGTGCGGACGTTTCTGGCTCACCCGGTTCCGCATCGGCCCGGGACCTTTTTTCGCTACAACACGCCGGCGACCTACATGCTTTCGGCGATCGTCGAGAAGACGACCGGCGAGTCGCTGACCGACTATCTGCAGCCACGGTTGTTCGAGCCGCTCGGCATCGATCCGCCGCGCTGGGACAAGTCGCCGCAGGGGATTGCGCTCGGCGGTTACGGCCTGTTCCTGAAGACCGAGGAGATCGCGAAGTTCGGCCAGCTCTATCGGCAACGCGGCCTCTGGAACGGCAAGCGCCTGATCGACGCCGAGTGGATCGACCTGGCGACGGCGCGTCAGCAGCCCAACGGCGACGACCCGAACAGCGATTGGGCTCAAGGGTACGGCTTCCAGTTCTGGCGCTGCCGCCACGGCGCCTATCGCGGCGACGGCAAGGACGGCCAGTTCTGCATCGTGCTTCCCGATCAGGATGCGGTGATCGCGATCACCGCCGACTGTCGCGACATGCAGGGACAACTGAACGTGGTTTGGGAGAAGCTCCTGCCCGCGTTCTCCGACTCGCCCCTCCCCGAGAACGCCGAAGCCGAAGCCGAGCTGCGTTCGACTCTCGAGGCGCTGCACGTCGACACCGACCGCTGACCGCCGGCCGAGGAATCCGATCACCGAGGGGACCGAGACCACCGAGCCGAGAGACTCGGTGGTCCTCTCGTCGATCTTCGCTTCGTCGATCTTCGCCTCGACGCAGGCGTGCCGAGCCGAGCGCGATGGCTCCGCAGCTCAAGCGATCAGGTCGTGAATGACGTGGCCGTGGATGTCGGTCAGTCGGAAGTCGCGTCCCTGGTAGCGGTAGGTCAGCCGCGTGTGATCGATCCCCAGCAGATGCAGGATCGTCGCGTTCAGGTCATGGATGTGCATCGTCCCCGGAGTCCACGTCTCCTTGTCGGGCTGAGGCACCAGCGTGACGCCGTCGGCATCGGTGATGTTGTAGCCGAACTCGTCGGTCCGGCCGTAGGTGATCCCCGGCTTGATGCCGCCGCCGGCGAACCAGGTCGTGAAACAGCGCGGGTGGTGATCGCGTCCGTAGTCTTCGGCGGTGAAGTTCCCTTGGCAGTAGGCGGTCCGCCCGAACTCTCCCCCCCAGACCACCAACGTCTGGTCGAGCAGGCCGAGTCGTTCGAGATCGGTGATCAGTCCGTAGCACGCCTGATCGATGTCCTTGCACTGGCCTTCGTGCTCGGTCGGCAGGTTGCCGTGCGCGTCCCAACCGCGATGGAAGATCTGAATGTTGCGCACGCCGCGCTCCACCAGCCGCCGAGCCGTCAGACAGCACGAAGCGAATGTACCGGGCTTGCGGAGGTCTTCGCCGTAGAGCGAATCGATATCCGCCGGCTCGCGCGACCAGTCCATCAGCTCGGGGATCGAGGTCTGCATGCGGAACGCCATCTCGTGCTGACTGATCCGCGAGAGCACTTCGGGATCGGCGAATCGCTCGTACTGCTCCTGATCGAGGGCGGCGAGCGCGTCGAGCTGAGCGCGGCGGTCGTCGCGACGGATCCCTTGCGGATTGCTCAGATAGAGCACCGGATCGCCGACGCTCCGCAGCAACGTCCCCTGATGTTCCGACGGCATGAAGCCGGTCCCCCAGAGTCGATTGAACAGACTCTGCTCGGCGAACTTCGACTGCGCGTGCATCACGACGTAGTGCGGCAGATTCTCGTTCGCGCTCCCCAGACCGTAGCTGAGCCAAGCACCGAGACTCGGTCGTCCCGGCACCTGGCTGCCGGTCTGGATGTAGGTGATCGCCGGATCGTGATTGATCGCTTCGGTGAAGGTCGAATGGACGACCGCCAGGTGCTTGACGATCTTGCGCGTGTGCGGGAGCAGGCTGCTGACCCAGACCCCCTGGTCGTTGTTGTCGCACCGTTCGAAGTCGTACTTGCTGGGACAGAGCGGCAGACCGTTGGCCTGATTGACCGTCATGCCGGTGATCCGCTGTCCGTCGCGGACCGACTCGGGGAGCTGCTGATTGGCCAGTTCCTTCAGCTTCGGCTTGTAGTCCCACATGTCATGCTGACTGGGACCGCCGCTCATGAACAGGTAGATGACCGCCTTGGCCTTGGCCGGATGATGCAGTCCTTCGGTCTCGTCGGACGGACGAGCCGCCAGGGCGCGCGGGAGCAGTCCGGCAAGCGCCGCCGTGCCGACACCGAGCGCCGACCGACCGAGCAGATGCCGCCGGGTCATCATCAGCGCATGGTCGCGGAGCGGATCACCGGAAGGAAAACGATCGCCGATCATGGTCTGATTCCTCGCGAGGCGATCGGCGGCGGACCGAAGTCTCAAGCCGATCGGGTCGGTGCGGTGGGATGCGTAGTCGGGAACGGGGAAGGGGAGCGGCATGCGGCGAAGCCGCTGGTCGTGCGAGTTCAGTACAGCATCAACGACAGGTCGCTCGCCAAGACGGTCGCCGCGACCTGACTCCACGCCGCCGTTTCGGCCGGATCGACATCGGTCGCCACCGGCGCCTCGCCGATCGCCAGGATCGCCGCGGCGTCCTGAGGAGACTCGGCGTAGCGGCGGCGCATCGCGGCGAGCAGAGTCAGGCACGCCTGTCGCTCGCCGTCGGTCGGGGCTCGACAGGCCAGCATGCCGATCAGGCGATCGATTCGCGACGCATCATCGTTCGCTTCGCGCATCAGACGCTCCGCGACGCTGCGAGCGATCTCGACTCGTTGCGTTTCGTTGAACAGCGCCAGCGACTGGAGCGCGGTCGTGGACCGCGTCCGCCGAACGCAGGACGACTCGCGATCCGGCGCGTCGAACAGCGTCATCATCGGATGCGGACTCGTTCGCTTCCAATAGACATACAGGCTGCGGCGGTAGAGCTTGTTGCCGTGATCCTGCACGTAGACTCGCGTGTTGCTGGCCGGATGAGCCAAGGCTTCCCACATCCCTTCGGGCTGGTACAGACGAACTCCTTCGCCGCCGAGGGTCGGGTCCAGCAGGTCAGCGGCCCAGAGCCCCAGATCGCGCAGCACTTCGGCATCCAGTCGATGTCGCGGACCTCGCGCGAAGAGTCGATTCTCGGGGTCCTCGAGATCACTCCGCCGACGCGACTCCTGCCGAAACGTCCGACTGTTGACCATCTCGCGCAACATCAGCTTCAGGTCCCAGCCTCGCTCCGAGAACTCGACCGCCAGGCGATCGAGCAGCTCCGGATGAGTCGGCTGCGCTCCTTGGACGCCGAAGTCCTCGGGAGTCCGCACCAGACCGTGGCCGAAGACGCGTTGCCAGAAACCGTTGACCAGTACGCGACGAACCAGCGGATGCTGGTCCGACACGAGCCACTGCGCGAGCGCGAGTCGATCGGCCGGGCGATCGCCCGGGAGAGTCCCCATGATCGCCGGCACGCTCGGATCGAGCGGATCGCCGATCGGCTGATCGTACTCGCCCCGCCGCAGCACGTGCGTCAGACGCGGCTCGGGGAGATCGCGGGCGACGAGCGTGGTCGTGAACCCCGCTCGCTCGATCATCATCCGCCGTGCCAGCTCGGGTCCTTCGGCCATTGCGGACGGATCCGCGGACATCTCGTAGGCGATCAGCAACCGCTCGACCGGCGTCGCGGCTTCGGCACCGTTCGCGACCGTCGACTCCCAAGGATCGATCCACCGCGCTTCGAGCATCGCTCCCGAGCCGTCCCCGGTCGTCTCGACCATCAGCCGCGACTTGCCGGCCGGGAAACGCACTCGATGGAGCGAGAGCTCTCCCGGAACGCCGAACGAATCGACGTCGATCTTCCGGTCATCGATCCGGATCGACAACGACGCTCCGAACCGTCCGACGAGCCAGAGAGCGCGTTCGCGAGGCATCTCGACGTCGCAGCGGATGCGAAGCACCGAATCGTTCGCCGGCAGCGCTCGATCGGTCCGTCCCGGGAGCTTGTCGGTCCCTTCCCAGCCGTCGTCGGTCGGCAGTTCCGAACCGACCGCTGCCGGACCGTGCAGTTGCCAGCCGGACGCGTTCCAGGGGCGACCGGCGCGCGCCGCATCGATGGAGTCCGCTGCGGGCTTGGATTCACCGAGCAGCGATTCGGCTCGTTCGTTCAGACCGTCCCAACGCCGATACGCCGCGTCGTCCGCCGGGACCTCGAGCACCGGGCCGAACGCGTAGGCATTGGCGTCCATCGGCGGTTCGGCCGTGCTGTTGAAGAACGCGAACAGTCGGTAGTACTCGGTCTGGGTGATCGGGTCGTACTTGTGCGTATGGCATCGAGCGCAGCTGAGCGTCATTCCCAGCAGCACCGTCCCGAGCGTCTCGGTCCGATCGAAGTTGTTCTTCGCCTGGAACTCTTCCGGGATCGCGCCCCCTTCGGCCGTCGTCGGATTCATGCGGACGAATCCGGTGGCGATCTGCTGATCCAGCGTCGGATTCGGCAGCTTGTCGCCGGCCAGCTGCCAGACCAGGAAATCGTCGAACGGTAGGTTGTCGTTGAAGGCGCGAACGACCCAGTCGCGATACGGATAGATGCCGCGACGGTTGTCCAGATGCAGACCGTGCGTGTCGCCGTAGCGGACCGCGTCGAGCCAGTAGCGCGCCTGGTGCTCGCCGAACCGCGGGCTCGCGAGCATCCGCTCGACGAACCGCTCGTAGGCCCCCGAGTCGTCGTCGGCCAGGAACTCGGCGAGCTGCTCCGGTTCGGGGGGAAGGCCGGTCAGGACAAGCGCGACGCGACGAGCCAAGGTCGCGCGATCCGCTTCCGGCGCGAAGTCGACACCGTTTGCCGCCAGTTGCTCGCCGACGAACGCGTCGATCGTGTCGCGCACCGTCGTCGTCGGACCGCTCTTCGGTTGGAAGCGGATCGGCGGAGCGTAGGCCCAGTGAAGATCGTACTTGCCCCCTTGCGCGATCCAGCGCGACAGCACGTCGCGCTCGGCGTCGGTGAGCTGCTTGTCGAAGTCGGCCGGAGGCATCGGATCGTCGGCATCGTGGATCCGCTGCAGCACGACACTCCGCTCGGGCGATTGAGGATCGATCCCCCGATACCCTCCGCGATCTTCGCTCGCCGCATCGAACGAATCGAGACGGATCATGTCGGGATCGTGCGTGTCGGGCCCGTGACAGGCAAAACACTTGTCCGAGAGGATCGGCAGCACCTGACGCGAAAAGCTGACCGCATCATCGCCGCTCGCCGATGCGACGCCGCTCTCGGCAAGGACGGTCGACGCCATGGCGATCGCGATGCCGACCGCGGCGACAGGACGGAAGCGAAGCGAAGCGACGAGGGAACCTGGACGTCGGACCTGACGAACCGGCAACATGTCGGAACCCTGAGGCGGGAGCGGTCGGGTGGGAGAGCGGCCCCGGCGAGATCGACGACGCGACGGCAGCGCCTCGAGCGAAAACGGCACGGGTCGATCAGTTGCTGTGGGGCACGTTCGTGATGGTAACACTGCGCCGCGATCGTTGCGAATCCGACCGAGGGGGCGCTCTCCGCGGATCAGCCCCGAGCTCGGCGGCTTGCAACTCCGACCGACGACTCGGCGAATCGGGCAATCGGCGGTCGCTTGGTCTACAATCGCCGTCTGGTCGAACCCTTCGTTCGCGAGTCCGCCGCCGGACGAGCCGATCCCCTGATCCGTCCGAGGACAAGATGAAGCTGCTCTCTCGATTCGCCGCTTGCTGCTCGCTGGCGTTCGTCGTGTCCGCTACCTTCGCGACCGTGCGAGGGGACGAAGCGATCGATGCGGCGCTCGCTCAGGCTCGCGCTTCGGGTCGCCCGGTCCTGGCGGTCGCCGGTCGCCAAGCGTGCGTCCTTTGCCAGGCGCTCAAGGAGCGGTTGTCGACCGATCGGGAACTCCAGCCGCTGCTGGCCAACTTCGTACCGCTGGCGCTCGACGTCGACGCGCCGGCTTGGCAGGAATGGGCCCGCACCTATCCGGTCGACGGCAACGGACTTCCGTTCGTCTATGTCGTTCGAGCCGACGGCGAGAAGCTGCACGGCTCCAGCGGTCCGCTCCAGGGGAACGCGCTGCCGCTGGCACTGGGCAACGCCCTGCAGCAATCCGGTGTTCCGCTCGACCCGCGTCAGTCCGAGCGACTGGCGAAGAGCGTGGCGGAGGCCGAAGCGGCGCTGGCTCAGGACGATCTGTCGAAGGCGATCGCTGCGCTCGCCGCGACTCCGCCCCCCGCCAGCTATGCCGAGGTGGCGGTCCGCTCGCGGAAGCTGATCGACGAGCTGACCGAGCGAGGGACGACGGCACTCGCCGCGGCAGCCGAGCAACTGGCGAACCCCGAAACACGTCTGGCCGGCGCGTTGGCTCTGATCGAAACGCAGCGGCACTTTCGCCGTCTCCCCGAGATCGCGAAGGAAGCGAACGAACTGAAGCGTCGTCAGCGCGACGCCGAGATCAGGACGGCGTTGGCTCAGGCCGCCCTGATCGACAAGGGGCGCGCGTTCGAGGAGGACGGAGCGATCGACAAGGCGCTCGATGCCTACCGGGCGGTCGCGGACAAGTATCCGAACACGCCGGCTGCCGACGACGTCGCGACGCGAATCGCGGCGATCGAGAGCGGTCGTCGCTGACGGCGGCCGGTCGATCGTCACGGCGGACCGCGACGAAGCTCGGCGATCGCTCGCGTCCGAAGCGTTCTCCTGCGCCGGGATGCGAGACGCCAGATGCTCCTCAGCGATCCCTTTCCGCGACCGAAGCACCGCACCGCTTCAGAGCGAGGCTCGTCTTCGGTCGCCGCGATCGCGATCCTGCTGGTCGCGATGCTGTTGGTCGCTGACTTGGCCCGCCCCCACTCCTCGCTCGCAGCGGACGAGCCGCAGGGAGCGGACACCCGGTCGACTTCGGACGAGGTCTGGCAATCCGCGATCGCCTTCTGGCCGATGGCCGATGCGCGTGACGTCGTCGGGGCCGACAGTGCGCTCGCGCCACGCGGCGAGGTTCGGTTGGGAGTCGAGCTGACCGACGTGGAGCGTGCGGCCTCTCGGGCGCGCGGCGGCGACGGACTCGTCGCCGACCTGACGCACGGTTGGCTCGATGCGGGAGACGGCGCCGACGGCGAACTGCAGCTCGGCGGCGAGGCGTTTACGGCGGCGATCCGGCTTCAGGCCCCTTCGGGACGTTGGACCACGCGCGGATTGTTCTCGCGCGGCGGAGGGCACGATGCGCTCGTCTTCAATTTCTTCTCGCATGACTTCGAACGGGGAGCCGCAGGGATGCGAGTCGGTTGCGAGATCGGCGTCGCCGGTCGCCCCGGCCTCGCCGCTCAGGTCACCGCATCGGTCGTCCGGATCGGACCGGCCGACTGGCATGATCTGATCGCGCGCTACGACGGAACCGAACTGGTGCTGTTCGTCGACGGCGTTCCGGTCGATCGAGCCGCCTGCACCGGAAGGCTGCGCGAGAATCGGACCGAACCTCTGGCGATCGGCGCCGGAACGCACGGCGGTTCGACCGACTCGCCCTTTCCGGGGCGGATCGATCACGCGGCGATCTGGAATCGGGCGCTGAGCGACGACGAGATCGTCGCGATCAGCGGCGGCAGAGAAACGGCTCTCGCCGCGGCCGAGCGGTTGGCGCGCGAGGTGCCCGAGGCGGACGGACCGACCGTTCGGGAGCTGGTCGAGGCGCATCGGCTGTTTCAGCGGCGACTGCAGGGGGATCCGCATCGGCCGCTCTGGCACTTCGTCTGTCCCGAAGGGGGCGACAGCATGCCGTTCGATCCCAACGGCATGATCTGGTGGCGGGGGCGTTACCACCTGTTCTACATCTTCCAGGCCGGTGATCCGCACGTGCATCACTGGGGGCACGCGTCGAGTCTGGACCTGCTCCACTGGACCCATCATCCGACGGCGCTCGACTACGACGCCGACGATCCCGACCAGGGAATCTTCAGCGGCAACGCGTTCGTCGATCTCGAAGGGGGGCCGACGATCCTCTATCACGGGGTCCGCGCCGGCAACTCGATCGCCCATGCGGTCGATGACGACCTGGTCGAATGGCGCAAGAGCCCGACGAATCCGCTCGTGCCGATTCCGGTCGAAGGGTCCCCTGACTTCGGCAAGTACGAATCGTGGGATCCGCACGGCTGGGTCGAAGAGGGGCGCTACCTCGGGATCTTCGGCGGGGCGAAGCCGGCGCTGTTCGAAGGAGAGTCGCTGGAGCGATGGCGATACGTCGGCCCGTTCCTCGAGACCGATCGCGAATGGGGCGAGCCGGGCGAGGACATCAGCTGTCCCGATTTTTTCCCGATGGGAGATCGGCACGTGCTGCTCTGCATCAGCCATCGCCGCGGAGCCCGCTACTTCGTCGGCCGCTGGAACGGGCGAACGTTCGAACCCGAATCGCATCATCGGATGAATTGGCCCGGCGGCGGGTACTTCGCGCCCGAGACGCTGCTCGACGATCGCGGACGCCGGATCCTGATCGCCTGGGTCATGGACCCGCGCGATCCGACGACGCGCGCCGGAGGAGGCTGGTCGGGGGTGATGGGTCTGCCGCGCGTCCTGACGCTCGGCGATGCGGGGCGACTGAAGATCGAACCGATCGAAGAGCTGCAGCGATTGAGGCATCGGCCGGTCGAAGTCGAGCCGTTCGTCGTATCGGCGGGGACCGAACGGGTCGTCGAGCGACTGGCTGGCGACAGCCTCGAGATCGAGGTCGAGTTCGCCGCCGAGTCGACGCAACCGACCGTGGCAGTCCGTCGCAGTCCCGACGATGTCGAGCGGACGACGATCCGAGTCGATCGGCGGAACGGCACGTTGTCGATCGATTTCAGCCGATCGAGTCTCGATCCGACGCTCGTCTATCGAAGCTGGTGCATCTTTCGGCCCGACGATCGTGAGGATGCCGAGCGGCGGGTGACGATCCAGACCGCGCCGCTGGAGCTGGCCGAGGACGAACCGCTGAAGCTGCGGATCTTCCTGGATCGTTCGATGCTCGAGGTCTTCGCGAACGACGTGCAGTGCGTCACGCAGCGGATCTTCCCGACGCGCGCCGACGCCCTGGGCGTCTCGATCGGTGCGGACAGCGGTGAAGCGGCGGTCCGTTCGCTGAGAGGCTGGACCCTCGGCGCGACTCGCCCCGACTGACCCGATATCCGCATCGAGCTCCGCGCCTCACCAGCCCGAAGCGCCAAGCGCAGGGGTCCTTCGTGCCTCCCCAGCCCGAAGCGCCAAGCGCAGGGGTCCTTCGTGCCTCCCCAGCCCGAAGCGCCAAGCGCAGGGGTCCTCCGCGCCTTTCTGCGACGATGGACCTCAGTCCAGAATCGACCCCGGCTGGCGGCTGATTCGCGGACGAGCCGCATCGGTGCTCGCGAAGTTCGCGTTGACTCGCCAGATCCGCAGATGGGTGTCGTAGCCGGCCGAGTAGAGTCGCGTGCCGTCGAAGGCGAGCGCCGCGACGCTCCCCTCGTGACCGGTCAGCTCGCCGATCTCGCGGCGTTCCTTCAGATCCCAGATCCGGATCCGATTGTCGCTCCCGGCCGATGCCAGCAGGTCGCCGTCCAGCCGCTCCAGAGTCAGCACCTTGGCGGGTCGGCTGTCGATCCGGAATGATCGAGTCGAGTCGTCGAGATCGCTGACCTGGATCATCAGATCTTCGCCGCACGTCACTACGGCTCGATCCCCGGCCAGAAAATCGAGGTCTCGAATCCGCCGGGAATGAGCGGCGATTTCGGCGATCAGTTCGCCGTCCTGAGAGTTCCAGATCCGAACCTGACCGTCGCGGCCGCCGGCCGCCAGCAGCAGGCCGTCGGCGCTGAAGTCGAGGGCGCGAATATCGGGGCAGGGGGAGGGGATCTCGCGAACGACTCGCCCGTCGTTCAGATCGATCAGCTGTATCGTTCCCGAGAATCCGCCGAGCGCCGCGATCCGCCCGCTCGGTTCGATCGCCAGCGCCGAAACGGCGAACGACGATTCCCGCAGCAGCGACACGAGCGTCCCGGTCGCCGGGTTCCACTTGATGACTCGACGATCGTTGCCGGCCGTGATCAGCCAGCGGCCGTCGGGAGTGAACTCCGCCTTGCGGACCCAGTCGCGATGTCCTTCGAGCTTGAACAGCAGATTGCCGGTCTGCCGATCGCACAGCCGGACGAAGTGATCGTCGCCGACGACCGCCACGTGCGTCCCTCCCGGCTGCAGCGCCAGGCCGGTCACGACCGGGGCGCGATCGACCTCGACGTCGGTTCCGAGCGCCACGACATCGCAGGGCCAATCGAGCGGGATCAGCCCTTGCGCGCCGGCCGGCAACGGGGCGACCGCTCCCCAGGCCATCACCAAGCCGATCGCCCACTTCCCGAAGCGCGAACGCCAAGTCAGGACGACGTGCGAGGCGAAGGGTCCGGTGATCGATCGGAGCGTCATGATCAGGCTTCCTTGCGGCGATACGCGGCGCGAGAACGGAGCGAACGGGATCGACCGCCGGCCGAGTCAGGAGTCGCGTCGTCCCGAGCCTCTCGAAGACGCCGCGCCACCGCTCGCACGCCTCTCCCGTCTCCGTTCGACGTCCGTCCTGACGGAGCGGCTCCAGACCGGGACGATGGTCGATCCGGTCGACGACGGGAGCGATCGTTCCGATCCCGTTATCGGAGCGCTTCGGTTCGGTTCCGCCACGATTTCCGAAATCGATGGCGAGCGCGGAAAGGTCTGTCGATTGCACGAACTTGTCGATCACCACCTTGGTTTCGCCATTCTGCCCAGTCCGAACGGATGCCGGTTCGAGCCGTCCGAGCTCGAGCGGCTCGGGGCGATTCCCCCTTCGCCACGCCCGAAGGGTCCCTCGGATCGGCTGCTCCCGTTCGTCCGGCCG
>CAZZBI010000053.1:9207-21033 GCA_964652385.1 uncultured Pirellulaceae bacterium | reverse complement strand
TGATGAAGTAGGTCGGTGCACCGGGAGCCTGCAGGATCGCGCCGAGCATCCGATAGTTCGCTCGCTCGGTCACGCGCCCCAGCGGGCCGCCGGACGATTCCTTGAAGGTGCCGGCGAGATCGACCAAGTGGATCTTCACCGATCCCATCTCGACCATCTCGACCGTCGCTTCCTTCCCCTCGGTGAACTGCATCTCCCAGCGCTCGACGTTCTGATCGACGGTGCCGCCGGCCGCCATGATCGTCAGACGTCCCGCCGCCTTGTCCTCGACCCCCGGCACCTCGAACTCGACCTCGACGATGTTGGTCCGAGGCTCCTTCGAGACCCAGCCGTCGGGTGCGATGAGGTTCAGTTTCCCTTCACCGAGCACGACGTCGTCGCCGGCGACGGCGTTCGAGATCACACCGTTCAGACTCAGGATCGCCGCGGCGACGAGCATCGCCCCGAAGGATCGCATCCGCATTCGCATCGTTACGTTCTCCGAAATGTTCCGACCGAGCATCACGTTCGCCGTCGCGGCGATTCACCCGACGCTCAGAAACTCTGTCTCAGCACGAACCCCAACAGGACGACCAGGCCGACGCAGAGCAGCCCGAGCAGGACGACCGCCAGCCATTGCCGCCCCTGGCTGCGCGAGCGGCGCAGACGATAGTCGAGCAGCTTCTCCTTGGCGGGATCGAGCGGCCCGATGGTCCGATCCTGTCCATACGTGTCGCGACCGGCCGAGGTTCCCCGCGACGGCTCGCGCACGGCGGCCGGCGGTTTCGGGGCAGGGGGAGTCGGCGGCGTTCCGAAAGCCCCTTCGAAGACCAGGCGAGCCTCGCGCCATTCGTCCCACCCCTCCTGCCAGACCAGCGTGTCCGCAGCGACTCGGCCTTCGCCGAGCCAGCGTCGCAGCGTCGTCCCATCCGCCGGTCCGTATTGCCCTCCGGTCACCGGCCGAACGTACCAGAGCAGATGCGGCGCCGCATCGACCGGGTCGTTCGGATCGCCGATCGTCACCAATTCGATCGCGACGTCGCCGAGCACATCGGAGCGTTCCGCCGCTCCCGCCGCGGCGTTCGATTCGCGCGATCGGTGACCGGCCGTCCCCTTCGCAACTGACTCGCGACCGGCTCGTCCAGCCCCGGCGTCACGACGCGGCGGCGCGGGATCGGTTCCCGGCGGCGCGACCGTGGCCGACGCCCGCTCCTCTCCCCCTTCGTCGTCCTCACCGGCAATCGACGACTCGTTCGGGATCATGATCCCTTCATCGCAGTGCGGACAGATGCCGCGCCGCCCCGCCAGGAACTCCTTGACGTGCAGCCGTCGATCGCAGTGCGGGCAGTAGAAGCGGATCCCCATGGTCGCTCCGCAAGGACGCTCGGTTCGGAACGCTCGCGGTTCGAGCGATGACGTCGGACGGAGATCAGGGCGAGGTTCGGTCGGGACGCCGTTCGGTCGAGACGCCGTTCGGTCGCGGAGCCTGGAGTCGGCGAGCTCGCTTCTCGATCGGCATCAGTTCTCGATCGGTAACGTCCCGGCGGTCCCGTCCGGAATCGGCGGCGACGCCGGTTCGGTCGAGGCGGGGGGTTCGGTAGCTCCACCCGAGCCGTCACCGGCCGGAGCCTCGCTCGAGCCGTCTCCCGCCGGAACCGCTCCGTCACCGGCAGCGTCCCCTTCACCGGCAGCGTCCCCTTCACCGGCACCTTGTTCGGTCGTTCCGGACTCTGATCCCGTCTCCGACTCCGTCTCGGCCTCGGCCGATTCGGGGCGGCGACGGCGCCCCCCCCCTTCCTGACCTTCCCGACGAGCCCCGCCGCCGCCGGCTCCCGGAGCGGGCGCGCCGGAGGGGAGCGAATCGGGGAGACCCGACAGGCGCTCGGCAGGCGTCTCGATGGCACCGGCCGGATTGGACGGGATATCGGCGACGTTCTCGTAGAAGTTGGTGAAGACCTTGACCTTCTGAGGCCCTCGCGCGGCGAACGCGACACCGACCTCGCACGTCTTCAGACGCCCGCGCCGCCAACGGAAGATCTGGAACTCGACATCGCCGAACTTCCGCACTTCCTGCGGCGCAAAACCGATCTGCTCGTGAATGGTCGCCTCGAGGAACTCGGGTCGAATTCCCTGACCATCCTTGTCGCCGTTGACTTCGACGAAGCTGGCCGAGGTGAAGTCGTCGGCGAGCTGAGCCAACATTTCGTTGGCTCGCTTGTAGCCCGGCTGCACCACCAGGTACTCCCAAGCCAACAGGACGAGGGCGACCGCGAGCACGGTCAGCAGGATCCCCTGACGGATCTTGGCGAAGGACGAAGTGCCGTGCGACTTGGCTGCGGAATCCGAGAAGCCGTCGACGTCGGCCTCTCCTTTCCGTGCGGATCCGTTGGTCATCGAACTGCTCGCGCTGGAAGTGATCGGAAGAAGAATGAATTCGAGACCTGGCGCGGTCCATAGTCCGACGACCGTCAAGCGGCTCGCGGGTTCGGACCGTCCAAGGCCGCTTCATCGTATTCGCCGCCGGCTCGCCGACCAAGGGTTCGGTCCGTCGACGCCGGACGTCCCGTGCCCTCCCAGCCCGCGCCCTCCCCAGCCCTTGCCCTCCCAGCCCGTGCCCCCTAGCCCGCAGCGTCAGCAAGGGGTCCCCCGTGCCCTCCACCTCGTCGAACGACCACGTCGGCCCGCGTCATCCCCGACGCGCGGCCGCGCGACATCGGGCGCCGAAAAACTCCCTCACGCGAACGGCGTCGACGTCGCGCGCCCGCGGCTCAGGACGAGCCGGGGCAACGTCGGGGGCGGCGTCGATGCCTCGCCCTCCTCAGCCCGTGCCCTCCCAGCCCGAAGCGCCAAGCGCAGGGGTCCCCCGTGCCCTCCCCCTCGTCGAACGACCACGTCAGCCCGCGTCGGCCCCGACGCGCGGCCGCGCGACATCGGGCGCCGAAAAACTCCCCCACGCGAACGGCGTCGACGTCGCGCGCCCGCGGCTCGGGACGAGCCGGGGCAACGTCGATGCCGTGCCCTCCTCAGCCCGTCCCCTCCCAGCCCGAAGCGCCAAGCGCAGGGGTCCCCCGTGCCCTCCACCTCGCCGAACGACCACATCGGCCCGCGTCATCCCCGACGCGCGGCGGCGCGGGCGACTGCCTGCTTCATCTTCGCCAGACCGGTCGTCACTACCTGTTCCGCCGGCTGCTCCCAATAGCCTCGATTGAACAGTTCGAGCGACAGGACGCCGGCGAAGCCGTTGTCGAGCAAGGTGCCGAGAATCCGATCGAGCGGCGCAACGCCGTCGCCCGGATAGACCCGATCGCCGTCGCCGATGGTCTCGCGAGGGGGATCGGCCGGGTAGTCGTTCATGTGGAAGCAGCGGATCGCGCTCCCCGCCAGCAACGCCAACCCCTCGAAGCCGCTCCCGCCCTTGTAGATGTGATAGACGTCGGGCAGAACGCAGGCGTCCGGATGATCCGCCTCGGTCGCCACGTAGACCAGTTCGCCCAGACGATGCAGCGTCTTGGAAAAGCCCCATAGTTCCAGCTGCGGCACGACTCCCTGCTCTCGTCCCACCTCCAGCAGATCGCGATAGCGTTCGGCGATGACCTGCAGTTCGAGATCGGTCCGATCGGTCGCTCCGGCCGGCGGCGCCGCGATGCGGGTGCCGCCGATCGACGCCACCAGCTCCATGTCGCGTCGCGCCTGGTCCAGGCCTCGGCGTCGCTCCTGCGGATCGTCGACGATCCAGGCCGCGAAGCCGATCGCGCTCTCGACCTGCAAGCCGAGATCGGCCAGTCGCTTGCGCAGATCGGCGAGCGAGCCTCCTGCGTCGCGATACGTCTCGATCTCGCCGATCCACGGTTCGATGCCGTCGTAGCCCGCCTTGGCGGCGAGTTCGATCTCGTCGACCAGCGAGAGTTGTTGACCGCGAATCGTGCTGGTGTTCAGGCAATAACGCACGGGAGGATCCTCGGTGGGAGGGGCGGTCGCGAGGGAGGCGGCCGCGAGTCGCGAGAGGTTCGCTCCGTGAGCCAGCGACCAGCACGCCGCCGAACCGGCCAGGGCTCCGACAAGCCAGCGTCGTCGATCGGGGTTCCTCGCCGCGACCGAAGTCGATGCGACCGGGTCGGCAGGAGCGTGCGGGGGGAAGTCACGGTTCATCGAAACGGATCTCGCGGAAGCGGGAAGAGAATCGAGCGACCGAGGCGTTCGCCGAGCGAGCCGGCACGATCGCCCCGTCGGTCATCGAGCGACGCATTGTCGATCCGGCCGGCGCCGGACGCAACGCAGCCGCACGGCATCGCCGCCGCGCCCCCCTTCCGCCGGTTACGATGGCGCTCCCGCCTCGGAGATCTCTCGCCATGGCTCGCGACGTTTCTGCTCTCGGCCGCTCCCTGCTGACTCGCATCGGCCCGAGTCTGTTTACCGTCTGCGTGGTGATCGGCCCGGGAAGTCTGCTGACGAGCACGCGGATCGGAGCCCGATTCGGCTACGACCTGATCTGGGTCCTGCTCGCGGCGGTCGTGCTGATGATGGCCCTGCTGACCCTCGGTGCACGACTCGGAGTCTTGGGCCAAGGGACTCCGGGAGAACTGGTCACGAAGCACTTCGGCCGCTTCTGGACCGCCGTCATCGGCCTCTCGGTCTTTCTGATCGCGTCGATCTTCCAGGCGGGAAACGACGCGGGGGTTCTGGCGGCGCTCGGCATCTGGCGCGGCGAGCCGCCGGCGATTGCGAACGCCGCGGGATCGTCGCTCGCGACGGTCGATATCGCGGTGGTCGTCCTGCTCAACGCTGCGGCGATCCTCTTTCTGCTGGCGGTGCCGAAGCTCTACCGTCCGCTCGAGCGGATCATGATCGTCTTCGTCGCCGCGATGCTCGGCGCCTTCGCCGCGAACCTCCTGTTCGCCCCGCCCGATCCGCTGCGATTGGTTCGCGGCCTGATTCCGGGCTCCTGGGGATCGGCCGAGACGCCTCCGGACGCGACGATCGTGATCGGCTGGATCGGCACCACCTGCATCCCGGCGGTCGCCTGGTATCAGGGTTACCTGGTGCGGCAGAAGGGGTGGGGCCCCGACGACCTGGCCCGCGGGACGTTCGACTCGCGTCTGGGAGCCGCGCTGCTCGGACTGATCACGCTCGCGGTGACGATCACGGCGGCCGAGGCGCTCGCGGGGCGCGACGTGGCGCAAGCCGATGCGACGACGATCGGCGCGATGTTCGAGCCGACGTTCGGACCGTGGGGGCGACGGATCTTCGCCGCCGGGCTGTTCAGCGCCGCCTACTCCTCGTTTCTGGTCAACGCGTCGATCGGCGGTTTTCTGCTCGCCGACGGCCTCGGTCTCGGATCGCGCACCGAAGACCTCTGGCCTCGCTGCTTCGCGGTCCTCGTCCTGCTGCTCGGCATGGTCTCGGCGCTCGCCACGGCGCTGGCCGGTTGGTCGGCGACCGATCTGGTCGTCGTCGCCCAGGCGCTCACGGTCGTCGTCTCGCCGCTGTTGGCGGTGATGCTCGTGGCGCTCACCAACCGGACCGACGTGATGGGGACGCATCGCAACGGCGCGATCCTCAACGGCGTCGCGATCCTCGGCGTGCTGGTCCTGCTGGTCTTCTCGATCGTCGTGCTCGTCACCAAGGTGCTCCCCGGTGTTGCCCGATGGTGGCCCGGCAAGGCGGTCGCCGCCGCACAAGCGCACGATCCGCCGACGCCGATTCCGAACGACGAGCTCGACGCCCCGATCGTCGATTCGTTGGCGAGCGTGACGATCTCGAAAGACCGACCGGCGAACGCCGGCGAAGGCGGTTCGATCGAGGCCCTCGCCGTCGTGCTGCAGATCGACCGCGCCGGACGTCTCACCCGCCTGGTTCCGGGGCACCGAACGAGCGAACGCGTCGCCGCAATCGATCCGAACGGCGTGCCGTTCGCGACGACCGCCGCGCTCCGACTGGCCGACGACTCGGCGTGGCTCCTCGCCGGTCGCGACCGGGTCATTGCGATTTTGCAAGCGGACGGCAAGCTGCGGCCGATCGCCCGTTCGCCGGTCGAGATCGACGGCTGGATCGGCTTCGATCGACGAGGTCGAGCGATCGGCACGAGCCGGTGGGGGAGGGCCGTACTGGCCTTCGAACTGCCTGAGCGGCATGCCGTCCAGGCAAGCGACGGGGAACGTCGAGCGATCGGTGAGCGTCGCGCAGCGGAGCCTGACGTCACAGGCTCCGACGAAGCCCGGATCGAGCTCCCGGGGCCGGTCGCGCTGCTCGATCTCGACTGGGCTCCGGGAATTGCGCTGCGCATCGACGAACGATGGCTGATCGCCGATGCGTTCGGAACGACGCTCGGACTGGTGAGCGATGATCTGACGACGGTCGAGCGTCGTTGGACCGGGACGGGACATCATGTCGGCGGATTGGCGCTCGATCGGCCGCGCCGTTCGCTCTGGGTGACCGAACAGCGGATCGAATCGGTCTCGGCCCGCGATTCGGAACGCTCCCTCGCCGGCGGCTCGCGCGTCGTCAATCGTCTCGTGCGGATCGATCTCGATCGCTTCGCGCACGATCCTGCCGAGGCCTGGCGAGACGGCAGCGCGATCGACCTCGACGCGCTCGCCCCGGCCGGCGATCCGGGCGCGATCCTGGTGGGCGACGACGCGATCCGCGTGGCGCTCCGCGGCACCGACTCGGTGATCGCGATCGATCCGGAACGTCGGGTGCTCGTGGCGCGACAGGAGTTGCCGGGGGAGCCGCTCGGGCTGATCGAGACCGAGCGAGGCGAGGTCTGGGGAGTGTTGCGGAGCGGGGCTCGGATGGCCCGCGTCGCCGGAACGGATGCTGGCGACTCGGAGCGGAACGGCATCATCGAGACGATACCGTTCGATCCGCACGCGACTCGACCGCTCACCTATCGCGAACGAGGCGAACGGCTCTTCCGCTCGGCGAAACTCTCGCATGACGGGAGCGCGAGCTGCGGGAGCTGCCATGTCGACGGGCACAGTGCGTTCGTGATGGCCGACACGTTCGGCGACGGCAGCTGGGGGACCCCGAAGCTGACGCCGACGCTGCTCGGAACGTCCGAGACCGATCCGTGGGGTTGGCTCGGGAACCATCAGGAACTGGCCGAACAGGTCCGCCTGTCGGTCGAGACGACTCAGCGCGGCGCGATCGATCCGGCGGCGCTGCGCGAACTGGTCGGCTATCTGTACGTGCTCGATCCGCCGCCGCCGCCGCGCGTCGATCGAACGCCGCTGTCGCGCGAGGCGCAGGAGCTTGCCGAGCGACTGATGAAGGACCATTGCGGACGCTGCCATGTCGGTCCGCTCACCTACACGACCAACGGCGCGTTCGAGACCGGATCGGTCGACGCGACCGGAGCGACGCGATTCAACCCGCCGTCGCTGCGAGGCGTGGCGCAGCGCGACCGACTCCGTCACGACGGCACCTTCGACTCGCTCCGCGATCTGTTGACGGACGGCGATCATCCGCCCGGAACGACGCTGTCCGTCGAGCAGATCGAGACGTTGCTTCCGTGGCTTCGGCGACGGTAGTCGATGGCATCGGTGAATGGCCCCCTCGTCGCTCGCCGCATCCTCCCGCCGTGTCCAACGGCCCCGTCGCGTCGGCCCGGCGTCCTCGCGTCCCCCTTCGCGTCTTCTTACGTCCGGGTCATTCCTTGTCCCGCTCCATCACGGATCGCTCGAACGCTGCAGACCGTCGGCGACTTTCAGCGGGCGGAAGGTGGGGCGCTTCTTGACCTGATGCTGCTGCATGCGGCGCAGGATGTCGTGCAGCACGCGCACCGCTTCGACGACGTTCGGTCCCTTGTTGAGCATCACGCACTCGGCGCGAGCCGCCAGTCCGGCATCGCTCAGTTCGGCGCGCGACGGGAGTCCCTCCTGAGCCAAGCCCTCGAGGACCTGCGTCGCCCAGATCACCGGCACATGCGCCGCCTCGGCCATCCAGAGGACTTCCTCCTGGATCTCGACCAGCCGTTCCCATCCGCATTCGACCGCCAGGTCGCCGCGAGCGATCATCACGCCGAACGCCGGATGACATGCCATCGCCTCGAGCAGGAT
This sequence comes from uncultured Pirellulaceae bacterium, assembly GCA_964652385.1. GTDB lineage: Bacteria > Planctomycetota > Planctomycetia > Pirellulales > Pirellulaceae > UBA11682. Next base: position 12,997 of record CAZZBI010000053.1, on the reverse strand, counting down.
CAGCGGCAGGTTCTCGAACGCCTGACGCGTCTCGATCTTGAGCACGACGCCGAAGTCCTCGTGTTCGAGGCCGTGCAGTTCGGCCGACAGACGGAGCACGTCCTGCGGATCGCGAACGAACGAATAGGCGACCAGATCGGCATGATCGACGACGAACGACAGATCGCGAATGTCCTTGGCGGTGAGCGCCGGCAGGCGCAGGCGAGTGTCGGGAAAGTTCATTCCCTTGTCCCCCTTGAGACGTCCGCCGCGAGCGCCGGTCCGGGTAATGCGAACCGTCAGCGCCCGTTCGTCCGCCTCGGTCACGATCCCGCCGATCTTGCCGTCGTCGATCAGGATCCGATCGCCGACGTTCACGTCCGCGAAGATCTCGGGGAGCGTGCAACCGATCTGCGCGAGACGTCGGACCGAACCGTCGGACGAGCGCAACTCCCCTCGTCCCGGTTCTTCGGCCGGCGTGATGCGGAGCAGATCCCCCTTGGCGATCGTCAGTCGCTGCTCGAGCGGCGGGATCGGTCCGAAGCCCCCTTCCGCGATCCGACGTCGACGATCGCCCGATCGCCGCACGACTCGCACGCGCGTCTCGGGCGCGATCCTCACCCCTCGATCCGATTCGATCAGGACGCCCTGCTGCTCGACCGCGGCGACCGTCAGGCGGCGGCGACGCCCCGAAGTATCGCGCAACCGAATCTCGTCCCCCGCTCGCAGTCCGCGACACCAAGGGCGATCGCCGTCGAGCACGCGCGTCCCGTCGGGTAGCGACTGGCCATCGACGACTCGGCCCAGGAACAACCGAGCGGGGGCCAGTGTCCGACCGTACGGATCGCGCTGCGGCTTGAGTCGCAACAGTCGCGGGCCGTCGGCGAGCGGTCCGGTACGCAATTTGGGACCGGCGATGTCCATCATGACGCGACACGAACGTGCGTCGGGCGAGACGTCGCTCCGCAACCGGTCGATCATCGCGGACCAGGTCGCCGGATCGTCGTGGGCGCAGTTGATCCGCATCACGCGCATGCCCGCTCGAACGAGCTCCGGAATCGGCCCCTCGTCGCGCGCCGCCTCCGTCGGCATCGTCACCATGATCAGCGGCTCGTCGGTCCCCCGTTCGCCGAACAGTCGCCCGGTCGCCTCGCGCAGCAGTCGTCGCCCCTCGTCGAAATCGCACGGCGGCTCGTTCGGATCGTCCGCCGCCTTGCGCTCTCCTGCGGGCCTCAGCCAGCGCAGCACCGACTCGAGATTCGAGAGGACGAACCCCTCGCACCGGCCGAGCGACGAGAGACCGACCTGGACCAGAGCCTCCTGGTGCGTCCGCAGGTCGCGACGCCGCAGAGCCAGATAGTGCAGCAGGTTCCGGGCGCTGCGACGCCAGACCGGCAGAACCCGTTCGAGCCGTTGCCGGTTCGATCGCTCGAACGCGAGCATCTCGGAGCGGATCTGGTCGAGGACATCGGTCAACCGTGCGAGCGTCTCGTTCCGATCGTCCTCACTTCGAGCCCGGCGCGGCGATCCCGCAGCGTCGTTCATGACGTCTCCTTCGCGCTGGGAGCGACGGCTGCCGGTAGCGCGACGACCGGCTCCAGGTCCCGTTCGTCGAAGCCGCGTCGATCGTCATCGGAGCGTGCATCGGCGCACGCCCGCAGCACCACGACAGAGCGAGCCGAGACGACGATCGACGAGCCGCTCACCGACGGTTCGTCCCCTTCCTCGCGCAGATCGTCGGGGCTCGGCCGAGCGGTGTCGATCGCGATCCCCCAGCGACGATCGGCCGCATGCTGAATGCGGAACTCCAGATCTCTCGCTTCGGCGTTGATCATGACGTACAGGTCGTCATCCCGTTCGGATCGCCCGTCGAGATGAAAGGCGAAATGCGCGGCGTCGCCGGACCAGTCGACCGGTCCGATCGCCCCGAACCACCGGACGTCGTCCCGCCAGAATCGACTCCGACAGAGCGAAGGATGGCGTTTCCGGAATGCGATCATGCCGCGGAAGAAGCGATGGAAATCGCGGTTCCTGTCGAGGCGACTCCAGTCGAGCCACGACGTTTCGTTGTCCTGGTTGAACGGATTGCTGTTTCCCGCCTGCGTATGCAGAAACTCGTCACCCGCTCGAAACATCGGCGTCCCGTTGGCGAGCATCAGCAGGCAGCAGAAGTTGCGCGCCTGACGATGTCGGAGCGATTCGACGTCGGCCGGCAGATCGCGGTCCCCTTCCCAGCCGCAGTTCCAGCTGAAGTTCTCGTCGGGGCCGTCCCGATTCTGTTCGCCGTTTCTCCAGTTATGCCGGTGCTGATATGCGACCAGGTCGTAGAGCGTGAAGCCGTCGTGCGCGGCGACGTAGTTGACGCTCTGGTAAGGATGACAAGCCTCCTCGAGCGAATCGGGGAACAGATCGTCGCTTCCGTACATCCGTCGGACGATCGCCGGAAGCAGACCGCGGTCGCCGCGCACGAAGCGTCGGACATCGTCGCGGTAGGAGCCGTTCCATTGGAACCAGCGTTTGCCGGGAAACCGCCGGCCGAGTTGATTCAGTCCTGCCGCGTCCCACGGCTCGGCGATCAGTCGGACGTTCCCCAGGATCGGATCGGCTCGCACCGCCGCGATCAGCCGCGACTCGTCGTTCGAGACGGTGCCGTCGCCGCGCCGATTGAAGATCGAGGCGAGATCGAAGCGGAATCCGTCGACGTGGTAGTGCTCCACCCAGCTGCGCATGCTGTCGAGGATCATGCGGACGACATGCCGGTTCTTGGTGTGGAGCGTGTTCCCGGTCCCCGAGAAGTTGCAGTAGGGATGAGCCGGATTGCCGCTCGTGATGTAGTAGCTGCTGTTGTCGACTCCCTTGAAGCTGTAGCAGGGCCCGCCGCTCCCGCCTTCGGCCGTATGGTTGAAGACGACGTCGAGAATGACCTCGATGTCGGCCGCGTGCAGCGCCCGCACCATCGTGCGGAACTCCTCGGCCGCGCGGTTCGCGTCACAGGCATACTGGGCGTGCGGGGCGAAGAAGTTGATCGGCATGTAGCCCCAATAGTTCCCCTCCTGCGGATCGAACTGGAAGACCGGCATCAGCTCGACCGCGGTCACGCCGAGATCGACCAGGTACGGAATTCGGTCGACGACTCCCAGGTAGGTTCCGCGATGTCCTTCGGGCACGCCTGCCGCGTCTCGACGCGTGAAGCCGCGAACGTGCAGCTCGCAGATCACCAGATCGTGCTCGTGGGGTCGGATACGATCCCCTTGCCAGTCGAACGATCGGCCGTTGCGCGACAGGACGCCGAGCAGCGATTGCCCCAGATTGCTGCCGGGGCGCATGGCGGCGGCCCGCTCGAAGCCGGTCGGAAAGTGGATCTGCCGCGCGTAGGGATCGAGCAGGACCTTGTCGCGATCGAACGCATGCAGGTCGTAACCGCTCCCCGTCCGCGGTCCGTCGACCCGATAGGCGTAGTACGCCGCGCCCTGCAGCTCCTGCTCGGTCAGTCGGCAGTGCCAGACGCGCCCCGACTTGTTCTTCAGGTGATGCAGGTCGCGGACCAGGCAGGGGACCGCCGGCTCGTCGGCTCGAAACGCCAGCAGCGTGACGGCGGTCGCATGTTTCGAATAGATCGCGAAATTGAAGGCCCGTTCGTCGGGCATCCAGGTCGCGCCCAGCGGATAGGGCCACCCTTCCTGCGTCCCCCAGCCGCTCCGAAGCCGTTCCTCCCTCGGCGAACCGACACTCCCCTTGAACACGATCCGGGTTCCCTTTCCGATGCCCGAACCGCTCGGCATGTCGCACGCCATCGCGCCTGCGGGACGTG
>CAZZBI010000053.1:0-9197 GCA_964652385.1 uncultured Pirellulaceae bacterium | reverse complement strand
TCGTCGACGGGGCGTGGGAATCCGTCGCGGAACGATCGAGCGGGGGAATCGGTCTGAGATGAGTCCCCGGCGACGTCATTCGGAGAGCAGCGTTTCGAGCGGCTACCGGTTTACTCTCGCGCGAAGCGTTCGGCGAGGCGCTTCATGCGGAATTCACCTCGGTCGTCCCCTGGGCTCCGGGACGCGGCCGAGGATGATGAGACGACTCGGCGCCGTCGCTCCCGCTCGACGGTCGGTTCGTTCCAGGAAGGTTGCCGTTCATGTCTGCCGTCAGTTTCGCGATCCTCGCGATCGCCGCCGTCGCCGTCGCCGGCCTGATGTTCGGCGGGATCAAGGTGCGCGGGGTGAGTCTGGGAACGGCCGGGGTGCTGCTCGCCGGACTGATCGCCGGCGATCTGATCGGTCGCGGCGGCGGCCGCATCGAACCCGACATGCTGAGCTTCGCCAAGGAGTTCGGTCTGCTGTTGTTCGTCTTCACGATCGGGATCGAACTCGGCCCCGGGATCCTGCGTCTGCTGGCTCGCCGCGGCGCGAGTCTGAATCTGGCGGCGACCGGCATCGTCGTCCTGGGGCTGGGGACCGCGATGCTCGCCGCCTGGCTGCTCGGCCTGACTCCTCCGGCCGCCGCCGGTCTGTTCTGCGGCGCGACGACCAACACTCCGGCACTTGCCGCCGCGGAACAGGCGCTTTCGTGGCGACGTAGTTCCGAATTGCGCGAGCACGGTACGGCAGGCGACGCTCCCGCCCCGACCAACGACCTCCGCGGCGGCAACTCGCACGACACGGCGGCGGTGACGGCCGAGTCGCACGATCGGGTCACCGATCTGACGGCGACCTATGCGGTCACCTATCCCGGCGGCGTCGCGGGGATCATCCTCGCGATGCTGCTCCTCAGGCGGCTCTTTCGGATCGACGTGGCGACCGAGGCACGATTGCTGCGGGAACAGGAAGCGGCGGAGCACGAGGCGCTCGAGCGGCGCTGTCTGCTGATCGACAATCGCCATCTGGACGGCCTGGCGTTCGGTCGACTGGCGGGAGTCGAGGAGACCGGCATCCGTATCTCGCGCATCCTGCGTCGCGATTCGACCGACGTCGTCGCCGCGAACGATCGGACGTCGCTCCACTCGGGAGACGTGATCCAGATCGTCGGGACGCGCGAGAGTCTGGATCGGATCGAACCGTCGATCGGGCCGAAGAGCGACATCGACCTGATGCAGCGGACGGGGAACGTCCGAGTCAGTCGCGTCTTCGTGACTCGTTCCGAGATCCTGAACCGCTCGCTCGCCGAACTGGCGCTCGATCAGCTGTTCGGGACCACCGTCACGCGAATCGAACGGGCCGGAATCGAGATGCCGGCGCGCGGCGCGACGCAGCTCCACTTCGGCGATGTCGTGCACGTCGTCGGGGATCCGGCGGCGGTCGAACAGACGGCGGCGCTGCTGGGCAACAGCGCCCGAAGTCTCCAACAGACACCGTTCGTGCCGATGTTCATCGGCATCACCGCCGGCATCCTGCTCGGGACGATCGGCATCCCGCTCCCCGGTCTCGCCACGCCGGTCCGCTTCGGCCTGGCCGGCGGTCCGCTGCTGGCGGGGATCGCGTTCGGACTGGTCGGGAGCATCGGACGACTCGTCTGGTACATCCCGAGTTCGGCCAATCACGCGCTCCGGCAACTCGGCATGATCCTGTTTCTCGCGGCGGCCGGGCTCGGCGCCGGTCGGACCTTCCTGGCGCTGGCGATCAGTCTGGAGGGGGCTGCCTGGATCGTCGCCGGGCTCGCGACGACCCTGCTGCCGCTGCTGATCGTCGGCATCATCGCGCGTCTCTGGGGGAGTCAGAACTACTGCATTCTCTGCGGCGCGTTGGCAGGAAGCATGACCGACCCGCCGGCCCTGTCGTTCGCCCAATCGTTGACCGAATCGGAGTCGTGTTCCAAGGCTTATGCCGCCGTCTATCCGCTGACGATGCTGCTGCGGATCGTCGCCGCGCAGTTGCTCGTGCTGCTCGGCTGATCTTCTTCGGCGAAGGACCGCTCGAATTTGCCCCCGCAGATCGTCGCACCGGCATCGGCCGTTCAATCGACGGCACCGGCCGGCCGTCGCGCCAGCAGCAGCTTGTGAAGTTCGAGTGCCGGGACGATCAGCAGAGCGATCGCCACCACCACGCCCCAGGTCATGACGCCGAGTCCTTCGACTCCCAACACCGCCTGGAGCGGCGGCAGATGCATCGCCGCCACGTGGACCAGGAAGGCCGCCGCCGTCCCCGCCAGCAGCATCGGACTCCGCCAAGGAGCGAGCGCGAACGCCGACTTGGTCTCGGACCGACAGTTGCCGATATGGAAGTTCTCGAACAGCACCATCAGCAGCAACAGGACGTTGCGCGCCGCGGACTCCTCGCAGCCGGCCGCGATCAGACGCTCGAAGACGACGAATCCGAGGCCGCCCATGACGGTCACCGACACGAGCATCCGTTCGATCATCAGGCGATCGAAGATCCGTTCGCGCGGAGGCCGCGGTCGGCGATTCAGCGTATCCCCTTCCCCCGGCTCGAAAGCGAGCGCCACTCCCTGGATCCCGTTGGTGACGAGATTGAGCCAGAGGAGCTGGACCGGCAGGAGCGGGAGCGGCAGTCCGAACAGCACCGTGAGCAGGACCATCAGCAGCTCGGCTCCACCGGTCGAGAGGAGCAGGAAGATCACCTTGCGGATGTTGTCGTAGGCGATCCGCCCTTCTTCGATCCCGGAGACGATCGTGGCGAAGTCGTCGTCGCCGATCACCAGCTCCGCTGCTTCGCGCGCGACGTCGGTGCCGGCACGTCCCATCGCCACCCCGATGTTCGCGGCTCGCAACGCCGGTGCATCGTTCGCACCGTCTCCGGTGACCGCGACGAAGTGTCCGGCGGCACGTGCCGCCTGGACGATCTGCAGCTTCTGACGCGGAGCGACGCGAGCAAAGACGCGGACGTCGCGGACTCTGGCCTGCAACGCCTGGTCCGACATCTCGGCCAACTCCGCGCCGGTGATCGTCTCGCTTTCGTCGTCGGCCAGATCGAGATCGCGGGCAATGGCGAGAGCGGTCACGCGATGGTCTCCGGTCACCATCGACACGTCGACTCCCGCGCGTCGGCAAGCCTGCACCGCCTCGCGCACGCCCGGCCGCAACGGATCGATCATCCCGACCAGACCGAGGAGCTCCAGATCGCTCGGTTCCGGAACCCGGTCGGTACCGATCACTGCGCGTTCGACTCGGCCGCGCGCCAGGGCGAGCACCCGCAGTCCGCGCGAGGCCATCTCGGCGGCGGCACGTTCCGTCTCGACGCGCGGCGTCCCGGACGCACAAGCCGCGAGGATCCGTTCGGGCGCCCCCTTCACCAACACTTCCGCCTCGGCGTCCCCTTCGTCCTCGACGACGAAGGTCGCCGCGTACTGCCGCTCCGACTCGAACGGAATCTCGGCCACCACGCGCAGAGACGCGAGAGACCGGTCGCGCGACTGCCCGAGCTTCACGCCGAGAACCAACAGCGCGACGTCGACCGCATCGCCTCGATGCTCCCACCCCGTCTCGCCCTTGCGGAGGGCCGCTTCGTTGCAGACGATGCCGACGCGTGCCAGAGCGGCCAGCCGCCGGAGCGATTCCGCCGAGAGCGAATCTTCGCCCGCCACCGCCGCGTCCATGCCGAGGGTCGGGCGCAACTCGCCCGTCGGATCGAACCCCGCTCCCGTCGCCTCGAACGTCGTTCCGTCGGCCAGGCGGACCTCGCGCACCGTCAGTTCGTTGACCGTCAGCGTTCCGGTCTTGTCCGTCGCGATCAGCGTGCAGCTGCCGAGCCCCTCGACGGCCGTCAGACGCCGGACGATCACGCCGCGGCGAGCCATTCGAGTCGTGGCGATCGCGAGCGTGACGGTCATCGCGACCGGCAGCCCTTCGGGGATCGCCGAAACGGCCAGGGCGACGACGAACAGGAAGACCTCGGCCGGCGCGTAGCGTCCGAGCACGACCGCCACCGTGCCGATGATCGCCGAAGCGGCGAGCGTGGCGACGGCGACCACCTGCGTGAAGCGTTCCATTCGCTGCAGCAGCGGCGGCTTCCCTCCGATCGCTCCCTGGATGTCGATCGCCAACTGCCCGACGCCGGTCGCCGCCCCGGTCGCGACGACGATCCCCTCGGCTCGCCCTCGTCCGACCAGCGATCCGGCAAACGCCATGTTCGGGCGATCGCCCAGTGACGCATCGGCCGCCGCGATCCGATCCGCTTCCTTCGTCACCCCGAGCGATTCGCCGGTCAGCAGCGACTCGTCCACCTCGAGTCCGCGGGCGTCGACCAGTCGCAGGTCGGCCGGCACGCGATTGCCCGATTCCAAGCGGACCAGATCTCCCGGCACGATCTCGTCGGCCGGCAGCTCGCGGACTCGGCCGTCGCGGACCACCGTGGCGCGAATGCGGAGCAACTTGCGCAGCGCATGGCTGCTCCGTTCCGCCTTCCACTCCTGATACGCGCCGATGATCGCGTTGATCGCGAGGACCGCGGCGATGAATCCGGCATCCTTCAGATCACCGACCGCCAGCGACACGATCGCCGCGAGGACCAGGATGTAGATCAGCGGACTCAGGAACTGCCGCAGGACGATCGTCGCCAGACCGGTCGGCGGCGTTTCGGGAAGGCGATTCGGTCCGAAGCGGCTTCGCCGTCGCTCGACTTCGGCTTCGGTCAGTCCGCCCGGCGGGACCTCCCATCGCCGTCGGACTTCGTCCCGATCGAGCGTGTGCCAATGGACCGGCGCATCGGCGGTTTCCATCAGGTCGTCTCCGTTCGGCCGCTCGCAGGGAGAACCGACGTCGCCTCGCCGGCCCGCCCCGGCATCGGCACCCGATTTGCGCACGGCAAACCCCGTTCGAGATCGCTCAGGTTGCCGAGCGTCGTCGTCGCGATCGCCTCCATCGCCTGTTGCGTGAAGAAGGCCTGGTGGCTGGTCACCAGCACGTTCGGAAAGGTCAGCAACCGCGCGAGCACGTCGTCGGCGATCACCTGATCGGACAGGTTCTCGAAGAAGTAGTCTCCTTCTTCCTCGTAGACATCCAGCGCGAGCGAACCGAGTCGCCCGGACTTGAGCCCGTCGATCGCCGCGCGCGTGTCGATCACCGCACCGCGACTGGTGTTCACCAGCATCGCGCCGGCCTTCATCCGTCCGATCGCTCGGGCATCGATCAGATGACGCGTCTCGGGAGTCAGCGGGCAATGGAGCGTGACGATGTCCGAACGCTCGAGCAGTTCGTCGAGCGGCACGTACTCGACCTGCAGCCGGCGAGCGGCATCGTTCGGCCGAGGATCGAAGCCGAGCAGGCGACAGCCGAATCCGTCGAGGATCTTCGCGACGACGCGCCCGATCACGCCGGTGCCGACGATTCCGACCGTCCGCCCGTGCAGATCGAAGCCGAGAAGCCCGTCGAGCGAGAAGTTCCCTTCGCGAACCCGAGCGTGCGCCCGATGGATCTTCCGGTCGAGCGCCAGGATCAGCGCGACGGCATGCTCGGCGACCGCGTGCGGCGAGTAGGCCGGCACGCGCACGACGTCGATTCCCGACCGCTCCGCCGCCGCGAGATCGACGTTGTTGAACCCGGCGCAGCGCAGGGCGACCGCGCGGATTCCCTGCTCGGCCAACGATTCGAGGACCGAGGCGTCCAGACGATCGTTGACGAAGACGCAGATCCCCGCGAAACCGGCGGCCAGACCGACCGTCTCGATCGTCAGTCGCGGTTCGAAGTAGACGAGTTCATGCCCGAGCGATCGATTCGCCGCGTCGAGAAACGCGCGGTCATAGGGCTTCGTACTGAAGACGGCGATGCGCATCGGACCTCCGGAGTCGCGATCGGAAGCGTCTGAGGGGACGGCGGGAGCCAGGACGAATCGCGCCTCGTCCGAGCCGCCGCATTGTCGGCGCGAAGCCGCCGAGCGCGAACCCGCAAGGCGAGCCGTGAGCGATCGGCGCCGGATGGCGTGCCGATCCGCACGACACGTCGGACGACGCTCCGCGAGCGGTCTTGCGATCGGCTCCCCTCGGTGCGTGCCGCTCCGAGCGACGGCCGCCCCCGAGATCAGCGCGCAGAACGTCCCGGTCGAGCGCTTGTCGCCCCGTGCCCTCCGGCCCAAGATGGTCGGTGTCGCGTAACTCACGACGGTCCGGACTCCGAGGCGGAGTCCGGACGGAGCGGAGGCGCGAACTCGGCGATCTTCGCGATGCTCTTTCCCCGACGTCCGCTCTTCTCCTGGCGATTCGAGCTCTTTCCCGACTCGTACGGCTTCGACCGCGCGTCGGTCTGGCCCGGCGTCCGGCGTGCGATCGAGCGGCAACAGGCTCAGGACGACCTGGTCCTGCTCGTCACTCACTTTCCGACGACCTACTTCGAACTGCAGGATCTCCTGGATCGATGGGAGATTCCGCACCAGGTGCTCCGCCCCGGACTCAACCCGGCCGATCTTCCGCTCCGTTCCGTCGACCGGAACGAGCCGGGGATCCGCGAACCGGCTCCGGTCGCGCTCGCGCTCGCCGAAATGTTGGTCGCCGACGGCGGACCGATCGCCATCGATCGCCGCCGCAGGATTTCGGTGATCGTCGTCGAACGCCATCCGCTGCCGAGACATGATCTGCGGCTGGAGTCGTTCGCGCGGCGATTGCCGACTCGCACGCGTCTGGGTTACTTCGTCGCTCTCGACGACGACGCGATCGGGCCGTTTCTCGGCGACTGGACGCTGCTGCTGCTCGATCAGTTCGGCATGAATCGGCACGAGCTGATCGTCAGCGACCTGATCTCGCGCCGGCTGTTCCGCAGTCGCCGGCGGCTGGAACGATTGGTCCGCGACGAGACGCCGTGCGACTCCCCTCGCCGCTGGCTCGAACATCATCTCGCCTCGGGGCGCGATGCCGACATGGTCCGGCGCTGGTTCGAGCGGCGCGAGGCCGAGGGGCGAACGACCGAACTCGGTTCACCCGCCGCGAGCGCCTCTCGTACCTCGGTCGACGACGAAGAAGCCGAAAGCGATTGACGACCGGGGGTGCGATCGGAAGCGCGAGGCGTTCCGCCGCTGCGCCGTTCGATCGACGGAGCGTTTCGGACGGCCGAAGTCGCATGGCCGCGCGTCGGGGACGACGCGGGCCTACATCGGGGGAGCGCCGTCATCGGCCGAGTCGATTCGCCGCGCCACCCCCCGATCGGACATCGTCACAGTCGCTACCAGCGTCAAGGTCGCTCCAGCTTGACGCTCGCGAACGGCGGAACCGCATCGAACCGTCCGAATCGTCGCCAGCGGCACGATCGGCAGAACGATAACTCCCGTCAGGACCGTCACCGAGTCTTCGGCGGTGCGTCGGCGCGCTCCGGGGTGCGACCGTGCCCCCGATTCGGCCCCCGACGGCCTTGACGACGTCGGTCGACGTCTCGGGAACGGTCAGCCCGGACGACGGCCGAAGCGATCTTCCGATCGAGGGATCGATCATGATGCTGGCGCGGCGTCCGAGTTGGCTTCTCTGGAGCCTGCTGCTGTTGGCGGCGCTGAGCGCCGGCTGTCAGCGGCGGACCTTCTATCGCGGCCAGGCGGATGCCGAGGTGAATCGTCTGGTCGCCGGTTCGATCGACGACCCTCGCTATGCGCTCGCCGGCATCCGTCCCACGATGGACCCGCGAAGCCGCTTTCATGACGTCACGAATCCCGACGCCCCTCCCATGCCGTCGGACGATCCCGAAGCGCACAAGTACATGCACTTCGTCAACGGCATGCGCGGCTTCGACGGCTGGGAGTCGAATGGGGTCGTGCAGCAGCTCGAAAATCCTTGCTGGCGCGAGCGACTGAGCGAATACGTGCCGGTGAACGAGCGGGGCGAGGTGGTGCTCGACATCGACTCGTCGCTGCGACTGGCGTACATGCATTCGCCGACCTGGCAGGACCAGATCGAGACGCTGTACCTGTCGGCGCTCGACGTCAGTGCCGAGCGGTTCCGATTCCAGACGCAGTTCTTCGGCGGCAACGGCGACACGTTCCGGCACACCGGCGCACTGGCCCCGGGAGGCGAAGCGAACACGCTGACGAACAGCCTCTCGGCTCGCGCCACGCAGCGTCTGGCGACCGGCGGCGAACTGCTCGTCGGCTTCGCCAATTCGTTCGTCTGGCAGTTCGCCGGCAACGATCAGCAGAGCACCGTCTCGATCCTGAACTTCAACCTCGTCCAGCCGCTGTTGAGAACAGGGGGACGAGTCGTCGCGATGGAACAGCTGACGATCGTCGAGCGATCGCTGCTCGCGAACATCCGCGCTCTGCATCGCTATCGCCAGGGGCTGTATACGAGCGTCGCGATCGGCTCGCTCGGCGTCAGCGGCCCGCAACGTCGCGGCGGCTTCTTCGGCGGCACCGGTCTGACCGGGTTCACGGGGCAGGGGGCGGGCGGCCTCGGCGGCGTCGGCGGCGCGACCGGCTTCGGTCGAGGAGGCTTCGCGACCGGCGGCGGTGGCGGCGGAGGAGCGGGAGGCCTGGCGGGAGGTGGCGCGGGAACGGTCGGCGGCTTCGTCGGCCTGCTGCAGACGCTTCAGGAATACCGCAACGCGGAAGACAGCTTCGAGCTGCAGAAGCGCTCGCTCGCCGAGCTCGAAGCGAACCTCGCCGGCGACAAGATCGACCTGGTCCAGGTCGACCAGTTCCGTCAGAGCATCGAAACGCAGCGGGCTCAGCTGCTGCAGTCGGGGATCAACCTCGAGAACTCGATCGAGTCGTATCTGACCGGCACGCTGGGACTGCCGCCCGATCTGCCGGTGGCGCTCGACGACGCGTTCATCCGTCCGTTCCAGCTCGTCACGCCGGGGATCACCCGGATCCAGGCGCGATTCAATCTGATCCAGGACGAGATCGGTGCGTTGCCGGCCACCGTCACTCCGGAGCAGTTGGCACCGATTCTCGATGCGCTCGACGCCGGACGTCTGGAACTGGAAGCGTATCTGAAGGTGGTCGAAGAGGATTTCGCGACGCTCGAGTCGAAGCTCCCGGAGCGGACGGCGCGGATGACGCCGGCGGAGATCAACGCACTGCAGAACGATCTGGGGAAGGTCGGCGACAAGTTCGACGAACTGGTCGGCCTGATCGCGGCCGCTCCGCCGCGACTGGCCGCGATCCGCCAGGAACTCGGTTCGCGTCCGGTCGACGATTCGCTCTCC
>CAZZBI010000052.1:0-21134 GCA_964652385.1 uncultured Pirellulaceae bacterium | reverse complement strand
CGGATGAGGAGGCACCGACATCGGGCGTCCGGAAACTGAGACCCGCCGTGTTCGTCGGTTATTCCGATCGATTGTCAATTTTCCGGGCCTAAGAGAGAATCGTCCCTTTCCGGCGTTCGTTTCGCGCCCGCGTCGCGGAGTGCCCCACGCCGCTCCGGTGGGCTGGGCGTCCGATCGCCCGGCTGCCGGGAGCCGTTCTCGCCAGAGGTCGATCGATCACTTTCCCCCGCGACGGGAATAACCCGGCCCTCACCCGGGTCCAAGGAGCGAGGTGGCGATGTTGGAGGCCGACGGAGCGCACGACTTCGAGCCCGGCGTCGACCGGGGCGAAGCCGACGGTGCCGAGGCCGAAGCGACGTCGACCGGTCGAGCCTTCGAGCGTTGGATCGACGACCATCATGGCGACGTCTACCGCTACGCGGTCCGTCTGTCCGGAAGCACGTCCGACGCCGACGATCTGACTCAACAGACTTTCCTGCAGGCCTGGCGATTCCGCGATCGGCTCGAATCGGCCGATCGGGCGCGCGGATGGCTGTTGGCGATCACCCGCAATCAGTTCCTCAAGGAGCTGCGGCGGCGACGCCCCGAATCGTTCACGACGATCGGGTTGGAAGCGGTCGAGCTGGTCGAGACGCGTTCGGGAGACCGAACGGACGATCTGGCGGAGCTGCTTGAAGGGCTCGGCGACGAGGCACGAACGATGCTGCTGATGTTCTATGTCGAGCGGCTTTCGTACCGCGAGATCGCCGCCGAACTCGGGATCCCGGTCGGGACGGTGATGAGTCGATTGCATCGCGCCAAAGGGCGGCTCCGGACGGATTCGGAGCGACGGCAGGAACGGGACGAGCGAAAGGGACGCGGGTGACGGCGAGCGAACAAGACGACTTCCGACGGCGGCTGGACGCTTGGCCTCCCGGTTCGCTCGATCGACTGGCGAGCGACGATCCCGAATTGCGCGCCTGGATCGAGACCGAAGCGGGCGCCAAGGCGTGGCGGCGGCACGTGGCGGAGGATTCGGAAATCGCGTCGCGATTGGACGACGTGCCGGTGCCGCAAGATCTCGCGAGACGCCTCCGCCGACGGCTGCGCGATTGGCAGGACGCCGAGATCGCGAGCGATGACCAGCGGCCTCGTCCCCTCCCCTCGCCCGATCGACCGTCGCACTCCGGTCGGCGGCGAATGATCGGCTGGCTGGCTGCCTCGGTCGTCGTGCTCGTCGCCGGCTCGGCGGTCGCTTGGCGATTCTGGTGGGAGCCGAAGCCGACCGGACGGACCGAGGTGGCTCAGTCGTCGCTCGGTTGGGCATCCTTGTTGACCGGCGAAGGTTGGCAGGAGGTCGACCCGGCGACGCTGAAGCGGGGACCGGTTCCGGAAGAGCTCGGTACGATGCCCCGACGTTTCACGATCGTCGCGACCGACTTCGATCGCCGAACGATGGTCTACGATCTGTCGGGGCCCGAAGGTCCGCTCGCGCTGCTGTACGTCGCCTCGGCCGACCGACGCTTCGCGCTTCCCGATCGCTTTCCGCTCGAGCCCGACTACACGACCGGGCGTCACGCCGTCGGGTCGATGTTCCGTGCCGGTCGGCTGTACGTGCTGCTCGTCGAAGGGGACGCCCGGCGCTATCGCGAGACGTTGCGAGGGGTCGGGCCGCTCGGCTGAGTCGCGGTCGAGCGGCTGAGCGTCGCCGTCGCTCGCCGCGGCTCCGATCGTCCGGCACAACGAAGCGGGGGAGCGTTCCTAACGGAACCCTCCCCCGATCTGTCTGCCGCTCAGCCGTTCGTTCGCCGTAGCCGGTGTGTCCGCGTCCGGTCGGGATGCAGGAGCTCCGGATCAGGGAAAGGCATACGCCGGGTTGTCCGGATCGAAGTCGCGATCGGTGAGACCGACGTTGAGGCGGACGTTGGTGTAGGTGTATTCCTCTTCGAGGATCGGGTCGTCGCCCGGGCGGCGAGGCCAGGTGTAGGCCGCATAGCGGATCGGAATCCCGAGTTCCTTGTCGATGAACACCTCGGCGATGTGAAAGTCGTACGGGTGCCGACGCTCGTCGTGCTGGACGGTGATCTTCGTGCACTCCCGATCGCCGACCTTCGCGTTGCGGAACGAAACGCGGCAATCGCCCGCGGCTCGGTCCCGGTTCGCCTTTTCGATCAGCCGGACGACGAGATTCTCGATCCCCGCCTCGTAGATCGGATAGCGGTTCCCCTTCATCGCCAGACCCCCTTCGGGATCGAGGCTGACGCGGAACTGTCCGCGGATCACTCCGGTATCGTGAGCGACGAGCTTGCCGTCGTTTCGCCCGTCGACCCAGATTACCTCGCGCCCCTCGCACGACGTCGGGCGGAGGAAGCGTAGATAGATGCTGAACGGCACCTGCCCCAGCCCTTCGCGAACCCGCGCATTGCGGATCTTCAGCTGGATGAACTCCTCGTCCGACAACCGACCGTCGATCCGCTCTCGCTTCACCAGCGTCGCGGTGTAGTCGTGGATTCCGGACCGCATCCGATCCAGCCCTTCGTAGGCGAGCTGGAGTGCGGGATCGAGCGAATGGCGGGCGGTCGTGGCATCGGCAGCCGCCGAAGTCGACGCTTCGACCACGCGGCTGACGCGCATCACCGGTTCCGTCGTCGTCTTGGCCGAGATGCCTCCTGCATCTCCTTCACCCTGAGCCGCCACGTTCGCAAGTGGGGCGGGACCGATCGCGATCCACAGACCCAGGGCGGCGAGGAACCGTGCCTTCGCTCCGGTTCGCATCCGGATTCTCCTTCATTAGGACCGTCTGACGTCGCGTGGCAGGGACGACAGGGAGCGGATCCCTCCGCTCCAACGGTCATTGGTCGACGAGCTGTTTCGATGGGGACGAGGCGAGGCGAAGTCCATGTGCCGGCCGTTTCCGCTCTCGCACTCTCACTATCGCCGTTCGTCAAGGGGTCGCGTCATCCTCACTTGCCGCGGAATCGCCCGATTCTCGGTACGACGATCATGCAGGCGTTTTCTCGCCTACCGTTTGCCGAGGTGGTAGACTCGGCCCGGTTTGCCGATGCTGCCGAGTCGAGTCGGAGGCCCGAGTCGGCTCGGAAGCGACTCCCCCTCGGATGCCGAGAATAATCCAAAGCGGCGAAGGAACCGAGGGCAATTGCCGATCCCTCCCTCGACGATTCGGTCGGCTCCTCCCCTGCGTGACGGCGCGATTCGCACCGCGCTTCCGCCCATCGACCGCTCGACGAACTTCGCCCTCTATCGCCGGGACCAGGCATGGGACGCCGCAACTGCATCGTGATCGGAGCGGGGCACAACGGCCTGGTGCTTGCCGCCTATCTGGCCAAGGCGGGGCACTCGGTCACCGTGTTGGAGCGGCGATCGGTCATCGGCGGCTGTTCGGTGACGGAAGAGGCGTGGCCCGGCTTTCGCGTCTCGACCGCCTCCTACGTCATCAGCCTCTTCCTGACGTCGATCATCGACGAACTGAAGCTGAAGCAATACGGCCTCGAGATCCTCCCGCGGACCCCGTCGTCGTTCACTCCGATGCGCGACGGCCGCCATCTGCTGCTCGGGCCTGACGCCGAGCTCAATCGCCGCTCGATCGCTCGCTTCAGCCCTCGCGATGCCGAAGCGTATCCGCGGTACGAGGCGCTGCTCGAACGGGTCGCGTCGATCATCGAGCCGATTCTCAGCCGCGGGGCACCGGAACTCCTGCCGGTCGCCAAGTCGCTGCGTCCCGGTTCGATCGGCCGTCAGCTCGACGGTCTCCGCAGCGCCTGGGGCATGCGCAAGGCGCTCGAACGACTCGGCCCCGACCTGCACGAGGCGATCGAACTGCTGACCGGAGCGGCTCGACCGATCCTCGATCGCTGGTTCGAGACCGATGTCCTCAAGGCGACGCTCGCGACCGATGCGATCATCGGCGCCTTCGCGTCGATCTCGGCTCCCGGGACTGCCTATGTCCTGATGCATCACGTGATGGGCGAGGCGGGGGGCGCGCGAGGGGTCTGGGGGTACGTCCGCGGCGGCATGGGAGGGCTCGCGCAGTCGCTTGCCGGAGCGTGCCGCGATCTGGGAGTCACGATCCGGACCGAGGCGTCGGTCCGCTCGATCGACGTCGCCGAGGGGAGCGTGCGCGGAGTGACGCTCGAGTCGGGCGAGTCGTTGTCGGCTCCGGTCGTCGCCTCGACCGTCGATGCGCATCTGACGTTCGAGGTGCTGACCGCTCCGGAGCATCTTCCCGAGGAGTTTCGCCGCGCGATCGCACGGATCGACTATGCCTCGGCCTCCGCCAAGATCAACGTCGCGCTTTCCGAGCCGCCTCGTTTCGAATGCCTCCCGGAACCGGGAGTCGGGCCGCATCATCACGGCACGATCCACATCGGCGAGAGTCTCGACACCATCGAACGCGCCTACGACGACGCCAAGTACGGTCGTCCGAGCGGAACGCCGATCCTCGAGATCACCATGCCGACGTCGGTCGATCGGACGCTCGCCCCCGACGGACAGCATCTGCTCGGCATGTTCGTCCAGTTCGCTCCCTATCGACTGGCCGACGGTCTGAGCTGGGACGCGATCAAGGAGTCGTTCGCCGATCGCTGCATCGAGGTGCTCGCCGAGTACGCTCCCAACGTCCCTCGCGCGATCCTGCATCGGCAGGTCCTCTCGCCGCTCGATCTC
Source organism: uncultured Pirellulaceae bacterium (assembly GCA_964652385.1). Lineage (GTDB taxonomy): Bacteria > Planctomycetota > Planctomycetia > Pirellulales > Pirellulaceae > UBA11682. The sequence continues at coordinate 16,472 of CAZZBI010000052.1, read as the reverse complement.
GAACGGACCTTCGGCCTGACCGGAGGGAACATCATGCAGGGGGCGATGCACCCGCATCAGCTGTTCGTGATGCGGCCGACCCTCGGCTGGGCCGATCATCGCACCCCGGTTCGCGGGCTCTACCTGGGAGGAGCCGCGGCGCATCCGGGAGGAGGGGTGATGGGGTCCTGCGGTCGCAACGCGGCTCGGGCGATTCTCGCCGACCGCTGACGTGCCGAGCGCCGGTCGAGCCGATCCGCGCGGCTCAGAAGCCCATCATGGCGCCGCGTCGTCGCTCGGAGTACAGCTGAGCCTTCTCCGGCTCCGCCATCGGCAACTGGAACTCCCGAGGCCGAAGCTCCGGGACCGCCGGGCCGCTCCGACTGTCCGGATACGGATCGTACAGTTCGGCTCGCCGGCGCTGTTGATCCATCGTTCCGGGACTCGGCCAGGACGCCGTTCCGGCGCAGCCGATCGAGGCACCCCCGACGATCGCCAGCACGAGCGGAAGTAGACCGCGGCTCACGCCGAACGCATCGACTCCTGCTGTCCGGTTCATCGCTCGACTCCGCATCCGATCGAGTCGATTTCCCGTCGCGCGACGGCCTTGCGGCGCAGATCATCCGCCGCGAGGGAACGACTCGTGGCGGGAACGATAGGAGAACGGTCCCGCCGCTCCAAGAGCAATCGCTCGCGACGACGACGAACGCTCCTCGAAGCCGATGCTCGGCGAGCGTTCGCTTCACCGCAGCGGCAGATAGCCGTCGAGCAGCACCGCTCCGGCGTCTCCCGGTTCGAAGCGGACGGCGCCGCAGCCGGCCGGAAGCAGCGCCGTTTCCCCGCGGCGAAGCGGTCGACCGGTCGGGTCACCGGCCAACCTCCCCTCCCCTTCCACCACCGCGATCACGTGAAAGGTGCCGTCGCCGCCGAGCGTGCCGGAGCCGCCGACCAGGCGGACTCGATCGAGAACGAACTGCGACGCCTCGACCAGACGCTCCCGATGGTCGTCGATCCGGATCGGGCGGGCGCTTTCGACCGGGCCGCAATCGTCGCGCAGCACCGCCAGGCTCTGCTCGACATGCAGCGCTCTCGGTCGCCCATCCGCGCCGACTCGATTCCAGTCGAACAACCGAAAGGTCGTGTCGCTCGCCTGCTGCAGTTCGGCGACCAGCAAGCCGGCTCCGAGCGCATGAACGGTGCCGGCGGGAATGAACAGGCAATCGCCGGGGCGCGGTTGAAACCGATGCAGCACCGACTCGGTCCGCCCGTCCGCGATCGCCCGCTCGAGATCGTCCCGAGTCGCGCCGGTGACCAGTCCCGCGTAGACGGCCGCTCCCGGGTCCGCATCCATCACGTACCAGGCCTCGGTCTTGCCCAGGTCGGGCGGATTCTGAAGCCGAGCCTGAGCGTCGTTCGGATGGATCTGGACCGACAGGTCGCGGCGACAATCGAGGAACTTCAGCAGCAGCGGAAAGCGATGCCGCAGGCCGGCCGGTCGCTCTTCGCTGCGCCAGGCGTCATACCGTTCGCCGAACAACGCCTCACCGAACTCGGCGAAGATCGCGCCTAGCGTCCGTCCGGCCAACGGACCGGCGAGCACCCGACTCTGGTCCTCCCCGTGATCGACGATCTCCCAGCTCTCGGCATAGTCGTCCTCGGGGCCGATCGCCTTGCCGAGCACGGTCCCCAAACGTCGACCGCCCCACAGGTAGCGACGCAGGATCGGTTCGAACCGCAAAGGGGTGAGCATCGTGGCGACTCGTGAGCGAAATCGGAGGGGACGAGAGGAGCGGTCCGGCTCGCGACCGCGCGACCAGGGGCGTCGAAAACGACCCTCCACCGCGCGCTCGCAAGGACGACAGTCTAGTCACGTCGTGCCGATCGGTTGAGGGGTTCGTTCTCCCGCGTCGATCGATCGCACTTGACCGAAACCGCCTGATTCGGCTATCTCCCCGGCCGTGGACGCCGAGACGATCGCGGCGCACGCCGAGTCGTATCGACCGCGGGACGCCCGATGAACGAGACGCCCAAGACCTGCCAGCTCTGCGGTTCCTCGCCGCTCCGACGGATGGAAGTTCCCGGAGCGAACGTCCTCCATTTCTGCTCCCATTGCGACCTGTATCAGTACGGGGCGCTCGTCCCCGACGAAGCCTACGAATCGGCGTACCACGCCGGATACGATCGCCATCGCGCGCGCAAGGTCCGGACCGCTCGGGCGCGACTGGCGCGGCTCGCTGCATTGATCGACGAACGCCGCGGAGCGATCCGGATGCTCGAGATCGGCTGCAGCGTCGGTGCCACGCTGCAGGCGGCCGAAGAGCGAGGATGGCAGGCGCACGGAGTCGACGTCAGCCGCTCGGCCGTCGCGGCCTGCACGTCACGAGGCTTGCAGGCGACCGTCGTCGGTGCCTGCGAGCTTCCGTTCGATGACGGCCGTTTCGATGTCGTCTGTGCCTGGCACGTCATCGAACATGTCGAAGAAATCCGACAGACGCTCCGCGAGTGGACCCGGGTACTCCGCCCCGGCGGACTGCTGGTGATCGAGACGCCCGATGCCGAGTGTCCGAAGGCCCGTCGACTCGGAGCACGCTATCGGAAGTTCTGGGCCCCCGAACACACCTACACCTTTTCGCGCCGCAGTCTGGAGGCTTTCTTTCGCGAGGCCGGACTGGAGATCGAGCAGGAGCCCGGAATCGGTGCGGTTGCGACGCTCGCCTGGAGCGACCGAGGCTACGCGGCCGCGCAGCAGTTCTACCATCGTCTGCGACGACGGCTGGGACTCGAAAAGGCGTTTCAGCTCTTCGCGCGCCGTCCGCTCGCCGAGTCGGTCGCGAACCGCCGCGCGGCCTGAAGCCAAGCGAGACGAGCGCGGCGTCGCACGGTGGCGGCGAACGATGGCGTCGCACGACTTACCGGAACTCGATCGGGTCGGTTCATTCGACCGATTCGAGGCGCTCTTCCGCCGGACCGACTTCGATCCGATTCGACAGACTGATCTCGCGAGCGACATCGCGGACCGTTTCCTGAGCCATCTGCTTCAGGAAGAACGACTCGACGCGGCCGCTGATCACCAACCCGGCTCCGGTCGCTTCGACACGGATTCTGCGGATCGGCAGGTGCGGACTCGATTCGAGCGCGGCTCGGGCACTCTCGGCAGGATCGAAGCGCGTCTTCGCCATCTCGCGTTCTTCCTCCTTGATGCGGTCTCTGTGCCGCGGGCGATGCGAGCGACGGTCGGATCCGATCCGCGACCCCGCTCAATGCGAATTCCTCGCAGACAGAAGAGGAAGGCCGATCGCTCGGTTCTCCCTCTCGCTGTCCGCAATCTACGCCCGATCGGCGCGCGACGTCAAATCGCCTTGCCTCGCTCGCCCGAATCGCCGGCTCGCCGAGTCCCTTGGCCTTGTTCGAGCGGCCGATCGCTCCGACACCAACGCCGCGATGTTCCCGCCCTCTCACGACGCCTTCAACTTGCCGATCGAACGCAGGTAATCGACGACCTGGTCGGCGAGTCGTTCGATCGGAACACCGTCGGTCTTCAGCACCAACTCGCATGACTCCGGGGCTTCGTACGGCGAGTCGATGCCGGTGAACTGCTTGAGCTCGCCGGCGCGCGCCTTTCGATAGAGCCCCTTCGGATCGCGTCGCTCGCAGACTTCCAGCGGCGTATCGACGAAGACTTCGACGAAGTCCCCCGGTGCTCCCTGACGCTCGACATGCTGTCGCGCCAAATCGCGATCGCGTCGAAACGGACTGACGAAGGCGGTCAGCGCGATCAGGCCGGCCGAACAGAACAGCTCGGCAACGGCGGCGATCCGTCGGATGTTCTCCTCCCGATCCTGCTCGCCGAAGCCGAGACCGAATCGCTGCGCGAAGGCGTCGCCGTGAATCGGTGCGAGCATCGCGGGAGAGGCGTTCAGGCCATGTCGGACGTTGTCGCCGTCGAGCGGAAACGCGGCGACTCCGAGCTCGCTCAGACGCCGATCGACCGCATTCGCGACGGTGCTCTTGCCGCTGCCGCTGAGACCGGTGAACCAGACGACACACGCGCGCGGGCGCTGCACCGAATGGTCATGCCACGTGACGAGCGTCGATTCGGTCATGTCGGATACTCGCGATTCGAAAAGGGGGCGAACTCGGCGGAGCGTCGTTCGTCGCAACAGGCCTGAGGCTCGGATTCAGTCACCGGCCGGAAAGATCGTGTCGGCCGCCGACCAGTCGCACAAGTGGGCGTCGATCACGCCGCGCGGGCAACTCCAGACCAGAAAGAAGAGTGCCTCGATCGCACGACGTCCCACCGGATGTCCGGCCGTGAAGCCGCTCCCCTTCACCGCTGCCAGAGCCGCTTGGGTCGTCTGCAGCGCCAGTTCGTTCGACTCGCGCCGCAGTGTCTCGGCCGAACCGGACGAGACTCCCGAAGCGAGCGACTCGAGCGTCGCGACCCGTTCGTCGAACCGTCGACGAAAGGCATCCGCAATCCGCATCAGGTCAGGGCGGCGTTCCCCTTCCTGACGCAAGGCGGTGATGCCGGCCTGAGCGGTGCCGAGCGCCAAGGTCGAGGTCTGCAGTCCACCGGTCCCCCCGCCGGCTCCCGCCTGCATCACGTTCGGTTGCGGGCCGAACAGGATCTCGTCGTCGGAAACGAATGTCCGTCGACAATGCACCTCCCCCGTCGCGCTCGCCGAAAGCGCGACCAGCGACATCGGCTCCGGAATCGAGACCCCTTCGCGGTCGGTCGGCAGTGCAACGAGCAATTGAGCGCCGTCGGCAAGGGTCGCGCCGGTGACGATCAGCGCGGCCTGGCTCGCGCCGGTCACCCAGGGGCTGAAGCCGTCGAGCAGAAAGCCACCGGCCGTTCGCTCGGCCCGCATCACCGGAGCCAGATGCTGACGGCTGGTCGTCAGATGCGAAATGCCGACGGTCGCGAAGAGCTCGCCCGCAACGAGCCGCGGGAGCCAGCGTCGACGCAGCGGCGCGTTGTCGCTCCGCTCGATCCGCTGACAGGCGGCGGTCCGCTGCGTGATGATGAACGTCGTCGTCAGACAGGCGGCCGACAGCGCCAGATAACCTCGCAGCACGTCGGCCTCGGGCCACTCCCAGCCCCCCTGCTCCGCCCCGTGAAACCAGCGAAAGACTCCGGCGTCACCGCAGGCCGCGAGCCCCGCCGCCGGCCAACTCCCCAAGCCCCTCGCATCGTCCCCCAGTTCGGTCAGACGTCGGCAGAGTGTCGCGAACGGAAAGTGATCGAAGGAAATCCGAGCCGACATGCGCATCTCGCCGGATGGAGCGGAAGCAGGGTGGTTCAGGGCGGATGGGCGGTCTTGCTGCAGGGGAATCTCGATCACGGCGCCCCTCGGAGGCGCGTGCGGGGTGACGTGTCGTCGCTCGCGATCGATATACTGCGGCGAAGTCGGTAAGCGGTGCCGGTTGCGGCGAAGAGATTCATGTTAACGATCGTGGGGTCGGTTCGCCAAACGGCCGATCAACTGTCGAACGGATCTCGTCCGGTTTCGGAGCTTCGTCGACGCACCGGACGAGGTCGGTCTGCCGACGTTCGGAGCCACTGCGCAGGGCGGGGACGGAACGGTCGCGTTCCCGGCCGCGCGCCTCGATCGATCGCGTGCCGCTCCGGTATCGGAAGCGGTCGTTCGCGGCGCCGCTTCGCTCCATTCCTACGGATGAGGATGCCATGAATCCGTCCCAGATCCTGACGAATCCCCAGAAGATCAACGCCGACGGGACGACGGCTCAGGAGCTGTACGACAAGTGCGTCGCGCTCGCGCACAACCTCTGGTGGAGTTGGACTCCCGAGGTCAGCAACCTCTTTCGCGATCTCGATCCGATCCGGTGGCGGCAACTCGACCACAACCCGATCGCGCTGATGAAGGAGTTCACTCCCGAGCGACTCGATCTGCGAGCCGCCGAGATGGTGCTCTACAGCCGCATCAATCACGCCTTCCGTCGCCTGAAGGAATACCTCAACGACAAGCAGACCTGGGCTTCGACCCGAGCCGGGATTCTCGGCGCCAAGCCGGTCGCCTACTTCTCGGCCGAGTTCGGCATTCACGAATCGTTGCCGATCTACTCGGGCGGTCTCGGAGTCCTGTCGGGCGATCACATCAAGAGCGCCAGCGGTCTCGGCGTTCCGCTGGTCGCGGTCGGGCTGTTCTACAGTCAGGGCTACTTCAAGCAGCAGCTCGACGAGAGCGGTTATCAGGTCGAGGAGTACATCGACACGCGGATCGACAATCTGCCGATGCAGCCGGCGGTCGGCGCCGACGGCAAGCCGATCATGGTGACGCTCGAGACCCGCTCGGGACGGCTGGTCGCCAAGGTCTGGAAGATGCAGGTCGGCCGCGTCCCGCTCTACCTGCTCGACTGCAACGTCGAGGGGAACAGCCCGCAGGATCGGCAGCTGACCAGTCGCCTCTACGGCGGCGACGTCCGGACGCGCATCCGACAGGAGCTGGTGCTCGGCGTCGGCGGCGTCAAGGCGCTGCGCGCGCTGGGCATCACGCCGGGGGTCTATCATCTGAACGAAGGGCACAGCGCGTTCGGTCCGCTGGAGGTGATCCGCGAACGGATGCACGACGACGGGATGTCGTTCGACGACGCGCTGCGGGATGTCGCGCAGCACACCGTCTTCACGACGCACACGCCGGTTCCCGCCGGCCATGACCGCTTCGATCCCGATCTGATCGAGGAGCATCTGGGGCCGGTCCGCGATCAGCTCGGCATCGGCTACGAGCAGCTGATGGGACTGGGGCGAGTCGAACCGCAGAACGGCGCCGAGTCGTTCTGCATGACGGTCCTCGGTCTGAAGCTCTCGCGCCGCGCCAATGCGGTCAGTCAGCTGCACGGCATCGTCTCGCGACGCATGTGGGCGCATCTGTGGCCCTGGCGCGTCGAAGAGGAGATCCCGATCGGTCACATCACCAACGGCGTGCACGTCCAGAGCTGGTTGGCCGATCAGATGCGGCATCTCTATGACCGCTACTTCCCCAACGACTGGATCTGCCGCATCGGCGAACCGGATGCGTGGCAGCATGTCCATCGGATCGATCCGGGCGAGTTGTGGGAGACGCACAACGCGCTCAAGACGTTGCTGCTGGGCTTCGTCCGCCGCCGCCTGAGCCGCCAGTTCCGCCGCCGCGGCGAAAACGAGGAGTCGGTCGAGCGAGCCCGCAACCTGCTCGATCCGGGCATCCTGACGATCGGCTTCGGTCGACGCTTCGCGACCTACAAGCGGGCGCACCTGCTGTTCGAGGACCTCGATCGGATCTCGGGGCTGCTGAACCATCCCGAGAAGCCGATTCAGGTGATCTTCGCCGGCAAGGCGCATCCGAAGGACGAACCGGGGAAGTCCCTGATCCGCAAGATCGCAAATCTCCGTCACGACCCTCGCTTCGCCAATCGAGTCGCGTTCATCGAGGACTACGACATCAACGTCTGTCGCCATCTGATCCAGGGGGTCGACGTCTGGTTGAACAACCCGCGACGGCCGCTCGAAGCCTCCGGCACCAGCGGACAGAAGGCGGTTCTCAACGGCGGCCTGAACTGCTCGATCCTCGACGGTTGGTGGGCCGAGGCGTACGACGGGACCAACGGCTTCGCGATCGGCAAGGGGACGAGCCACGTGTCGGACGAGATCACCGACCGACGGGACGGCGAGTCGCTGTACCGAGTGCTCGAGGAAGAGGTCATTCCGACCTACTACCGCCGCGACGTCGACGGACTGCCGCGCGACTGGATCCGGATGATGATGCACTCGATCGCCGGACTCGCCTGGCGATTCAGCTCGGACCGGATGGTGATGGACTACACCCGCGCTTGCTACATGATCGCCGCCGGCGGCGTGAGCTGCGACATGCCGACGCGCTGAACGACCGATCGGGCTCGGTTGCCGACGGACTCGGCGCGTCGCGCGAGGCCTGTCGCTCAGGTGGCCTGTCGAGGCGGGGTTGTCGCAGGACGATCGACGAACGGCTTGCCGTTCGCCCCTGGCTTTCGTGTCGCTTCGCAGCGCCGGGCCAATCGCGCCACGGCGGTTCGTTACGAGGCCCGTTCGTGACGGGGCCGGCTGGTCACTGAGCCGGATCATACAGCAGCGGGAAGAACTGGCCGCTCATCAGTTCGCCGTTCGGGACGCGCGGCACTCCCTTGAGCAGCTCATCGTCGCTCGCCGAGCGGACACCGTCCCGAAAGACGTTCAGCACGACGGCGCGCCGCGGACGCTCGGTCCGATTTTCGTAAGAACCGTGGATCGTCAGCGGGTGATGGAACGTGCACTCCCCCGCCTTGAGCTCGACCGGTACCGGTTTGCGGAACCGCTCCCACTGCTCGTCGTTCAGCACCTCGCGGATCGCCTCCATATCGCCGGCCAGTCCGGTGATCGGAAGCAGGTCCCATTCGTGGCTTCCCGGAACGTAGTGGACGCAGCCGTTGTCGACCGTACTGTCGTCCAATCCGATCCAGCAGGTCAGATGCGCCATCGGTCGGGTGCGGGTCCAGTACGAGTAGTCCTGGTGCCACGCGACCACGCCGCCGTGTCGAGGCGGCTTGCAGAAGAGCTGGTCGTGCCACATCCGGATCGCCCCGCCGAGCAACTGGCTCGCCGCGACCGTAAAGGCGGGGTGCCACAGGATGTCGTGCAGCGCGGGGCGAGTCCGCCAGGCGCCGAGCGCATGGAACAGGACCTTGTCCCGCACGGCCGACTCGTTCGAGTGATACTCGTACCAGAGGTCGCGTCCGTCGTGCTCCGGGTTCATCACGTCGGCCAGTTCGGCTCGCAGCAACTCGATCTGCCGATCGTCCAGGATCCGGACGCCGGCCAGATACCCTTCGGTCCGATAGAACTCGAGCTGCTCGTCACTCAGACGATAGCGGTCCCATTCTTCGCGAGTCCGCGGGAGCTGCAGCAGTTCGCTGATCGGATGATGAAAACGGCTCAGGTCGTTCGCCAAGGTGGGATCTCCACGAGAGCGCGGAACGCGGGGGCGGGAGCGGCAGCTCCTCTTCGCGATTTTGCCTCGGAACGCTCCGTCTGGGAATGCCCGAGCACTCCTCAGGCGAGCCCCTTGGCACGGCGCCAGCCCCATTCGCCGATCAGCAGGGCGAGCGCCGCCAGCAGCAGCGGCCAGGAATGCCAGAGCGAGCGTTCGCGTGTCGTCACGTGCGAGAGGGTCCGCCGGTCGATCCACGAATCGCTCGTCAGCTCCGACGGTTCCAGCAGCCGCCCTCCCGTCCGTTCCGCGAACGACTGCCAACGTTCCCGATCGGCGACCGATGCCAGCAGCTCGCCGATGCTCGGCTCGCGGATCCAACCGGTCGTCGCCGAGCCGAGCGGTTCGCCGTCGAACGTCTCGACCCGAGCCTCCGCCCGATACTCCCCTTCGACGACCGTCGGCACGGTCACCCGGTACTCGCCCGGCGATTCGGCGGGCCGAGCGATCAACCGCTCGCGCACGCCGGTCGGATCGGTCACCTCGATCGGCACGAACGCCTGATCGTCGGGAAGGTACTCGTCGGACAACACGCGGACGATCAGTTCACGAGTCGTCTGAGCCGAATCGGTCGAGTCGGCCGTCCGGATCGCGACGCGCCGAGGCAGATCCGACACGAGCCATCGGAACAGCTGCCGCCATTGACGACCGAAGTCCTCCTGCAGACGGCCGAACTCCCGTTTCGAGCCTCCGTCCGCCCGCTCGCCCAGCAGCTGCCAGCGATGCAGGTCCGAGGCGGTCAGCGCTGCCGTCCGACCGCGGCCGAACTCCTGAGCCACCAGCAACGGGTCTCCGCCGTCGGTCAACGCCAGGACCGTCGCGGCCGGCTTCGGAGCCCCGACTCGGTTCACGCCGAGCAGTGTCGGCAGTCCGGCTCGCGCTTGTCGCTCGTCCGACTCGTCGCTGCGGAGCCGAGCCCAGTGGGCGAGCCAACCTTCGCGAGTCGGTTCCCAACGGATGCTCCGTTCGTCGACGATCCCCGCCTGACGCTGCACGTACAGCGGCGAGAGCGAGGCGAACGACGTGTCGCTCCATTCCCCTTCGGAAAACGCCCGAGGTCCTCCGAGCAGCAGCAGCCCGCCGCCGCGCCGCTCGACGAAGTCGCGGATCAGCGTCAGCTGTTCCTGGTCGAAGAACTTCGCTTCGACGTCGTCGATCACGATCGCGTCGTAACGGAACAGGTCGGCAGCGCGTCGCGGGAATCCCTCCGCCAGTTCCTCAGGCCCGTCGGTGCCGATTCGGACCAGGACCGGTTCGTCGTAATCTTCCAGGCGTTCGTCGGAGCGTTCGCGAAAGCCCTCGTAGAACCGGTTGCGCGCATCGCCGTTCTCGAGAAACGCGAACCGTGGTTCCCGATCGGCCATCCGCAGCAGACCGACCAGCGAGACCTCGCGGTCGTCCTGAACGGCGCGGCGCAAGAACTTGAACTCCCAGTTCGGACGCCCTCCGACGTAGAGCACGCGGTACGGCCCGGTCGGCCGATCGACCACCAGTTCCCGCCGATTGTTGGCGAGTGTCCGCTCGATCGACCGCGTCTCGGCAGGCTCCGCAGCGTCGACGCCGACCTCCGAGTTCGACTCGACCCGCTCGTCCCACTGACCTGCTTCGTCACTCAAGCGGATGTCGGCGGCAAGACGGACCGGCGAACCGCTCGCTGCGGGCAACTCGATCCGGACGATCGCCGGTCCCCCCTCCGGCAACTCCAGTTCGCGAGTCACGGCGATGCCGGTCGACTGGTCGACGATCCGGACCACGATCGGCCGACCGGCCAGCCCCTCCTGCTCGACCGTCGCCGAGACGACCAGGGGAGCCGCCTCGAACAGCGTCGGCGTCGCCGTCAGCGCGGTCAGTCGGAGGTCAGGCGTCTCGCGTTCCGGACTGAGCAGCACCGGAAAGATCGGCGGGCCGTTCCACGCCCGCCCCTCGTCTGGCCACGGTTCGGTCGCGACGCCGTCCGTCAGCAGCACGATCGCGGCGAACGGGTTGCCGGAAACTCGCGAGGCCAGTTCGGTCGTCTGAGTGAAAAGAGGCGAGACCCCGGCGGCCGGCGGCCAAACGCTACCGCTCGGGTGCACCCGCAGTCGCTCGCCGATCACGAAGTCGGTCACCTGAAAGCGTCCTTCGAGCCGAGCGCGCCAGCCGTCGGGCTCCTGAAGCTCCCCCTCCAGACGCTCCCAGACCGACGACGTGCCATCGCCGGGAGGAGTCTCCATGCTCCGGCTCCGATCGACCGCGACGGCGATCCGATTGCGTCCCGGAACCGGCTCGACCACCGTGCGCGCCGGATCGAGCAGACACCAGGCAAGCAGCATCAAGGCTCCGGTCCGGAGGAGGATCAGCCCCCAGCGCCGACCGACCGGACCGCCGCGAGGCATCGCCAACCGAGCCGCGATGAGGATCGCGACGAGCGTCACGATCGCGACCCAGGGAAGTCGTTCGGAATCCCAGTACCAGGAGCTCATTCCCGACCTGCCCCCAGTCGTTCGAAGTAGCGGCGCACCTGATCTTCGAATCGCTGAGGGATCTCGTCGCGGTCGAGCCGGACGGCGGCATCCTTCCCTTCGAGGCGCCGGCGCTCCGCCGCGATCTCGAGCGTCAGCCGCTTCAGCGGCTCCGCGATCGCGGTCCCGAGCGTCGCTTCGTCAGGCGGCTGAGAGTGCCGCAGATAGTCGCGTCGCATCAGCTCGGCCCGTTCGCGAATCCGTTTCGCCTCGTCACGGAGCGGCCCCGACGGTATCAGCGACTCGACATCCTCCAGCCGTTCGGACCAGTCTCGAAAGTCGTCACCGACAAGCGGCGAGACGCCGGAGGGGCGATCGCTTCGTTCGCCGTTGCCGCGACCGTTCGGATTGCCTCCGGCTGCCCCCGACGTCCCCTCGCCGCGCAACGATCCCGGGGCTCCCGACGACTCCCCCTGTCCCTGACCGGGCTGCTGTCCCTGACCGGGCTGCTGACCCTGACCGGGCTGCTGACCCTGACCGGGCTGCTGACCCTGTCCGGGTTGCTGCCCCTGTCCGGGTTGCTGCCCCTGTCCGGGCTGCTGACCCTGACCGGGTTGTTGTCCCTGACCGGGTTGCTGACCCTGACCCGGCTGCTGCCCCTGACCGGGCTGCTGACCCTGACCGGGCTGCTGACCCTGACCGGGCTGCTGACCCTGACCGGGCTGCTGCCCCTGACCGGGCTGCTGCCCCTGACCGGGCTGCTGTCCCTGACCGGGCTGCTGCCCCTGACCGGGCTGCTGATCCGTCTCTGAGCCTTGCGATGCCTCTTCACTCGTCTCGGCGTCGGACGGTCGGTCCTCGGCTTCTCCTTCGACCTCATCGGCCAGTCGACGGAGCATGCTCTCGGCCAGCTCGAGCGACTCGACATCATCTCGCCCGGCCAATTGCGAGGCTTCGCGCAAGGCGTCTCGAAGATCACCCAACTGCCGATCGATCGCTTCTTCGATCGGTCGCGCCTGTTCGGGGAATCCCTCCTGAACCCAGCGTCGCGATTCCTCCGCATTTCGATCGACTCCCGACTGACGCGCTTCGCGGAACGCGTCGTACAGCCGCTCCGAGACGCGCGGCTCGGTCGTCTCGGTCGCTTCGGTCAGCTCCCGAATCCGCTGCAGCTCGGTCTCCCAATCGCCTTCTCGGCGCTGCATCCGCTCCGCCAGGTCGTCGTCGCGCCGTGCCGAACGGAGTCCGGGGCCGTTCGCTTCCTGGTTCTCCTGCAGCGCGTCGCGGATCGCCTGTTGTTCCTCGGCGAGACGTTCCAGATTCCGATCGATCGCCTCGATCTCGTCGCGGACTGCCGACCCGGAACGGCGATCGAGGCGTTCCCGCAGGTCGTCGAGTTCGCGAGCCGATCGCCTCCCTTGAGACAGGGCTTCCTCGACATTCTCTTGGGCGAGCGCTTCGGAGGCCTGTTGCGCGGCATCCCGAGCGGTCTGCAATCCGTCTCGTTCTTCGGCGGTCGACGGCGTGCGAGCCTGTTCCTCCTGCAGCTCTTCCGCCTCTTCCTGCAGACGGCGCTGACGTTCTCTCAACCGCGCCAGTCGCTCCTGACGCTCCCGCTGTTGTTGCTCGTCGGTCGGCCGATCGGCCGTCGCCTCCTGCTGCATCTCGCGATTCAGATCCTGCTGACGCTGCGACAGATCCTGCAGTCGTTCGAGTTGCTGACGCTGAGCGGTCTGGTCTTCCTCGGCCGGATCACGAGCGGCCGATTCCTGCTCGTAGCGATTGCGATCGGGATCGAGCTGCAGCGACTGGAGTTCTCGCGAGCTGGGGCCCGATGCGCGACTCTGCGACCTGGCGCTTTCCCCCTGCTGCCGCATCACCTGATTCTCTTCCGGGGCCATCGAGACGAGTGTCTCGAGGATTCGTTGCTGAGCTGCAACGACGTCGGCGAGCGGTTCGGTCGAAAGGTCGCGCGAAGCGGCCAGCAGTCCGTCGACGGCGGCAATCGCCGCTCGTTCGGTCGCGAGGAGCGTTTCGGGAGGGAGTTCGAGGCCGGTGCCGAGCAGTTCCCGCAGTTCGTCGCCGATTCCGACCTGCGACTCGAGCACGACGGTCAGATCGGGTCGCCATCCGTCGATCGATGCATCACGGCGAGCCAGGTTCCAGGTCGCGATCAGCGCCTGCTTCTGACGTTCGGCCAGTTCCGTCTGGGGTGCCCCCTGTTCTCCTTGGCCGCTCTCGCCGGATCGTTCGGCCGCTTGGGCCTGCGCCTGATCGGAATCGCCCTGGCGAAAGATCCGTTCGAACGGACGGATATCGATCAGGATCAGGTCGGACATCGCACGTCGAGGCACCCCCGTTTCGTCCAGATCCTCGGCCCACGCTCCGATCGCCAGCATTCGCCCCGGGACGAGCGAACGCTCTTCGAGCGACAGCGTTCGAGACCAGGTCGTCGTTCTCTCCTCTCCCCGGCCGATCACCAGCTCCTCGGGAGCAGCGCTCGGATCGAGGAGGACGAAGCCCCAGCGGACCACGCCGAAATCGTCTTCGGCTTCGGCCGACAGATCGATCTCCTGGAGCGGATGAGCCGACAGGTCCTGGCGAGGAAAGAGCCAGCGGACCTCGGACGGGTTGTTGGGCAGGAGCGTCACGTTCAGTTCGGTCGCTTCCGCCGGCGTCCGTCCGTGTCGATCGGCGACCTGCCAAGTCAGCCGATCGTCGGCGCTCACCGTCCATTCGCCGCGCAGCGTCGAGCGAAAGCCGTCGTCGATCGCGATCGACTCGGTCGACAACAGGGCGGTGCCGGTCGATCCGACGATCGAGCCGCCGACGGATTCTCCCGAGTAGACCGCGGTCATCTCGAGACGCGTCCCGAGCGGTCCGCGCACGCGGCGCGGATCGCGGATCGTCGACGGCTCGCTCCGCGCGAACGATGGGGGAACGATGCGGACTTCGAGCGATTCGAGACGCGGACGACGATAGGCGACGATCGAGAACTCCCGAGTCGCACCGGTCGACGATTCGATCCGATAGCTCCCCGACCTTTCGATCGACGGAATTCGCACCGAATGGACCGGATCGTTCAGATTCGGTTCCATCGGCAATCGGCGGACCGAGTCGCCGAGCGTCACCACCAATTCGAACGCGTCGACGCTCGGTCCCGGCAAACGGACCGTCACGAGCAGGCTCGATCCGATTTCGATCTCGCAATCTCCCGGAGCGACGCTCCAGCGATCGACCGGATGCCGGAGCGGCGCCGAGTCCGAAGCGTCCGAGGTCAGCCGCTGGCGCAGCTCCGAATCGGCCAGCAGCAGCACCGCGAGCGACAACGCGGCGGTACCGATCGCTCCGATCGAAACCAGGCGAAGGAGCCCGAGACGTTTCGGTGAGGCGATCTCGGACCAGTGGCGCCGGGCATGCACCAGCGTCTCGCGCAGCAACTGATCCTGCAGAAAGGTCCAAGGGCGATCCGGATCGCCGGCTCGCTCGGACCAGATCGCATGCAGTCGCGCATCGAGATCAGGGAAGCGTCGTTCGAGATCGCGGACGACGAGTGCCGCCGAAGGAGTGCGAGCGGCCAGGATCGCGACGAGTCGAACGAGAGCGACCACGGCGATCAACCCCGCGATCAGCGCCGCCGGACGCTGCGCACCATCGGGCATCGGCCACTGAGTAGCCTGGCCGCCGAGACCGCCGATCCGCAGCCCCCACGCGATCGCTCCTGCGGTCAGCGCGACGATGATCGCCGTCCAGGCCGAGCGTCGACGACGAATCCGCCGGCGGACCGCGTCGACTTCGCGGACCAACAGCGACCAATAGGGACGATCGACGGCCGACATGCGATCCCCTCGAACGCGTCCGACGGACGAAACGCTCCTCGCTCCCGCGGAGCGGTCCTGTTCGCCACGCGTCGCGTCGCTACAGGCAACCGATTGTGGACCGACGGACCGGACCGGAGCAAGTCGCGATCGGGCGCTCGGCGGCATCGGCGAGAGCCTGCGCGGAACGACAGGCGTCGATTCCGAGAGACGCAGCGACAAAATCGCCGATCCGGGCCGATTCGGAAGCGATCGAAAAACGACAGCAGTTGCGCCGTTCGAGCCGATGCTCGTCAAGTCGCTCGGGTCCGCCGACCGATTCCCGACAGCGTGACGATCCGTCGAACCTCCAGTGCAAGGGACTGCCTGTGGTTCACCCCCGTCTGCATGACCGTCTGTCCGCCGAGATGCTCGGCGAACGAGGACCGCGTCGCTTGAGCGTCCGCTTGGGTCAGATCGTGCCGGCTCTGATCGATGCCGCAGCGAGCGGTCGATCCTGGGTCGCGGATTTCGAGGACGAAGAACTCGTCGTCTCGGAAGACCTCTACGACGTGCTGCTCGCCTATCAGCACTTTCGTCAGCGCTGATTTCACCGCGGAAGCCGAGCGACGAGCGAAACCGAGATCGGCGTGACGTCGGACTCGGCCCGGGTCGTCATGCCATTCGTCCGAGGCACGCGAGGCGTCTCGGTCGAGCGGAGCGCTGCGCCGAGCCGGACCGCAACGGAAGCAAGATCGCTCCACGTCTCACCACGTCGCCGGTGGTTCGGACGGCGAAGTGAATCAGCGGACGGACCGACGATCGGCCTTCACTTTCAGGTCCTCGGCGCTCCGCAATACGGCAACGCTCAGGCTACCGGGACGAGCCGTCGCGTCCGGCGACGAAGGGGCGGACCGAGTTCACCGGCCGAGCGATATCGAACATGTCGCGAGCGCTCGGTCGCGACGACGTCGACTCACTTCGGAGCGACGGTGCACATCATCCGCTTGGCCTGCGTCGACGGCTGGCTCTCGACCTTGCCGAACTCGGCGAGCGCGGCGAGGATCTGGTCCATCACCTTGCGTCCTTCTTCGACGTGAGCCAATTCGCGACCGCGGAAGAGGACGGTCACCTGGACCTTGTCCTTGTGCTGCAGGAACGTCACCGCCTGCTTGACCTTGAATTCGATGTCGTGCTGTCCCGTCTTGGGACGCACGCGAATCTCCTTCAGTTTTGTCTGATGCCTCTTCCCC
>CAZZBI010000051.1:8741-21556 GCA_964652385.1 uncultured Pirellulaceae bacterium | reverse complement strand
AGTGCTCGGAACGCCCCGGTCAATCCGCCGGCCTCCCAAAAATTTCACAACCTCGAAGCGCCAAGCGCAGGGGTCTCCGTGCCCCCACGGTGCGTTCGAATGCTGCGACCGGGGTCGGTCGCACTACGACACCGTGCGACATCGAGCGTTCGAAACGCTTCGCAGTTCGATCGGTGTCGTCGCGGCAGGCCCTCGGCTCGGGACGAGCCGGGGCTACTCAGAATGCCGACACCGTTGACGCTGCAAAGCTCGTACGGCGTCGGGACGAAGCCGAGCCTCACCAGCCCGAAGCGCCAAGCGCAGGGGTCTCCGCGCCCCCGTGCGTTCGAATGCTGCGACCGAGGGCGGTCGCACGACCCAAAAGACACAAGTCGCCGATTTGTAGGCCCGCGTCGTCCCCGACGCGCGGCCGTGCGACATCGAGCGTTCGAGACGCTTCGCAGTTCGATCGGTGTCGTCACCGCACACCCTCGGCTCGGGACAAGCCGGGGCTACTCAGGATGCCGACACCATTGACGCTGCAAAGCTCGTACGGCGTCGGGACGAAGCCGAGCCTCACCAGCCCGAAGCGCCAAGCGCAGGGGTCTCCGTGCCCCCACGGTGCGTTCGAATGCTGCGACCGGGGTCGGTCGCACTACGACGCGGTCGCACGACGAACGAGACTCTCAGGCCAGGATCGCCAGTGCTTCGGTCTGCGGTTCGCCCGTGACGTGCACCTTGCCCGTCGCATCGACGAAGACGTCGATCTCGCTCCGGACGCCGAAATCGGGCAGGTAGATCCCCGGCTCGATCGAGAAACAGGTCTCGCGCATCACGAGCCGCTCTTCGCGCGTCTCGAGATCGTCCATGTGAGCCCCGTTGCCGTGCGTCTCCTGACCGATGTTGTGACCGGTCCGATGCACGAAGTAGTCGCCGTACCCCGAGTCGTCGATGACCTTGCGCGTCGCGCGATCGACCTCCCATCCCTGCAGCGGCTTGCCGGCGGCGAACGCGTCGCGGACGCACGCGATGCCGGCATCCCGAGCCGCGGCCACGATCTCGAAGATTTCCCGATAGCGACGCGGCACCTCGGTCCCGACGTAGCCGCAGCGAGTCAGATCGCTGTAGACGCCTCCCGGCCGGTCGACCTTCGACCAGAGATCGATCAGCACCCAATCGTTCGGCCGGATCTCGGCATCCTGTCCTCGGACCGGAGCGTAGTGCGGATCGCCCGAGTTCGCGTTGACGCCGACGATCGGCGGGTGATAGGTCGTCAGACCGTTCGCCGCGAAGTGACTCATGATCAGGTCCTGCACGTCCGTCTCGCGGATCGTCCGGCCGGCCTTGATCGAGTCGGCGATGAACGTCCAGGCGATGTCGTAGGCCTGACGATTCAGCCGATCCGCCTCCAGGTGCATCGCCCACTGATCCGGCGTCCATCGCGCCTCGAAGTACTGCACCAGATCGCCCGAGCTGACGACCGTCGCGCCACACACGCTCACCAGCTCGACCGTCCCCGCATCGACTCGCGACACGTACGGGTTGTTGCCGCGCGGCGCGTACTCCATCGCGATCTTGCCGCCGCGCCCCAGGATCTTCAGCAGCTCGCGCTCCAGCTCCTGACGCTTCAGATAGATCCGCTTGTCCCCCGGCAGATGATCGAGCGCTCCGGTCTCGATCCGATGCACCAACCGCACCGGCTCGCCCGACGCCGGCACGAAGTAGAACCAGCGGCGCGAGTACGAGGAGTTCTCGGGGAGTCCGACAACTCGACAGGCGAGCACGTTGGAACGGCGGAAGTCGTAGAGGAGCCAGCCGTCGAGACCGAACTTGCGGATCGCCTGACGCACCTGATCCAGGTCGAACATCGTTTCCCCCGAAGCGTTCGCACAACGGAACCGTCGCGACCCGCGGCCGCGAACGAGACCACTCGCCCGAGGCCGAATCGAACCAGGCCGCCCGTCTCGCTCAGCCGCTCGCGAGACCGACCGCGGTTCTAGCGTTCGGCTCGCCCTGCGTCGAGACGCCGGAGCGGGCAAGAGCGCGGCGCCGACGGTCGGGCGCCGCGCACGGTACGGCGAGCCGCTTTGCGAATCGGACTCGCCGGCCGATCTCGCGGGTCGGGCTCGGCCACGTGAGCCACCACGGCGACGGCAACGAAAAAGGGGAGGTCCGATCGGACCTCCCCAAAGTCGATTCTCGAACCCGCTCGCGGTCGAAGCCGCTCAGCGGAAGTTCGCCTCGGACGGATTCTCGGTCCATGCCGGAGGAATCCACTCCGCGATCACCGCTTCACGCTCCTCGTTCGATCCGGTCGCCAACTGCTCGGCTCGCTCGGCATCGCCGAGCACCTTCTCGTAGGCGGCGATCAGTCCCGATTCGTCGAGCAGCCCCTTCTTGTGGTAATAGAGGAACTCGGCGAGGGTCGGGAGCGGATTCTCCAGCGGCGACGCGGTCACCTGATCGACCCGCTGCTGCACCTCTTCGGCGGTCAGCTCGGGGAGCGGCGCGAGCTTCACCAACTCGTCCGCCTTGTCCTGGAAGAGCGCATCGAGCTCTTCTTCGATCAGGTCCTTGTTCTTTTCCTTCGCCTGCCAGAACGAGACATTGGTCAGGGCGGTGCGAGTCTGATACAGCTGCTGATCCTTCACCGATTCGCCATGCACGTTGATCAGCATCAGCTTGGTCGTGTTCTTCTCGAGGCCGGTCGACGGGACGACCGACACCACCGTCTCGAACACGACGAGCACATCGAGCCCCTGGGCCTTGGCCTTCTCGACCAGGTCGGCGCGGGTGGCTCGCCCGAGCCAAGTGACTCCGGGGACGAGCTGCGCAGTGTTCGGATCACGCGTCTCTTCCGGCTGAGCCGGAGCGGCTCCACCCGGAGCTCCGGGGTAACCCGGACCGTACGGGCCACTCGGCGAACCGCCCGGAGGGCCGCTCGGCGAACCGGGACCGAAGTTGCCGGGACCGCCGGGAGCGGTCGACAGACCGCCCCCCGCGCCACCGCCGCCACCACCACCGGTCGAGACTCCCGGTGCTCCTTGGCCTCCCGGAGCCGCGACGCCGGGAGCGCCGCCGCCCCCCGCCGCCACTCCCGGAGCTCCGCCGCTGCCCCCCGGAGCCGCCACACCGGGAGCACCTCCCGGAGGCCCGCCCGGATAGCCCGGATAACTGCCGCTCCCGCTGCCGAAGCCGCGGTTGTTGTTCTGGGCCGGACGGAACTCGTACGAGACCCCCTTCAGGAAGAGACCGTAGTAGCCGTCGTCGCGAGTCCGCCGCATGTTGATCCGCTCGACCAGCTTCTGGCCGAGCTCACCGGTGTAGTAGGCGAGTGCCCCCGGTGCGTCCGACGGCTCGGTCGCGCTGCTGCCGCCGCCGGGACCGCCGCCGAAGTTGCCGGGACCGCCCGGGGCTCCCGGAGTCGATGCGCCGCTGCCGCTCCCCGGAGGTCGACCGGGAGCGCCCCCCCCTTGGTTGTTCCGTTGGCCCGGAGGGGGCGGGAGCCAGTTCGGCTGGGCACCGATCAACGGCGGCGCTTTCGAGAAGTTCCGCGCCTCGTAGTCGACACCGATACCCCAACGAATCGCCGCGACCGGCTGATTGATCGTCGACAACAGACGAATGTCGAGCGAGTCGACCGCCTCGCTGTCGGCCAGGTACCACGCATGCATGTACCGGAACGCCTCGGCATCCTTCCCCAGACGGAACGCCTTTTCGGCCTTCTCCTTCAGGGTCAGCGGAGCCGGAGGAGGCGGGGGTTCGGCCGGAGCTCCATTCGGATTGCCCGGCGCACCGGGATAGCTCCCGCCCGGGTAGCTTCCGCCCGGGCCTCGATTTCCGCCCGGTTCGGCGATCGAGATGCTCGACGAGCCGTCACCGCTGCTGGTCGGACCGGACGGGCTCGCCCCCGGAGCTCCGCTGGGAGATCCGCCAGGACCATAGGAGCCGCCAGGACCATAGGAGCCGCCAGGACCATAAGGGCCCATCGGCGAACCGCCAGGACCGTACGAGCCACCGGGACCATAGGAACCGGTCGGCCCCATCGGCCCCATAGGCGAACCGCCAGGACCGTACGAGCCGCCGGGACCATAGGAACCGGTCGGGCCCATCGGCCCCATCGGCGAACCACCGGGACCGTACGAGCCGCCAGGACCATAGGAACCGGTCGGTCCCATCGGTCCCATCGGCGAACCGCCGGGTCCATACGAGCCCCCCGGGCCATAGGAGCCGCCGGGCCCCATCGGCGACATCGAACTGCTCCCACCGGCCGGACTCGTCGCTCCGGTCCCCGAGGTGAAGTTCCCCGGACCTCCCGGTGCCATGCTCGGCGCCGGAGGAGTCGCTCCGCCCGACGATCCGCTCGATCCGGTCGACGCCGGACTCGAAGCGGCCGGCGGAGTCGACGATGGCGGAGGCCCGCCCGAAGTCGACGCCGTCTCGGTGGCCGTCTCACCACCGCATCCGGCGACAGTCATCACGACTCCGCCGATCAGCGTCAGGAAGTACGTACGACGCATCGGACACCTCTGATCTCTGTGGTGAAGCCTCGGTCCCGTCACGACCACGAGACGACGCGACAGCCGAAATACGAGAGCGACGGCGCCGACACGACGACGACACCGTTCAGGATCGACGAGCGAAACAAGACCGACGAGCCCACGGCAAGCGGCGGCCGAGACAAGAAAGGGGGCGACCGCGGCCGAGCCCGCATTTTAGGGAATCGAGGCGGGCTTTTCCAGCGGAATCGCGGAATCACCGCCGCTCGACCCGATCGCCGTCGCGACGACGGACGTCAGAGCGGGCGGAACGACCCGAGACTCGCTTCCATCCCCTCGGGAAAGCCGATCGAATCCGCGATCTGACTCGGATACCGAAAGCCGACCAGGATCAGCTTGTCGCCGACCTGCTTCAGGTGGAAGAAGAGTTGCCCCTCGAGCGTCCGACTCTCCGCCTTCCCGCTCGGGTCGATCACCATGAAGGGCTGCGCCGCCGAGATCTTGAGGGACCGGAACGTGACCGCTTCGCCGTCGAGCGACTCGTAAGGCACCTCGGCCCAACGCGGCGCATCGGAGATGACCGCCGCGACGAGGGCGTCGAGTCGTGCTTCGAGCCCTTCGGCTTCGCCTTCGGCGATCGGAAACGCGCCGACATAGACATAAATCGGCAGCTGATCGTCCCCCGACGGCACGTACCGCTCGTAGGTGTACGAGAGCGGGAGGGGCATGCCGGGAGGGATCGCCTGCTGCGGCAGCGTCTCGGCCTGCGTCGGCGAAAGACGTCGGCTGTCTCCGTCGAAGAGCTTCGGCAGACGGATCTGAGCGCCGAGCGAGTTGCCGACCGCGTCATCGAGTCGCTGGTAGGCGGCATGCAGATGCGAGGCGCGTCGCGCTCGCGTCTCGAGCGTTCCTCGCCGCTCCTGGTAGCGAGCGCCGTACGTCCCGAGATCGCAGCCGCCGATCGCGATCAGCAACACCGGCAGCCAGACACGACGGAGCGGCGCGAAGGGCATCGAGAACCTTTCCGAAGCGGGAGCGGGACGAGACGAGGGAACGGACGGCAGCGTCACGAACCCTCAGGGGGATTCTGCTTGGGGGCGCGCACCGATGTCAAGCTGCTCGGCGCGGGCGAGTCGCCGCGGAACGGGGTCGCTCGAACCGCTGCGGAGAGCGGTTCACGCGTCTCGCGTCGGCACCGCCCGACCGCTCGTTCGCCGCCGCAGCGACTGCGGCGCGTCACGATCCTCGTCGCCGTCTGCCGTGCTTGTCAGCTTTCTCTCGCCCCCTCTATACTGACTCGCGATCCGAAGGATTTGGGGCTTTCTTGCCGGTTCCGGACATCACGACGCACGGATCCGATTTTTCACGTCGCTTCTCGACGGCCGTCCGCCGACCCGCTCGCGGGTCCGCCGAGGTCGAACGGGCCGGCGGCTACCGCACGAGGCGGCGAAGGGGCCGATCTTCCGATCGGCTTCGCAAAGCGTCTCGTTCGCCGTGACGATCGGAGCGTCGCGATCCGATTCGGCCTGAACCCGTGCTTCGGAACCTGTCGCGGGCGAAACCGGACAAACCGACTTGCGAGTCGCGTGACGGCGCCGAGCGAGCGACGGGTATCGGAAACGGTCGGACGGTCGAGATCGGGAGAAGTTCCCGATCGGTTCTCCACGTGCACCTCGGGCGAGTTCCCTACGGCATGGCCACCACTGCACCCGGATCACTGTTGGTCCGTCACGAGTTCCTGCTCCGGCGACTGCACTCGCTCACCGGTCTCGTGCCGGTCGGCGCGTACATGGTGGTCCACCTCATCACCAATTCGCTGACGATGATGGGGGTCGAGCCGTTCCAGAACGCGGTCTATCAGATCCACGCGCTCGGTCCGGCACTGCCGATCGTCGAATGGGGCTTCATCTTCGGACCGATCCTGTTCCACGCGATCTTCGGCGTGGTGATCATCATGGGGGGCCGCTCGAACGTCAGCCATTACGGCTACGGGGCGAACTGGCGCTACGTGATGCAGCGGATCACCGGCATGATCGCGCTGCTGTTCATCTTCGCCCACGTCTTTCATCTGCACGGCTGGTTCCACTTCGACCTGTGGCTCGAGAAGGTCGCGAAGCCGCTCGGCGGAGCCCGCTTCAGTCCGTACAACGCGTCGTCGACGCTCGCAGCGGCGATGCAGAGTTCGTTCGTCGTGCCGCTCTTCTATGCGATCGGCGCCCTGTCGTGCGTCTTTCACCTGGCCAACGGCATCTGGACGATGGGGATCACCTGGGGCGTCTGGGTCAATCCTCCGGCTCAGCGCCGCGCCGGCTTCGTCTGTCTGGGTCTGGGAGTCGCGTTGGCGGGCGTCAGCATGATTTCGCTCGCCGGGCCGCTGACGATCGACGCGGGAGAAGCGATGAAGCGCGAGAACGAGATGTACGAGATGCGGGTCGAAGAGGGTTCGGTGATGCCGAACGAACACAAGCGAGCCGGACACTGATCGGCATCCGCGCCTCGCAAGTCCTCCGCGGTTCGCATCGCCGCGGTGACGGACTCGCTCGGATTGCGGATTCGACGGGGACACGACACGGCGACGACGACCGGAATCGCCTTCGATTTCCGGACCTCAACAACGAGTGACGAGATGGCTCAGCAGCGCGTGGTGGTGGTCGGAGGTGGACTCGCCGGATTGGCGGCCGCGATGAAGCTGGCGGAGATCGGCATTCCGGTCGACCTGATCAGCCTCGTCCCGGTGAAGCGTTCGCACAGCGTCTGTGCGCAAGGCGGCATCAATTCGTGCAACGACCAGACGCGGCAGCTCGGCGACAGCGAGTGGGAACACTTCATCGACACGATCTACGGCGGTGATTATCTGCAACATCAGCCGCCGGTCCGCGAGATGGCCGATTGGGCCCCCAAGGTCATCGATCTGATGGATCGCCTGGGAGTCCCCTTCAACCGGACTCAGGAAGGCTACATCGATCGGCGCCGCTTCGGCGGAACCCTCTTCAAGCGGACCGCGTTCAGCGGCGCGACGACCGGCCAGCAACTGCTCTACGCGCTCGACGAACAGGTGCGGCGCTACGAGGCGGAGGGGAAGGTCCGCAAGTTCGAAGGGTGGGACTTCCTGGCGCCGATCCTCGACGAGACCGGCGCGTGTCGCGGCTGCACGGCGCAGAGTCTGGTGACGATGGAGATCCGATCGTTCCCGGCCGACGCCGTCGTCATCGCGACCGGCGGACCGGGGCTGATCTACGGCCGCTCGACCATGTCGATGGTCTGCACCGGCAGCGCCGCGAGCCGCTGTACCCGGTTCGGTGCCCGCTACGCCAACCCGGAGTTCATTCAGGTCCATCCGACGGCGATCCCGGGAGCCGACAAGTTGCGGCTGATGAGCGAAAGCGCCCGAGGAGAAGGGGGACGAGTCTGGGTGCCGCGGACGCCGCATGACCCGCGCGATCCGCGCGAGATCCCGGCCGGCGAGCGTTACTACTTTCTCGAAGAACGGTATCCGAAGTACGGCAATCTCGTGCCGCGCGACATCGCGACGCGCGAGATCTTCGACATCTGCGTCAACGAAGGGCTGAGCGTCGAGAAGGAACGCCAGTGCGTCTATCTGGATCTGACGCATATCTCGCGAGCCGAACTCGATCGGAAGCTCGGCGGCATTCTCGAGATCTACGAGAAGTTCCAGGGAGTCGATCCGCGGGAAGTCCCGATGAAGATCTTCCCGGCCGTCCACTATTCGATGGGCGGTCTGTGGGTCGACTACGAACGGACGGCCGCCGGCGGACTGACCCCCGCCTCGATCCGCAATCAGCGGACCGACATTCCGAACGTCTATGCGATCGGCGAGTGCGACTATCAGTATCACGGCGCGAACCGACTGGGGGCCAACTCGCTGCTGAGCTGCATCTTCTCGGGACCGTTCGTCGCCCCCGGCATCGAAGCGCTGCTGAAGGGTTCCAAGAAGGCGGCGGCCGATCTCCCCGCCTCGCTTTTCGAGACGGCGGTGAAGACGGAACAAGCGAGGCACGACGAACTGCTCGGGCGTCGCGGCGGCGAGAACCCGTACCTGATCCATCAGGAACTCGGCGACGTCATGACGCGAGCCGCGACGGTGGTTCGCCGCAATCCGCAGCTCGACGAGGCGTACGCCAAGGTGTGCGAACTCGAGGAGCGGGCGTCGCGCTGCTCGCTGTCGGATGCCGGCACCTGGACCAACCAGAACGTCGTCTTCACCAAGGCGCTCGTCGACATGTTCCCGCTCGCCAAGGCGATCGTGAAGGGAGCTCGGATGCGCGACGAGTGCCGCGGCGCTCACTTCAAGCCCGACTTCGCCATGCCGTCGCTTCAGGCGACCGACGAGGAGGGGAAGCGGCGCGAAGCCGAAACCTGGTGCGACTCGTTCGAAGCCAACACCGCGAAGTGGCTCAAGTCGACCGTCGTCCGCTTCGAAGGGACCGACCCGCACATCACCTACGAGGATGTCGACACGACCATCTCGCCCCCCAAGCCGCGACTGTACGGACTGGTCGGCGCCGACACGATCGAAAAGGTCTGGAAGGAACGTGCGGCCGCCAAGAAGGGAACCGCTCCCGTTCCGGCCGGCGTCTGAGACCTCGCGCGGTGAATCGTCCCTTCTCCCTGCGGTGACCGCCCTGAGGGAAGACCGATCCTCGCGAGTGACCCGTTCCGCAGTACCTCGACTTCCCCCGACCGAACGCCGACGAACGATCCCCCTCGAATCACCCCTGACCTCGTCTCGAACGTCCCGATCGCGGCTGCCTCGCCGAGGCACCTCGTCGCGACGCTCGCCCCGCTCGCCGGACCGCCCGCCGACTTCGGCTCGCTCGGTCCGCAAGTCGTCACGAAGGAACCTCGCATGATCGCCCCCTCGACCGGCAAGCCCGCTACGTTCCAGGTTCGCGTGCAGCGTCAGGACGGTCCCGGTCTGGCGCCGTACTGGGAGGTGCATCGCCTGGAACTCGAACCGGACATGAACGTCATCAGCGTTCTCCAGCGGATCGCGGCCAAGGGCAAGACGCTCGACGGCCGCACCGTCGCACCGGTCGCCTGGGACTGCAACTGCCTGGAAGAGGTCTGCGGCGCCTGCACGATGGTGGTCAACGGTCGCGTCCGTCAGGCCTGCTCGGCCCTCGTCGAACGGTTGCTGAAGGATCACCCCGGCGAGATCGAGCTGCGGCCGATGTCGAAGTTCCCGGTCCTTCGCGATCTGGTCGTCGATCGTCGGCGGATGTTCCGCGCCCTGCAGAAGGTTCAGGCGTGGGTGCCGGTCGACGGCTCGGACCACATGGGTCCCGGGCCGAAGCAGTCGCGCGAGGCCCAGGAGAACGCGTACCCGCTGAGTCAGTGCATGAGCTGCGGGTGCTGCGTCGAGGCGTGCCCGCAGTACGTCAAGGTCGAGGTGACTCGCAAGCCGGGCGAGAGCGACGAGCAGCTCGAGCAGCGGCAGAACGAGCAGTACGACTCGGCGTTCATCGGCCCGGCGGCGATCAGCCAGGCGGTCCTGTTCAACGCCCATCCGACCGGCAAGATGAACTCGTCCGAACGACTCGACGCCCTCACCGCCCCCGGCGGTGTTCAGGTCTGCGGCAATGCCCAGAACTGCGTCGCCGTCTGCCCGAAGGAGATTCCGCTCACCACGTCGATCGGTCGAGCCGGCCGAGCGGCGACGCTCCACTCGCTGAAGCGCTGGTTCGGCGCCTGAGCCGGTTCGCCGCGGATCGTCCGCCAAGGGCCCGGTCGTTCGCGATCCACGAAATTCAGGAGACGCGGGGATGATCCGTTTCCGATCGATCCCGGGCGCGGCGAACGGACGGCGCGGTTCGACGAGCGTTTCGTCCCGGCGACTCGCAATGAGGTCGCGCGGCACGGAGCGGATGCTCGGTGCGGCGTTCGCCGTGCTGATGCTCGCCTCGACGGCATGCGTCGTGCCGGTGCTCGGTCAGACCGAAATGCCTCCTAACGGCGACGCGACGATCGCCAGCGTTTCGCCGGCGACGGGGGGCGGCCAGGAAGGGGCGACTCCGACGGCGACTCCGGTCTCGCTCCGCTGGAAGTTTCAGCCCGGGGATCGGTTCGAGGTGACCGCCAGCCAGACCGCTCGCCAGTCGGTACCGATCGGCGGCATGCTCTTCGAGATTCCGCTGACGATCGGCTTCGAAGCAAGTTGGACGATCGACGAGGTCGACGCGGACGGAGTCGCCTCGGTGACTCAGACGCTGACGCGGCTCACCTTCACGGCGAAGAGTCCGTTTCTGGGGGAGGTAAAGGCGGACACGGCCGGCGAGAAACCGGCCGAGGATCCGCACGGCCTCGACGGCAAGCTCCGCTCGGCCGTCGGCCTGAAGACGACCTTTCGCGCCTCGCCCGACGGCCGGACGACCGCGTTTCGCCAACTCGATCCGCTCCCGGAAGGACTTCAGGCCGATGCGGCGTTGCAGGTCTTCGAACCGAAGCAGCTCGAGGATCTGATCGGTCGCGGAGTCGTGTTGCCGAACGAGGAAGTCGCACCGGGCGCGACGTGGACGAATCGGTACGAGATGCCGTTTGCCGATGTCGGTCGCCTGGTCCAGGACTTCACGTTCACCTACGGCGGCTCGCGGCAGGAGGGGGGCGAGTCGCTCGAGAAGATCGACTTCCGCGCCGACCTGTCGCTGGTGCCGAACGCGGTCGGCGAAGGGACGGCGACGTTTGCGCTGCGCGACTCGAAGCTGACCGGCTCGGCCTTGTTCGACGCCGCGCGAGGCCACCTGGTTTCGGTCTCGATCCGCACGTCGCTGACCGTGGCGTCGGAGTTCGAGGGGATGGTGACCGACTCGAAGTCGAGCGTCGAAGGGAGCACGACGATCCGCCGCACGGAGTCGCCTTAGGCGAGACGCCTCCGGCCGAGATGCCGCCGGCGCCTGAGCGCGTGCGAGAGGTCATCGCCGAGCGGCGCGTCCGGGTTTCCCTGCGAGCCCTCGTTCCGGCACCTCCGCAGCTCGGCCTCAGTTCTTCGGAGCGGGCCCGATTTCCTTGAGACTCTTGCCCAGGCGGCGGCGACCGGACGCGGCAGGGCGAGCGACGGCGGCGACGGCCGGCACTGCCTGCTGCCCGAGACTCCGCTGGAGCGATTCGTGGAGCGGCGCGGAGTCGTCCGGAGTGCCGATCTGGCGGATCGCGTCGCTGACTCCCTGAAGCACCGACTGCTTCACGCCGTCTCGGATCCACTGGAAGAGATTGAAGTCCATGACGCGATCCTCCTGATCCCGACTCGTCTGTCCCGACCGCTTCAGGAGCGAAGCGATTCGGGGCGGACGGTATCGCTCCGACGCGAAACGGTCAATCTCACCCTCGGTATGCTCTCGGCCGCCGCACGCGCTCAGCGGCGCATCGACGGCGGATCGCTCAGCGGAACTCGGCCGTTCGGATCAGGGGTGCGAGCGGCTCGCGGGGCTTCGGGACGTCGCGGCTCGGACGCGATCCGCGAACGGTCTTCGCCGACCACCCGAGCCGCCAGTTCGGCTCCCACGCCGGTCGCCAGATCGTCGCCGGTCACTTCGACCGATTGCCGCACTTCGCCCCCTCGTTCCGCGCGGACCATGTAGCGGAGTTCCAGCCGATCGCCCGGAGCGAGGCGGACGATGCGCCAAGCCAAACGGTTCGAGTCGGCGTCGTAGCCCGCTTCGTGTTCCACCTTGGTGACGCGGAGCCCTTCGGCCAGCGCCAGCGTGACGATCAGATCCTCGAGCGGTTCGTTCCCCTGATGTTCGAGCCGGACGGTGAAGGTGGCATCCTGGCCGACCGGGAAGCGTTCCGGCCCTTCCAGCCGAACATCCAGCGCACCATCGAGCACCTGTAGATCGTGCGTGGCTCGAGCGATCGTCTCGTCCGCCTGCAGCAGGACGAACCCGAGTTCGTGACGACCGGCGTCATGAGCCCGGACGGCGATCTCGATCGACCGCGTCTTGCCGGCCGGAATCGCCTCGCCCAACTGCACGTTTCGCCGCCCTTCGAGGAAGACCCCCTGAGGGAACTCGGTGGCGAGCTCCAGTCCCGAGACCGGTTCGCTCGACCGATTGCGGATCGTCAGTCGCAGGATCAGCGAGGTGCCGGAACGAGTCGTCGTCGGCCCTTCGCATGCGAAGTCGACCGACGGGGCGTCGCTCTCGAAGGCGCTCGGCTCGTCGATGTCCTCGGGCGCATCGAACGCGTCGAGCGAATCGTCCGATTCCCGAGCGAACGACTCGTCGGTCGACGGTCCGTCCTCCTCGGTCAGTCGCCTCGGTTCGTCCAGGTCGTTCGCTTCGGCAGCCGCTTCGGATTCGGCAGCGGCTTCGGCACGAGGCG
>CAZZBI010000051.1:6415-8731 GCA_964652385.1 uncultured Pirellulaceae bacterium | reverse complement strand
GGCGCGAGCAGATCGGGAGCGGTCGAGTCGTCGGCCAGTCGCTCCGCGGGATCGAGCGGCGACTCGGGAGCTGCCGGCAACTCGGGCATCGCCAGTTCGTGAACCCCCGAGCCCCACGAGACGACTCGGGCTTCGACGACGCAGCGCTCGAGCCCTTCGCGCAGGTCGACGGTCCAGACCTTGCCGAGCCCCGCTTCCCAGCCGTTGACCTCGAGCGACCAAAGGCCCGAGGCGCGGTCGAAGCTCCAGCCGCTCTCGGGACGGATCCGGACGATCGCGTCGGGAGTCGAGAGCTTCAGCGTCGCGCGAGCGGTTCCGGAGACTTCCTCACCGCGATGCGTCAGAGCGACGCGGAACGATGGCGGAGCGGAGGGGGACGCGGTCGTGATCGGCAGGATCTCGAGCAGGAACGGATCGGTCCGCTCGATCGACTCGGACGTCGACGGCTCGCCGATCACCGGAATCGCCGGGGAGTTCAGCGAGTCGGTGTCGAGGTTCGTCGAATCGGAGAGGCGTGTGGTCGTCGACTCGGCAGCGATCGATCGAGCCGCAGCGGCGCGAGTCGGCTGCGGGAGAGCGGAGTCGGTGGACGGAGCGGGCGCGGTCGACGGAGCGGCCGAAGATTCGGCGGCCGAAGATTCGCCGGCCGGAGCTGTCTCGGCCGACGTTTCGGCGGCCGGAGTCGTCGCGGCGTTGCCTTCTTCGTCCGGGACGACCAGCCGGATCACGGCGCGGCGCGGCGGACGCGACGCCGAGGGGGCGGTCTCTTGCCACGCCGCGACGGCGATCACCGGGACGGAAGTGGAGCGAGAGGGGGCGTCGTCGGATTCCGCGACACGGATCTCGTACGTCTCCACCGACTCGCACGGCGCACGGTACGACGGCTCGTCGAGCGAGAGTCGAGCGGCCTGCAGGGGGATGGGGAGTCCGAGCGACAGGGTCGCCAGAGTCAGCAGAACGGATCGCGGAGTCGTTCCCGATCGCATCGCGGCACCTCCCTGTGCCTGAGAGTCGGGGAATCGGTGGCGACACGTCTCGGAAGACGAGCGCCCAGAGGAGCAGAAGATCTTTTCGACCGGCGCCGACGGAACGTTCGCTCGACTCCGACGAACCGGAGAGGTCCCCCGAAGCTTCCCAGTTGCCGCAGCTGAGCGGCTCCGCCGACTTCACCTTGCCATGAGGCGACTCGGAAGTCTGGGCAAGTCACGCACCGACTCGTGGCGGGGCTCCATCGCCTGCCGGTCGGTCGCGGACGCGTCTCGACATTTCGCTAGCAGCCGGTCGGGAGATTTTCGTGACGAGGTGTGACCGGAGGTGTCTCGGGGTGAGGCGATCATCCCGGTGTCGAACGAGATCGCGAGTCGAGGCTCGGACGAGGCGAAAGGCCTGGTCGAGCCGAGCGACTTCTCTCGGTCGCGACCCAATGAACCCTCGCCATCCTTCATGGAAGACCGGAGACGAAACGATGTTGGTGCTCACTCGCAAGAAGAACGACTCGATCGTGATCGACGGACGGATCACCATTCAGGTGCTGCAGGTGAAGGGGGGCGGGATTCGCCTCGGCATTTCCGCTCCGAGCGACGTCTCGATTCTTCGCGGCGAGCTGAAGCCGTTCGGAATCGACGGCGACGGCAAGCGGCTCGAAGAACTGCTGTTGTCCGAGGGGGAGCGTGGGGGGGAGTCGCCCGAGTCGAGCGACGTGGCCGCTGCGTCGAGCGACGTGGCATCGCACCCCGAACCGCGCAGCGCCGCGGACGACGCCCGCCTCCGCCGCGCCTTGGCTGGAGACCCGAGTCGCCCGCGAGTCACCTCGCACCGCGACGGGCGAATCCCGCCGGTCTTCGCCCGCCGCTGGCGCAGCGCCTGAGCGAGTCGTGCGACCGGGGGCGTGCACCGTGCGCCCCCGTGCCCCCCCAGCCCGAAGCGTCAGCAAGGGGTCTCCGTGCCCCCCCAGCCCGAAGCGTCAGCGAGGGGTTCTCCGTGCCCCCCAGCCCGCAGCGTCAGCGAGGGGTCTCCGTGCCTCACATCGGAAAACGCCGCAAACGCGAACGGTCGCACGACGTAGCCCCGGCTCGTCCCGAGCCGCGGGCCTCCCGTGACGACTCGGTTCACGCATCGAGGCGTCTCGAACACCCGGCATCGCCCGGCCGCGCGTCGAGGACGACGCGGGCCTACGCCGGGGCGACGCGTCACGAGACCGGTGCAAACGCGAGTGGTCGCACGACGTAGCCCCGGCTCGTCCCGAGCCGCGGGCCTGACGCGACGACTCGGTTCACGCATCGAGGCGTCTCGAACACCCGGCATCGCCCGGCCGCG